>JBLMYK010000264.1:0-31512 GCA_050258235.1 Gemmatimonadota bacterium | reverse complement strand
CGCCTGCAGTGCGCAGATCGGGTCGATCTCGGTCACCCAGACCTGCGCGCTCAGTGCGCGCAGCGCCTGCGCGGAGCCCTTGCCGACGTCGCCGTAGCCGGCGACGAGCGCGACCTTGCCCACCACCATCACGTCGGTCGCGCGCTTGATGCCGTCGACCAGCGACTCGCGGCAGCCGTACAGGTTGTCGAACTTGCTCTTGGTGACCGAGTCGTTCACGTTGATCGCCGGGAACGCGAGGCGGCCTTCCTTCGCCATCTGGTACAGGCGCTTGACGCCGGTGGTTGTCTCCTCCGTGACGCCCTTGATCTTCGCGATCCGCGTCGAATACCAGGCCGGATCCTTGGCGAGCTTCGCCTTGATCGCCTTGAAGAGCGCCGTTTCTTCCTCGCTCGTCGGCGCGGCGATCACGGACAGATCCTTCTCGGCCTTCGCGCCCAGGTGCAGCAACAGCGTGGCGTCGCCGCCGTCGTCGAGGATCATGTTCGAATGGCCGCCGTCGGGCCATTCGAAGATGCGGTGCGTGTAGTCCCAGTAGTCGTCCAGCGATTCGCCCTTGACCGCGAACACCGCGGTGCCGTTCGCGGCGATCGCCGCGGCGGCGTGATCCTGGGTGGAGAAGATGTTGCAGCTGGCCCAGCGCACCTGCGCGCCCAGCGCCTGCAGCGTCTCGATCAGCACCGCGGTCTGGATCGTCATGTGCAACGAGCCGGTGATGCGCGCGCCGCGCAGCGGCTGCCTGGCGGCGAACTCCTCGCGGATCGCCATCAGACCCGGCATCTCCGTTTCGGCGATGCGGATTTCCTTGCGGCCCCAGTCCGCGAGTTTCAGGTCGGCGACTACGTAGTCGCCCGATGGGGTGGATTTGAGTACGGCGCTCATCTCGCGCCCTCCTTTCGAGAAAGAAGTTTGCGAGCGCCGTTGGAACAAGCCGCCCGAGCGGGCAGCTGCTTCGAGCCTGGCAAGGCGGGCGCCTTGTCGCAACGCTCCTCGAAGCGGATGCGAATTGTAATCGGCAGGCTGCGGGTCGGCCAGCACCGGCCGTGCCCACTTCAGGGCAGGGACGGTGCGGTCGGCTGGATCTGCGCGACCGCCGACGGGCGGGCGCTTAGCGTTTGGTGATCACGACTTCCAGGTATTCACCCGGCACGACGAGCGAGTCGGGGCCGCCGACGTTCAGCCGTTCGAGCAACGCGGTGATGTCGGCCGCGAGCAGCCGCTGGCCTGCCGCATCGAGCGCCGCGAACGCCTTGTGCGTCGGACCATAGTAATCGCGGAAGATCTGCAGCCAGTGTGCCGCGGACTGGTAGCGGAAGTTGAAGTTCTTGCGAACGCAATTGATGTCGGCGGCCTGCGCACCGAACAGTTCGACGATGTGCGGCTCTGTGCCCCATAGCGCGGGCGACTTCAGTCCGGCCGGCGGCGGCACGTGTGCGCCGACCACCTTGAACAGCTGGCCGATGAATCCTTCCGGGGTCCAGTTGGCAAGACCGATGCGGCCGCCGCTGCGGAGCACGCGCAGCATCTCGTCGGCCGGGCGCTGGTGCTGTGGCGTAAACATGGCGCCATACGTCGACAGCACGACGTCGAAGCTCGCGTCATCAAAGGGCAACTGCTCCGCATCCGCTACCTGGTAGGTGACGTCAAGGCCTTCGGCCTTTGCGCGTTCGGCACTCTTTTCCAGCAAAGCCGGGACATAGTCGGTCGAAGTGACCTGCGCAAAGCGTCGCGCCGCGGCCAGCGTCGCGTTGCCGTTGCCGGCGGCCACGTCGAGCACTTGCTCGCCGGCGCGGATGTCGACGGCTTCGGCGAGCGACTCGCCGACGATCTGCAGCGTGACGCCGATCACGGCAAAGTCGCCGCTCGCCCAGGTGGCGTGCTGTTTCGCCTTGATGGCGGTGAAATCGGGTTGCACTGCAACCGGTGCGGCGCGCGAGGCGGTGCTGGGGGATTCGATGACAGACATGACTCTCTCCATTGGGGTTCGATCGTGTGTCGTTTCAGATGAAATCGACGCTGAGCATCTTTCGCGAGTGCGCGGCTTGACGCTTCACTTCTCGTCGCGGATATTTGCTCGCCTGTCCGCGGCTGCAGACGCGGACTCGTTTGCCTTGATTCACCGTCCAGGGAACTTGATCGAGGGTCCGGCGGATCTCAGCTGATGAGCCATGACACTTTGTCGGACGTGTTGCGCGCGGTCCGCCTGCGCGGCGCCGTGTTCTATTACGTCAGCTATCGGGACCGCTGGGCCGCCGAAGCGCCGCCGGCGCGCGAGATCGCATCGGCGGTGTTGCCAGGCGCCGAGCATGTGATCGAGTACCACATGGTCGCCAAGGGCAACGGCTGGGCCGCGGTAACCGGCCTGAATCCGGTGCGGCTGGGTGCCGGCGACATCGTGATGTTTCCCCAGGGCGACGCGCACGTGATGTCCAGCGCGCCCGGGCTGCAGCCTCGTCGGTTCGACGCGAACTGGGTGTTCGAGACGCGCAATGAACCCAAACCGATGCCGATTGCTTTCCACCATGGCGTGGAACAGCCGGGAGCATCGATCCCGGTCGATCACGCCGACACGGTCGTCGTGTGCGGATTCATCGGCTGCGACTTGCGACCGTTCAACCCGCTGATCGCGGCGCTACCGCGCCTGCTGCACATTCCTGCGGTGCGCGCCGGCGAGTGGCTTCCGCGCGTGATCGAGCAGGCCGCGGCCGAGTCTCGCGCGCCCGGACCCGGCAGCGACGTGATGCTTGCCCGCATCAGCGAGATGATGTTCGTCGACGCAGTCAGACGCTTCGTGGAGGCGCTGCCCGAACCCGCCGAAGGCTGGCTGGCGGGACTGCGCGACCGTTACGTCGGACGCGCGCTCGCGCTGCTGCACGACAAGCCGGCCGATCCCTGGACGATCGATGAACTGGGCCGCCAGGCCGGACTGTCGCGTTCCGCGCTGCATGAACGCTTCGTGCAGCTGATCGGCACGCCGCCGATGCAGTACCTGACCAACTGGCGCATGCAACTGGCGTCGAACCTGCTGCGCGGAACCAGCGCGAACGTGGCGTCGATCGCGCTCGAAGTCGGTTACGACTCGGAAGCGGCCTTTGCACGCGCGTTCAAGCGCGCGACCGGCGTGCCGCCGGCCGCCTGGCGCAAGGCGGATGCCGGGAGAGCCTGACTCGCGTCCCATGAACGGGTGAGTCGCGCTGTCGAATTCGCTGCACTTCGTTCGTCGTACAGGCAGCGGAACAGATCGGGCCGAAAGGCGCGGTCCGACGCTACGGGCGTTCAATTCCACATATTGCGAAAGGACATCCATGCGATTCATGGTGATCGTCAAGGCGAGCAGGGACTCGGAGGCCGGCGTGATGCCGAGCCAGAAGCTTCTGGAGGATATGGGCCGGTTCAACGAGGAGCTGGTGAAGGCCGGCGTGCTGCTCGCCGCCGAAGGCCTGCATCCGACCTCGAAGGGCGTGCGCGTGCGATTCGACGGCGCGAGGCGCACCGTGCTCGACGGGCCGTTCGCGGAGACGAAGGAGCTGATCGCGGGCTTCTGGCTGTGGCAGTGCAAGTCGCTGGAAGAGGCGATCGAGTGGGTCAAGCGCTGCCCCAATCCGCACAATGACGGCGGCGAGATCGAGATTCGCCGCGTGTTCGAAGCGGAGGATTTCGGCGCGGAGTTGACCCCCGAGCTGCGCGCACAGGAGGAACGACAGCGCGCGCAGGCGGCGAGGCTTAAGCAGGCGGCAAACCGCTGAACGTCGTGTGCGACGACAAGGAGATCTCATGCAAGTCCAGTCCTATCTCTTCTTCAACGGCCGTTGCGAGGAAGCGCTCGAGTTCTACAAGAAGGCGATCGGCGCTCAGGTCGAGATGCTGATGCGCTACAGGGAAAGCCCGGAGCCGCCGCCGCCGGGCATGCTGCCCCCCGGTTCGGAGAACAAGGTGATGCACTCGAGCTTCCGCATCGGCGACACGGTGCTCATGGCGTCGGACGGACACTGTTCGGGCGAGGTCAATTTCAAGGGCTTCTCGCTGTCGATCGCAGTGTCGGATGTCGCCGCGGCCGATCGCGCATTCAACGCACTCGCCGACGGCGGCACGGTCACGATGCCGCTTGCCAAGACCTTCTGGTCGCCGCGGTTCGGCATGCTGACGGACCGCTTCGGCGTCGGCTGGATGATCGGCGTGATGGCGTAGGCGCGCCGACGCAACAAGGACTCACAGGAGAACCTCGTGCCCTACATGCTGTTGATCGTCGAACCGACCGGCCAGCGAAGCGAACGCAGCGAAGCGGAAGGCCGTGCGCTGTATGACCGGATGCTGCGCTTCGCCGAGAGCCTGAAGTCGCGCGATCTTTTGCAGCGCGCGGAATCGCTGCGGACCGACGCGGACGGCACGCGCCTGCAGGTGCGCAACGGCAAGCGGACACTGGTCGACGGTCCGTTTTCGGAAGCGAAGGAGATGGTCGGCGGCTTCTTCCTGCTCGATTGCGCCACCAGGGAGGAGGCGATCGAGATCGCTGCCGAGTGCCCGGCAGCCGAATGGGCCACGGTCGAGGTGCGTGAATTGGGGCCGTGTTTCACGTAAGCGCCGCCATCGCTGATCGACCCGTGGCAGCGCCGGTAGCCAACCGCGCAATCGATGCCGTCTGGCGGATCGAGTCCGCCCGGATCATCGCGTCGGTCGCGCGCGTGGTGCGCGACGTGGGACTGGCGGAAGAACTGGCCGGCGACGCGCTGGTGGCCGCGCTTGAACAATGGCCGCAACAGGGCATCCCCGACAACCCGGGTGCGTGGCTGATGACGACCGCCAAGCGGCGCGCGATCGATGCGATGCGCCGCCGGGCGCTGCACCAGCGCAAGGAGGACGAGCTCGCGTTCGAAATCGAGTCGCAGCTGCAGGACGCGATGCCCGCCGTCGACGCGGCGCTCGACGACGATGTCGGCGACGATCTGCTGCGGCTGATGTTCATCGCCTGTCATCCGGTCCTGTCGACCGAAGCGCGGGTGGCACTCACGCTGAGGCTGCTGGGAGGCCTGACTACCGACGAGATCGCGCGCGCGTTCCTGGTGCCCGAGACGACGATCGCGCAGCGCATCGTGCGCGCCAAACGCACGCTTGCCGAGGCGCGCGTGCCGTTCGAGGTGCCGCGCGGCGACGAGCTTGCGGCGCGGCTGGCCTCGGTGCTCGAAGTGATCTATCTGGTATTCAACGAGGGCTATTCGGCGACCGCAGGAGACGACTGGGTGCGGCCCGCGCTGTGCGAGGAGGCTTTGCGGCTCGGCCGGATCCTGGCGGAACTGGCGCCCAGCGAGCCAGAGGTCCACGGCCTCGTTGCGCTGATGGAGATCCAGGCGTCGCGACTGCGCGCGCGCGTCGGCCCGGGAGGCGAGCCGATCCTGCTTGCCGACCAGAACCGCGCGCGCTGGGATCGATTGCTGATCGGCCGCGGACTGGCGGCGCTGGAGCGGGCCGAAGCGCTCGGCGGCGCCCTCGGTCCGTACTCGCTGCAGGCTGCGATAGCCGCGTGTCATGCGCGCGCACCGTCGACCGAGGCGACGGACTGGGCCCGCATCGCGGCGCTCTACGATGCGCTCGCGCAACTCGCGCCATCGCCGGTAGTAGAGCTGAATCGCGCGGTCGCGGTGTCGATGGCGTTCGGCCCGGCAGCGGGGCTCGAACTCGCCGATGCGCTGAAGGATGAGCCGTTGCTGCGCAACTACCACCTGCTGCCGAGCGTGCGCGCAGACCTGCTGCACAAGTTAGGCCGCCTCGATGAGGCCGGCGCGGAATTCAAGCGGGCGGCTTCGTTGACCCGCAACGCGCGCGAGCAGGAACTGCTCTTCGCGCGGGCGCGCGCATGCCTGCGCGATTCCGAGCATGACGATTGCCACCCATCATCCAGCGACGGAAAGCGAGAGGAGACGCCATGGCAGGCAAATTGAAGAGGACAGCTCAGCGCAGCGCGAAGCGCCCGAGCCTCAAGGGGCCGCGTGCGACCCGCGCGCGTCGAGTGGTGGTGCTCGTCGCCACGCGCAAGGGCGCGTGGCTGTTCCACGGTGATGCCGCGCGGCGGACCTGGCGCGCCGATGGGCCGCACTTCCTCGGCCACATCGTCAATCACGTGGTTCTCGATCCGCGCGACGGGCGCACGTTGCTCGCCGCGGCGAAGACCGGTCATCTGGGGCCGACGGTATTCCGCTCGACGGACCTGGGCCGCAGCTGGAAGGAGGCGGCACGGCCGCCGGCGTTTGCAAAGGCCGCGGATGGCAAGGGCCGGTCGGTCGATCAAACGTTCTGGCTGACGGCGGCGCACGCGAACGAGCCGAACGTCTGGTACGCGGGCACGTCGCCGCAGGGCCTGTTCCGCTCCGACGACGGCGGCGTCACCTGGGCGCCGTTCTCGCACATCAACGACGATGCGAAGTACCGGGAGTGGATGGGCACGGTGCAGGACGGCACGCCCGACGGTCCGAAGCTGCATTCGATCATCATCGATCCGCGCGATCCGCAGCACATCTACTTCGGCATGTCGGGCGGCGGCGTGCATGAGTCGATCGACGGCGGCAAGTCCTTCACGCCGCTGATCGCGGGCATGGAAGTCGTCGAAGGTTTCGATGCATCGGTCGTCACCTTCCATGACCCGCACTGCGTGCGCATGTGCCCCAGCAACCCGGACCGGCTGTACCAGCAGAATCACTGCGGGATCTACCGGCTCGACCGCCCTTCGACCTCCTGGGTGAGGATCGGCCGCAGCATGCCGAAGCGGGTCGGCGACATCGGATTTCCGCTGGTCGTGCATCCGCGCAATGCGGACACCGCATGGGTGTTCCCGATGGATGGCACCACGGTATGGCCGCGCACCAGCCCGGACGGAAGACCGGCCGTCTATGGCACGCGCAATGCGGGCAGGACCTGGCAGCGCCTCGATGCCGGCCTGCCGGAGCAGCAGGCGTGGTGGACCGTCAAGCGCCAGGCGATGAGCGCCGATGCAGGCGACCCGGTCGGCCTGTATTTCGGGACCACGAGCGGCGAGCTGTGGATGAGCCGCGACGAAGGCCGGAAGTGGTCGTGCATCGCGCGCAACTTGCCGGAGATCTACGCAGTGGAAGCCGCGGAACCTGGCGGATGAACGTGCTGATCCCGTCGCCGTTGCGTTCCTACACCGGCCAGCCGTGGGTCGAGGCCGCCGGCGCGACGCTCGCCGACGTGCTCGACGATCTCGACCGACAGTACCCGGGGATCCGCTTTCGGATGATCGACGAACAGGACCGGATGCGCCGGCACGTGCGCTTCTTCGTCAACGGTGCCGCCGTGTTCGATCTGTCGCTGCGGCTGCAACCCAGCGACGAACTTTGCATCGTGCAGGCACTGAGCGGCGGCTGAGCCGCGGCACCCACGTCGGATGTCATCGCAGATGCGCGTCAGGCGTCCGGCAAGGCGGCTTGCGCGAGCAGCCATTCCTCGAGCGCGCGCACCGCGGGCCGACTGCGCGCGCCGGGCGCGGTGACGAGAAAGTACGCGCGCTCGGACGCGATGGCATCGCCCTTGAATGGTGCGACCAGTCTTCGATTGCGCAGCAAGCCATCGATCAGCGGCCGGCGTCCGAGCGCCACTCCCTGCTGTGCGAGCGCGGCGGCGATCGCACTGTCGTAATTGCTGAAGCTCAGTATCGCGGCGGGCTCCAGGTTGCCGAGGCCGACTGCCTGCAGCCAGGGTTGCCACTCGAGCGGAATTCCCGTGCCGGGCGGAACGGTGATCTGCAACAACGTGTGATGACGCAGGTCGGCCGGCGTCTTCAGCGGATGCTCGCGGGACCTTGCCAGCGCCGGGTGGCATACCGGCAGCGTGGCCTCTCGGAACAGTTGCGGACCCGCGCTACTGCCGACGCGCGAATATCGGATCGCGAGATCGAATCCGTCCGTGTTCAGGTCGCGGCGTTTCAGGCTGGTGTCGATGCGGACGTCGATGCCGGGGTGCAGGCGCAGGAACTCGTTCAGGCGCGGAATCAGCCAGAGCGAAGCCAGCCCGGGTGTCGTCGTCAATGCGATCACCTCGCGCCGCTGCGGCGCGCGGATGCGCGTGACCTCGGCGCGAAGTTCCTGCAGCGCGGCGCGAACCGCTTCATGCAGCCGCGTTCCTTCGTCGGTCAGCGCGAGTGCACGGTGCTTGCGCCTGAACAACGCCACCCCGAGGTCGTCCTCGAGGGCCTTGATCTGGCGGCTGATCGCCGATTGCGTGAGGAAGCGCTCGGTCGCCGCCTTGGTGAACGAAAGGTGCCGCGCCGCCGCCTCGAAGGCGGTCAGCAAATCCAGTGGCGGCAGCCGCGCGGGGTCCTTTTGCATGCGTTTTTGGAATGCGAAAACTGCGAAAAGATCGTTTGAGCAGGGCGCTGTCCAAGCGGAATATGCGCCTGGTAGCCAGAGCCGGTCAACCCCAGGCATGCATTCCCGGCATGCAAGGCAATCCGGCGGGAGGGCACGATGAGCATCGAAATGAACCGCGGACGTCTGACCCTGCGGAACCATGGAGTCGCGCTGCTGAAGCATTCGCGCGGCGCCGGCGTCGCAATCAGGCAGGGGACCGCATGGCTGACGATCGACGGCGAGTGGCGCGACGTCGTCCTGCAACCGGGCGAATCGTTCGTGATCGCAACGGACGCGGACGTGGTGATATCCGCAATCGCCGGGCCGGTCGAGATCGCCCTGACGGCGGTGGCGCCGGCCACCAACCCAGGGGTCGCGACAGCGCTGGCGCGCGCCTGGACGCGCCTGCGCGGCACCCCGGCTGCGTCGAGCCAGGCCACCGCGGGAGCAGTCTGATGAGCGCGGCGGTGGAGACGGCAACCTATCGCATCCATCGGTATCCGTCGTCGCTGATCGATCGCCTGGTGCTGGACGATGGGCGCGTGGTCACGGTGCGGCCGGTGCTGCCGCAGGACGCGGAGGCCGAGCAGGCCTTCGTGGGCGCGCTGTCGCCGACGTCGCGCCGCGAGCGTTTTCACCTGACGCTCAACATGCTGCCCGAATCGGTGCTGCGGCAGTTCACCGAGATCGACTACCGGTCGCACGTTGCGCTGGTCGCCGAGGCCAACGGCGACGACGATGAATCGATCCTCGTGGCCGACGCGCGTTACGTGCGACGCGCGGACCCGGCGATTGCCGAGTTCGCCCTCGTGGTCGCCGATGAGTGGCAGGGTGTGGGCCTCGGAAACGCGCTGCTGCAACGCCTCGTTCAGCATGCCCGGCGCAGCGGTGTAGCCCGGCTGCAGGGCGACATGCTGGCAAGCAACGCTGCAATGGCGGCGCTGGCGCACAGGTTCGGCGCTCGAATGACCTTCGTTGCGGGTGATGCAACCTTGCTGCGCGCCTCCATTTCATGCTGACACGCGATGGCGGTGGACGGGCCGGCGGTCGATATCATCGTCGACGCTGCGCGTCTCGCGTGTTCGCGCCCTAGGGAGGCACCACGATGACTTCCGCAAGACATCCCGCGGCGATGCATGCCGCCGATGTCCCCGTCCGCAGCAAACCAACGAACTATCCGGCGCCATTCGCTGCGCGCATCCATGGCCGCGAGAAGCGGCTGCTGGGAGAGGTTTTCGGGCTGGCCAACTTCGGCGTCAACCTGACCCGCCTTGCGCCCGGCGCGATGTCGGCGTTGCGCCATGCGCATGCGACGCAGGACGAGTTCATCTACATACTCGAGGGGAATCCGACCCTGATCACCGATGCCGGTCCAACCGATCTCGCGCCTGGAATGTGTGCAGGTTTCAAGGCCGGGCGAGGCGATGGCCATCACCTGGTCAACCGGACCGAGCGCGATGTGGTCTATCTCGAAATCGGGGACCGCTCCCCGGCCGATCGGGTGATCTACCCTGACGAGGATCTTCTCGCGGTCATGAATGCCGAAGGCAGGTGGCAGTTCCAGCACAAGGATGGAACACCATACTGAGCGCGCGCCGATGTCGCGCGAGCGCCGCTTTTTGTCCGTCGTTTGGCTCCGGCCGCGGTCCGCGACTGCTCAATTTCGCTGCGCGAAGTCAGCCTCGCCAAAAGACGTAACGGCGGACTGCTATGCCGCTTTTCGCTTGATTCCTGCGGCTTCCGCGAGTTGAGCTGCCTTATCCGTTCTCTCCCACGTGAATTCGGGTTCGTCGCGGCCGAAGTGACCGTAGGCAGCGGTCTTCTCGTAGATCGGACGCAGCAGGTCGAGCATCTGGATGATGCCGCGCGGTCGCAGGTCGAAGTGTTCCGCGACCAACTCGCTGATCTTCTCGTCGGGGATGACGCCGGTACCTTCGGTGTAGACGGTGATGTTCATCGGCCTGGCCACGCCGATCGCATAGGCGACCTGGACCTGGCACTGGCGCGCGATGCCGGCGGCGACGACGTTCTTCGCCACGTAGCGTGCCGCATAGGCTGCCGAGCGGTCTACCTTGCTCGGGTCCTTGCCGGAAAATGCGCCGCCGCCGTGCGGGCAGGCGCCGCCGTAGGTGTCGACGATGATCTTGCGGCCGGTGAGCCCGCAGTCGCCGTGCGGCCCGCCGACCACGAATCGTCCGGTCGGGTTGACCAGATACCGCGCGTTCTTCAGCCACTCGTGCGGGATGCTCGGCTTGATGATCATCTCGACCACCGCCTCGACGAACTCCTTCTTCATCGCCTTGCCCTCGGACATCTCCGGCGCGTGCTGCGTGGATAGCACGACGGTGTCGATCGAATGCGGCTTGCCGTCGACGTAGCGCATCGTGATCTGGCTCTTCGCGTCCGGGCGCAGGTACGGCATGCGGCCATCGCGCCGCAGTTCGGCCTGGCGCTCGACCAGCCGATGCGCGTAGTAGATCGGCGCCGGCATCAGTTCGGGCGTTTCGTCGCAGGCATAGCCGAACATCAGGCCCTGGTCGCCGGCGCCCTGGTTCAGATAGTCGTCGGACGCCTGGTCGACGCCCTGGGCGATGTCGTTGCTCTGCTTGTCGTAGGCCACGAGCACCGCGCAGCCCTTGTAGTCGATGCCGTATTCGGTGTTGTCGTAACCGATGCGCTTGATCGTGCTGCGTGCCACGTCGATGTAGTCGACATGCGCATTGGTCGTGATCTCTCCCGCCAGCACCACGAGGCCGGTGTTCACCAGCGTCTCGGCCGCCACGCGCGAACGTGGATCCTGCGCCAGGATCGCATCGAGGATCGCGTCGGAAATCTGATCGGCCACCTTGTCGGGGTGGCCTTCGGAAACCGACTCGGAGGTAAAGAGGAAGTCGTTTGCCATGCCGCTCTCCACGTTGAAACTCGAACGTTGCGTCCGATGGCCGCGGAAAGCGCGGCGACGCTTTAGCAGTATTCGCCGCGTCGTGTGCCATCGACCGCGGTCAGCCCTGCAAGTTGTTCGTTAACTCGGCGTCACAAATTATAGGCGATGGTCCGCCGCGCATCCTCTAGCATCGCGGCCGTGGAAATCCCCCGCTCGTCGGGGAAAACGGATCGTTGTGCTGAGCCTCCTGAAGGTCATTGCCTGGCTGCCGCTGGGCCTGGTGCATTTTCTCGGCATGCTGGCGGGCTGGATCACTTACCTGCTGTCGCCGGCATATCGCGCGCGGATACACGCGAATCTTTCCTGCGCACGCCTAGACACCCGCCGAATCCGCTATGGCGCCGTCGCGGAGGCCGGCCGGCAGATGCTCGAGGCCGCGTGGTTCTGGCTGCGTCCTTCGGCCGACGTCGCGGCGCGGGTACATGATGCGCAGCCGGGCGAACTCGATGCGCTGCTCGCCGGTCCCCGTCCGCTGCTTCTGCTCACGCCGCATTTCGGCGGTTTCGAGGCGTTCGCGCAGTACTACACGACTCGCCCAGGCGCGGCCGGCCGGCCGATGACTATCCTGTACCGGGTACCGCGCAAGGCGGCGCTGCGCAAGGTGATCGAGGCGCGCGGCCGCACCGGACTGCTGCTTGCGCCCGCGGATCTGCGCGGCGTGCGCATGCTCGCGCGTGCGCTGAAACAAGGACACACCGCGGGCATCCTGCCGGATCAGGTGCCCTCACAGGGCGAAGGGGTCTGGGTCCCGTATTTCGATCGGCCCGCTTATACGATGACGCTGCCGGCGCGGCTGGCATACGCGGCAGGCGCGCGCGTCGTGCTGGTGTTCTGCGAGCGCATGGCGGGCGGCATGTTCCTCGCCCACTACGCGCCGCTGACCGAGCCGCTGACAGGCGGTCCCGATCGGGACACGGCGGCAATCAATCGCGCGCTCGAATCCCTGATCCGCAAGCGGCCCGAGCAGTACCTGTGGGGATACGCGCGCTACAAGGCGCCGAGCGGCACTTCTCCCGAGCAAGCCGGGTCCGCGCGATGACCGCATGGTTTGCTCGCCTGTGGATTTCGCTGATCAACGCCACGGCGGGCTGGCGCTTGGCGACGCGCGCGCGCCTCGGCAATATGCTCGGCAACCTGTTGTGGATGATCGTGCGGCCGCGCCGCCGGGTGACGCTGGCCAACCTGCGCGCGTGCTTTCCGGATCGGTCGGAAGCGGAGCGGCGGGCGATCGCCCGTGCATGTTTCCGCAATGTCGGCCGCGGCGTCCTCGACCATGGCGTCCTCTGGAAAGGCACCCGCGACGAGGTGCGGCGGTTGGTCCGCTGCGAGGGGCTCGACGCTACGCTGGCGCTGGCGCGTGCGGGCCCGGTGATCGTCATGGCACCGCATTTCGTGGGCCTCGACGCGGGTGCGATCCGTCTTGCGACCGAGATGCGGGCCGTGTCGATCTACGCGCGCCAGAGCAATCCGGCGTGGGACGAGGCGCTGACAGCAGGCCGCGGCCGGTTCAACGATCAGCTTCTGCTCGCGCGCAGCGATGAGGGGGCGATGCGCCGCGCACTGCGCGCGCTGAAGTCCGGGCTGCCGATGTACTACCTGCCGGACATGGATCACGGTCCGCACAACTCGATCTTCGTGCCGTTCTTCGGCGTGGCCGCGGCGACGCTGCCGATGCTGCCGCGGCTGGCGAAGCTCGCCGGCGCCCGCGTGGTTACCGCGGTGACGGAAATGACCGACGACGGCTACGTCGTGCACCTCGGCGAGCCCTGGGCCGATTTCCCGACCGGGTCGATCGAAGCCGATACGGCGCGCATGAACCGCGAAATCGAGCGCTGGGTGCTGCGCTTGCCCACGCAGTACTTGTGGACCCACCGCCGCTTCAAGACGCGGCCGCCGGGCGCGGCGCCGATCTACTGAGTCGCGCGAACCACTGAGCGATAATCGCCGCGTGAAACTGCGCTTCACCAAGATGCAAGGCGCCGGCAACGACTTCGTGATGCTCAACGGCATCGCGCAGCCGTTCACGCTCGGTCGCGATCAGCTGCGACGGCTGGCGGATCGACGCTTCGGGGTCGGCGCCGACCAGATCCTGCTCGTCGAGCGCCCCGGGCAGGGCGGCGTCGATTTCAGGTATCGGATCTTCAATGCGGACGGGGGCGAAGTCGAGCAGTGCGGCAACGGCGCACGCTGCTTCGTCAAGTTCGTCCGTGACCAGCAGCTGTCCGATCGGGCGGTGATCCGGGTCGAAACGCTGGGCGGCATCATCGAGCCCAGGCTGGAAGCCGACGGCGAAGTCACGGTCGACATGGGCGTGCCGGTGTTCGATCCGGCCAAGGTGCCGTTCGATGCAAACGGCCTGGTCGCGCGCGCCGAGCGCGGCGAACGGCTGTGGCCGCTGCGGGTCGCCGGCGTGGAGCGCTGGATCGGCGTGGTTTCGATGGGCAATCCGCATGCGGTGCAACTGTCGACCGACGTCGACGCCGCGCCAGTGACGACCGAAGGGCCGCAGATCGAACGTCACCCGCGCTTTCCCGAGCGGGTGAACGCGGGGTACATGCAGATTGTCGACCGACGCGCGATTCGTCTGCGGGTCTGGGAGCGCGGTGCCGGCGAGACCCTGGCGTGCGGCAGCGGCGCCTGTGCTGCGGTCGTCAGCGGAATGCGGCGCGGGCTGCTTGATTCCCCGGTCGCGGTGCGCCTGCGTGGAGGCGATCTGCGCATCGCCTGGAGCGGCGACGGGCATCCGGTGCTGATGACGGGACCGGCCGAGAAGGTTTTTGACGGCGAGATCGAAATCTGACCATGAAATCCGACGACGTTGCCCAGTACCTGACCCAGCACGCCGATTTCTTCGATCAGCATCCCGAGCTGCTCGGCCTGCTGACCGTGCCGCATCCGCAAAATGGACAGGCGATATCGCTGATCGAGCGCCAGTCGATGCTGCTGCGCGAACGCATCCGCGCGCTCGAGACCAAGGTGGCGGACATGATCCGCCACGGTGAGGAAAACGACGCGATCGCCGACAAGCTGGTCCAATGGAGCCGCGCGCTGCTGCAGCAG
This sequence comes from Gemmatimonadota bacterium, assembly GCA_050258235.1. GTDB lineage: Bacteria > Pseudomonadota > Gammaproteobacteria > Burkholderiales > Burkholderiaceae_F > JAKOQB01. Next base: position 17,151 of record JBLMYK010000264.1, on the reverse strand, counting down.
TCCAGTGCTGCGCTGCTGCCCGAAACGATGATCGCCGAACTGAAGCGCCTGTTCAGCGTGCCGTACGCTGCGGTACGCGTGTGGGGCGCAGCGCCGGCCTACGCCGGAATCGAGGCCACGCAGCCGGTCAGCGACGATGTGCTGCGCCTGGCGTCGAGCATGCAGTCGCCATTTTGCGGATCGAACGTCGGCTTCGAAGTCGCCCACTGGATGGCATCCGACGAGAAGTTGATCGCGAGCCTGGCCATGATGCCGCTGCGGATCGGCAGTCATCCGGAGGCCTTCGGCATGCTCGTGCTCGGTTCGTCCGATCGCGACCGGTTTCAGATCACCATGGGGACGTCATTCCTTGCGCGCATTGCCGAACTTGCAAGTGCCGCGATGTCGCGCCTGCGGGCATGACGGCGGCAACCCGGCCTGACATCGAACTGCTGCCGCCGGCGGCGGCTGAATTCCTCGATTCGCTGCGACTGCAGCGCCGCATGTCGCCCCATACGCTGGCGGCGTATCGGCGGGACCTGGATGAACTGAAGGCGCTGTCGGGTTCGTTGCCACTCGAGCAGGTCGGGCCGGCCGACGTGCGCCGCTTCATCGCGCGGATGCATGCGGGCGGCTTGTCGGCGGAGTCGCTTGCGCGGCGACTGTCGGCTTGGCGCAGCTTTTATCGCTGGCTCGGCCAGCACGGCAGGGTGGCGTCCAACCCTGCCGACGGGGTGCGGGCTCCGAAGCGCGCCAAGCGGCTGCCCAAGGCGCTTGCGCCGGATCAGGCCGTGCGGCTTGCCGCGCACTCGACCGATGGATCGCCGCTGCAACTGCGTGATCGGGCGATGGTCGAGCTGCTGTATTCAAGCGGGCTGCGGCTGTCCGAACTGGTCGGCCTCGACTGGCGTCATTTCAGCGCCCAGGGCAATCGTCCGGCATCGGCGAGCTGGATCGATCTGGAGTCGCGCCAGGTGACGGTGCTCGGCAAGGGAAGCAAGACGCGTGCGGTGCCGATCGGGCGCGCGGCTGTCGATGCGCTGCGCCGGTGGCTGGCGGCGCGAGCGCAGATCCGCAGCGCCGACGAACGCGCGCTGTTCGTTTCCGAGCGCGGCGGGCGCATCGCCCCACGCAGCGTACAGCGCCGGCTCGAGTTGCTGGCACGGCGACTCGGGCTCGGCGTGCACGTGCATCCGCACGTGCTGCGTCATTCGATGGCGTCGCACGTGCTGCAGTCGAGCGGCGACCTGCGCGCGGTGCAGGAACTGCTCGGCCACGCGAACATCTCGACGACCCAGATCTACACGAAGCTGGACTGGCAGCATCTGGCGAAGGCGTACGACGCGGCACATCCGCGTGCCAAACGCAGATGAACGTTGCCGGCGAAGCGCTCCTGAAACCCGGCAAGGAGCGTTCACTGCTGCGCCGTCATCCATGGATCTACGACACGGCGATTGCGCGGATCAAGGGCCGGCCGGCGGCCGGCGACACAGTCGCGGTGCGCGCCGCCGGCGGCGAATTCCTCGCCTGGGCAGCCTTCTCGCCGCAGTCGACGATCCGCCTGCGCTGCTGGAGCTTCGCTGAGGCCGAGCGGATCGACGGCGCTTGGATGGCGGCGCGCGTGCAGGCGGCGGTGCGGCGCCGTGCCGCATTGGCAGCCGAGTCGAACGCGCTGCGCCTCGTGTTCGGCGAGGCCGACGGGCTGCCCGGCTTCATCGCCGACCGCTACGCCGATCAGCTGGTGGTGCAGTTCCAGGCCGCCGGCGTGGATGCCTGGCGCGACGCGCTGATCGATGCACTGGTCGCGGCCACACGGTGCGGAAACGTGTTCGAGCGTTCCGACAGCGCGACCCGAACCCGTGAGGGTCTTGCGGCATCGATCGGCCCGGCACGCGGCATCGAGCCGCCGCCGCGGATCGAGATCCAGGAACATGGACTCCGCTTCCTGGTTGACGTCCGCCGCGGGCACAAGACCGGCTATTACATCGACCAGCGACCGAACCGCCTGCTGGCGCGGCGACTCGCCGAGCGCGCACGCGCCGTGGACGGACGCCAGGTTCGCGCGCTGAACTGCTTCTGCTACACGGGCGGATTTTCGATCGCGCTGGCTGCGGGCGGTGCAGCGCATGTGATGTCGGTCGACTCGTCTGCAGAGGCGCTGCAGCTGGCGCGCGACAACGCCGCGGTCAACGGCCAGTTGGTCCATGAGTGGCGCGCCGCCGACGTGTTCGAGGCGCTGCGCGCACTGCGCGACGGGGCCGAGACCTTCGATCTGGTCGTGCTCGATCCACCCAAGTTCGCGTCCAGCCATCATCACGTCGAGCGGGCGGCGCGCGCCTACAAGGACATCAACCTGAACGCGCTGCGGCTGCTCGCGCCCGGGGGTTTTCTGCTGACGTTTTCCTGCTCGGGCGCGATCGGTGTCGATCTGTTCCAGAAGATCGTGGCCGGGGCGGTGATCGATGCGCGCATCGACGCGCAGATGCTCGCGCGGCTGGCAGCAGGCGAGGATCACCCGCTGCTGATGACTCACCCCGAGGGGGAGTACCTGAAAGGCCTGCTGCTGCAGCGGGTTTGAGCCACGCAGCGTCGGCAGCCCGATTTCAGTAAAATCCTGCCCCTTTTCCGGGGCCTAACCCGGCGCAGGGCGCAGCCCGGGAATTCGCTATGACACAAGCTTCTCCTGTTCCAGTGACGGTGCTGACCGGCTTCCTCGGAGCCGGCAAGACAACGCTTCTCAACCGCGTGCTCAGCGAGCAGCACGGGCACAAGATCGCCGTGATCGAGAACGAGTTCGGGCCCGAGGGTATCGACAACGAGCTGCTGGTCACCGACACCGCGGAGCAGATCGTCGAGATGAACAACGGCTGCATCTGCTGCACCGTGCGCGGCGATCTGGTGCGGATCCTCAACGAGCTGAAGGCAAAACGCGAAGGCAGGCAATTGGATTTCGAGCGCGTGATCATCGAAACCACCGGGATGGCGAACCCGGGGCCGGTGACGCAGACCTTCTTCATGGACGAGGACATCGCGTCCTATTACCTGCTTGACGGGGTGATCACTGTGGTCGATGCGAAGCATGGCCACGACACGCTGGACGAGCAGCCGGAGGCGCAGAACCAGGTCGGCTTCGCCGATCGGATCCTGGTGTCGAAGGCCGACCTGACCGACGCGGACGAGGTCGAATCGCTGCGCGAACGACTGGTGCGGATGAATCCGCGCGCGCCAATCAAGAACGTCCACATGGGGCAGGTGCCGATCGCGGACATCCTGGACATCCGCGGTTTCAACCTGAACGCGATCCTCGAGATCGACCCCGACTTCCTGGCCGCGGAACATCCGCACGCGGCGCGGGCGCGAGCAGATGGCGCGCACGGGCATCAGCATGCGCACGACCACGATCATGACCACGATCACGACGGGCATGATCACCACCATCATCATCACCATCACGACGACGCGATCAAGGCCTTCGTCTTTCAGTCGAGCCGGCCATTCGATCCGGCAAAGCTCGAGGATTATCTGGGCGCGCTGACTCAGGTTTACGGTCAGGACATGCTTCGGTATAAAGGCGTGCTTTTCATGGACGGCACCAATCGGCGCATGATCTTCCAGGGCGTGCACATGCTGATGGGGGCCGACGTGGGGCGACAGTGGGGCAAGGACGAGAAACCGTCGTCAAAGATCGTCTTCATCGGACGCAATCTGCCGAAGGAAGCGATTCTCAAGGGGCTCGAAGCGTGCCTTAAGCGCTGACAGCCCGCGATCCAGCGCAGCAAACAGAGGAACAAATCATGGCAGCGAAGGCGAAGGCGGCAGCGAAGAAAGCCGCGAAAGCGCCGGCCAAGAAGGCGGCCAAGACAGCGAAGCCTGTCAAGGCGCCTGTGAAGAAGGTTGCCAAGGTGGTAGCCAAGGCGGTAGCCAAGCCGGCAAAGAAGGGGACGCCGGCGAAGAAGCCTGAACCCGGCAAGGCGCCGGCGCGGGTATCTCCCGGCAGGCCGCCGAAGATCGTGCGCCCGGCCACCGTGCCGGTGCCGGCCGCGAATGTCGTCCCGGCGGTGCGGGTCGCCGCGCCAGCAGCGCAGCCGCCCGCAAGTGCGCGCGATCTGGCCGCCGCGCACGAATACCTGTTGTCGCGCTCCGCCAGCAGAAGCGAAGAACCCGTGGTTGTGAATGGCCGCAAGTTGCCGACCGAAGAGGAACTCCTCAAGATGTCGGACGCGGATTACATGAACCACGACCAGCTTGCCTTCTTCAAGTACCGCCTGCAGCAGATGGAGAAGGAACTGCTGGCGAACGCAGGCGAAACGACCGAGCATCTGCGCGAGACGGTAATCGTTCCCGATCCCGCCGACCGCGCGACGATCGAAGAGGAGCATGCACTCGAGCTGCGTACGCGCGATCGCGAGCGCAAGCTGCTGAAGAAGGTGCAGGCATCGCTCGCCGCGATCGAAGCGGGAGACTACGGGTTCTGCGAAGAGACCGGCGACCCCATCGGCATTCCACGCCTGCTTGCCCGCCCGACGGCGACACTGTCGCTCGAGGCGCAGCAGCGGCGTGAGATGAAACAGAAGCTGTTCGGCGATTGAATCGCGCACCCGCGCCGGCGCTCACCGCAGCGGGGCTCCGGCGAGAGCCGCAACTCTCTGGCGTGGCCAAAGATGATCGATCGGGCGCGCCACCGCCGCCGGGTCTTGTCGGACCTACTCAGGATCGGACTAACGGGCCGATGCGTACACCGAACGACCCTAACGCCTAGACGGTAGTCGTTCGGCCCGGGCATCGGCTCGGATGATGAAGCGGAAAAGCGAAAGTTGTTATAGTGGTCCGGAGCATTGACGGCCCGAAGCGGTGAATCGATCGGTGGCCGGCGTCTGACCGGTCAACTCGATCGATTGTCGAGACCTCGACCCGATATGCTGGTCGGGTCATAGCCCGGACGCGACGGCAATTGCCTGGTTCATCGTTCGGGCAACAGTTGCGGAATTCTGCAGAGCGCGCGTGGTTTTCTCGTTTTTCAAGAAAGACACCAAGGACCCGAAGCAGCGGCAGTCCCGGCCGGGCGCCGGCTCGCGGGCCGAGTCCGCGGCACGTCCGGCGCCGCGCCCCGGGGCAACCACGGCGACGGCGGTCCGCTCGAGTCCATTGGACGGAATGCCGCCGGAGCGCGAGATTGCAAGGTCGCGTGCAATCGAAACCGCGGCCAAGATTGACGCAATCGAAAACGAGATGGCGCGCGACTTTCTGCGCCCGACCGGACGCAATACTTCGGATCCGGTGACTGCGGCGCCGCCGCCGATGACGGGTAGTCCGGCGGTGCCTGCGTCCGAGCCCGCGGTGCAGAAGCCGGATCGGCGGGAGACCCCGGAAGGCCGGCAGGAAAGGGACGACTTCGACCACAACACGGATGTGCTCGCGGGCAGCATCGATGCCATCGAGATCAATACGTCCGGCGCCGGGTCGATCATCGACGAAACGGCCATCCTGTTTTCCAATGGCCAGATCGACGCTGCCGACGCAGTATTGCGCGCCGGGATTCGTGCCGACGATCTCGGGCATGCGACGCAGAATGCCTGGCTGATGCTGTTCGAGCTGCTCAATCAGCGCGGAGACAAGAAGGGCTTCGAACAGCTGATGATGGAGTACGCGCTGCGATTCGAGGATTCACCGCCCGCCTGGATCGATTACGTCGAGGCGCCTGCGCGCGAGCCCACCCGCGTCACGGCCGCGGCCGCGGTGCCAATGACTCAGGGAGCGGAGCCTACGGTCCGGTTGCCGGAAAATATCGATGCAGGCGTTGTCAGGAGCCTCGAGGAACTGAAGAACCTGGCCACCGTGCACGCCGCGCTTACGCTGGATTTCTCCGGGGTAAGGTCGATCGATCTGGTGGGCGCCGAGCTTCTGCTCCGGGTGGTCAATGCCTTCAAACGGGCGCGGCACGAGCTGACCCTGGCCGGCGCAGAGCATTTTCTCGGTCCGCTGCGCGGTGCGACGGAGCCGGGACGGCGCGATGCGTCCGATGCCTTGTGGATGCTCCTGCTGGAGATTCTGCGCGTTCTGGATCGCCAGGAGGAGTTCGACGAAACCGCGATCCAGTACTGCATCACGTTCGAGGTCTCTCCGCCGTCCTGGGAGCCGGCGCCGCCGAATCTCAAGCCGGGTCCGGCGATCGCAGGCGTGTCGGCGCCCTTGATCGAGCAGGCGACGGCGGACGTGCTCGAGTGGCGCGGCGTGATCGACGGCGAGGGCGAACCGCACTTCGGGCGCATTCTCGCCTCAGCGCCGACGAACCCCCAGCTCGTCATCGACTGCAACCAGTTGCGGCGCATGGCTTTTTCCGCCGCATCGGCAATGCTGACCCTGTCGCGGCGGGTGCAGAAGATCGGCGCCACGATCGAGCTGCGCAATGTGAATCCGATGGTGGCCGCGCTTCTGCACCTGCTCGGCGTGACCAGCCTGGTCGACGTGCAGCCCCGTCAGGGATGACGACCGGATCCTCGCGGTCTTGAAACCCGGGCGGCGCGGCCCAAGATCATTCAAATGGAACCGTTCCACGGCACCACGATCGTGTCGGCCCGTCGCGGCACCCTCGTGTCGATGGGAGGCGACGGCCAGATCACCCTCGGCAACATCGTCGTCAAGCAGAGTGCGCGCAAGGTCCGCCGCCTGTATCACGAACGCATTCTCGCCGGGTTCGCCGGTGCAACCGCGGACGCCTTCACCCTGTTCGAACGCTTCGAGGCCAAGCTGGAGAAGCACCAGGGCCATCTGCTGCGTTCTGCCGTCGAGCTGGCGAAGGACTGGCGCACCGATCGGATCCTGCGCCGGCTCGAGGCGATGCTGGCGGTCGCCGATCGGGAGACCTCGCTGGTCATCAGCGGCAACGGCGACGTGCTCGAGCCGGAATTCGGCCTGATCGCGATCGGCTCCGGCGGCCCATACGCGCAGGCCGCAGCGCGCGCACTGCTCGACAACACCGATCTGGCGCCTGCAGAAATCGTGAAGAAGTCGCTCACCATCGCCGGCGACCTGTGCATCTACACCAACCAGTCGCACACCATCGAGTCACTGGAATGATGCGGCGGCTGCCGATGGTTCCTTTCGTTGCATTTGACTTGCGCGCCGCCGCCGAGCCGCCTCTAGGCGGCGCGCCCAACTAGATCGGCGAGGGTGCACGTGCGACGCGAAGCGTCGCATACACCCGAGCCGTTGCAGCCATGATGACCCCGAAAGAAATCGTCCACGAGCTGAACAAGCACATCGTCGGGCAGGACAACGCGAAGCGCGCGGTGGCGATCGCGCTGCGCAATCGCTGGCGGCGGCAGCACGTTGCCGAGCCGCTGCGTTCGGAAATCACGCCGAAGAACATCCTGATGATCGGCCCGACCGGGGTCGGAAAGACCGAGATCGCGCGCCGGCTGGCCCGGCTGGCGGACGCACCGTTCATCAAGGTCGAGGCGACCAAGTTCACCGAGGTCGGCTACGTCGGACGCGACGTCGACTCGATCGTGCGTGACCTGGTCGACATCGCGATCAAGCAGGCTCGCGAAACAGAGATGAAGAAGGTGCGGGCCAAGGCTCAGGATGCGGCCGAGGACCGCGTGCTCGATGTGCTGGTTCCACCGGCGCGCGATTTTGGTTTCTCCGACGCCCGCCGCGAGGATCAGGGTGAAACGCGCCAGAAGTTCCGCAAGAAGCTGCGCGAGGGCGAACTGGACGAGAAGGAAATCGAGATCGAGCTGACCGCGCCGAGTGCGCAAATGGAGGTCATGGCACCGCCGGGAATGGAGGAGCTGACGCAGCAGATCCAGGCGATGTTCCAGAATCTCGGACGTGAACGGCGCAAGCCGCGCAAACTGAAGGTCGCCGAAGCGATGAAACTGCTGATCGACGAGGAAGCGGCACGCCTCGTCAGCGATGAGGACCTGAAGACCCGCGCGCTTGGCAATGTCGAGCAGAACGGCATTGTGTTCGTCGACGAGATCGACAAGATCGCGGCGCGCTCGGAAGTGCAGGGCGCCGACGTTTCGAGGCAGGGCGTGCAGCGCGATCTGCTGCCGCTGGTCGAGGGCACGACGGTCAACACCAAGTTCGGCATGGTGAAGACCGATCACATCCTGTTCATCGCGTCGGGCGCGTTCCACTATGCCAAGCCGAGCGACCTCATCCCCGAGCTGCAGGGACGCTTTCCGATCCGTGTCGAACTGGACTCGCTGACCGCGGCCGACTTCGAGCGCATCCTGACCGAGACCGATGCCTGCCTGACGCAGCAGTATTGTGCGCTGCTGGCGACCGAGGACGTCGAACTCGAATTCACGCCCGACGGCATCACGCGTCTGGCGCAGATCGCCTATTCGGTCAACGAGAAGACCGAGAACATCGGCGCGCGCCGCCTGTACACCGTGATGGAGCGGCTGCTCGAGGAGATCTCGTTCGATGCCGGCAGCCGCCGCGGAGAAAAACTGCGCGTCGACGCGGCATATGTCGAGGCGCGGCTGGCGGGCCTGGCCGGCAACGAGGATCTGGCGCGTTATGTTCTTTGAATACTGGAGATGGACGATGCGACGCAAGGGATGGTTGCTTCTGGCCGCAGCATGGATCGCAGCGCCGGCTCTTGCGCAGGTCGATGTCACCGGTGCCTGGGCGCGCGCCACGGTGCCCGGTCAGATGGGGACCGGCGCGTTCATGACCCTGACGTCCAAGGACGGCGCGCGGGTGATCGGCGTGGCCACCCCGGTGGCCGGGGTGGCCGAAATCCACGAGATGAAGCTGGAGGGCGGCGTGATGCGGATGCGGGCGATCGATGCGCTCGATCTGCCGGCCGGCAAGCCGGTCGAGCTCAAACCCGGCGGCTATCACGTGATGTTGCTCGACCTGAACCGGGCGCTGAAGCCGGGTGAAAGGATTCCGCTGTCACTGCGCGTCGAAACGCGCGACCGCAGGCTGGTGACGGTGCCGATCGAGGTCGAGGTCGGCACCCGGCCGCCTTCGCCGGCTGGCAATCAAAAACACTGATGAAGCCGGGCCGCACGGCGCGGCAGAAAACGGCGCCGAGCACGCGCGCCCCCGGCCCGCGCAATCCACTCGTGCTGGCCGCGCGCAAGCGCGCGGCGGGGCCGCATGGCCCGAGCACGAAGGCGCTGCGCCAGCAGGAAAAGAGGAAACTGAAGAAACTGCTCGATCAGGCCTAGGCGAGCGCGCTGACCTGATACTCACCCGCCTTGGCCAGCGCGGCGCGCACCGCCTCGATCGAGATCGCATTCGGCGCGTCGAGCGTCGCGCGCGGCGGATCGAGCGTCACGGTCACTTCGTCGGCGAGGGGCTGCAATGCCTTGGTCACGCGGTTCACGCAACCATTGCAGTGCATGCCGCTGATTTGAAAGCTCTGTTGCATAGTTCCGTTCCCAAGAATGCTTGCAGCCGCCATTTTGCTCCGTTCCCGCCGCCCTTGCGCGGCATCGTCGCAGCCTGACGCAGGCCCGCTGATACACTGCGCCGCGCCAGGAAACACAGAAGTTCCGCGATGGATCGCGTCCCAGTCCCGCCCCAGCTGAAGGCCGACATTCTTTCCGAGGCGCTGCCGTACATCCGGCGCTTCCACGGCAAGACGATCGTCGTCAAGTATGGCGGCAACGCGATGGTCGACCAGAACCTTAAGGAGGCGTTCGCGCACGATGTCGTGCTGCTGAAGCTGGTCGGCATGAACCCCGTCGTCGTGCACGGCGGCGGCCCGCAGATCGACGAGGCACTCGAACGTGTCGGCAAGAAGTCGACCTTCATCCAGGGCATGCGCGTCACCGACACCGAGACGATGGAAATCGTGGAGTGGGTGCTGGCAGGTCAGGTGCAGGGCGAACTGGTGATGCTGATCAACGGCTTCGGCGGGCAGGCAGTGGGGCTGACCGGCAAGGATGGCGGACTGATCCGCGCGCGCAAGCTGCGCATGCCGGACAAGGACGACCCCAGCAAATCCCACGACATCGGCCATGTCGGCGAGATCGAGGCGATCAATCCGGCGGTGGTCAAGGCGCTGCAGGACGACGCGTTCATCCCCGTGATCTCGCCGATCGGGTTCGGCGAGGACGGCACGACCTACAACATCAACGCAGACGTGGTTGCCGGCAAGATCGCCGAGATTCTCAAGGCCGAGAAACTGGTGATGCTGACCAACACCCCGGGCGTGCTCGACCGGGACGGCAGGCTGCTGACCGGCCTGACGGCGCGCGAGATCGATGAACTGTTCGCGGATGGAACGATCTCCGGCGGCATGCTGCCCAAGATCTCTTCCGCGCTCGACGCGGCTCGCAGCGGGGTGAATTCGGTGCACATCATCGACGGCCGCGTTGATCACTGCCTGCTGCTCGAGATCCTGACCGACGAGGGCGTGGGCACGATGATCCGCTCGCACTGAGGCGGATCGCATGCCGGCCGATACGGACGCGTGGTGAAGCGTCAACCGGTCTGGTTCTTCGATCTCGATGGAACGCTGCACGATGCGTCGCACGCGATCTTCGCCGCGATAGACACGCGGATGACCGATTACGTGGTCAAGCACGTGCGTGTCGACCGTGAACAGGCCAATCAGCTGCGGCTGACGTACTGGCGCCGTTATGGAGCGACACTGCTTGGACTGCTGAAGCATCACGCGATCGATCCGCACCACTTCCTGCGTGAAACGCATGACTTCGACGTCGCGTCCCTGCTGCGCGCCGAGCGCGGGCTGGCGCGCTTGTTCGGGCGCCTGCCCGGGCGCAAGGTGCTGTTGACCAACGCGCCTCTTGCGTACGCCAATTCGGTGCTCGCGGGCATCGGGCTGCAGCGGCAGTTCGGCGCGCGTTATTCGATCGAATCGATGCGCGTGCATGGCACTTTCCGTCCCAAACCGTCGCGCGCGATGCTGCGCCACATGCTGGCGCGCGAGCGCGTGCCGCGCGGCGCGGCGATCCTGGTGGAGGACAGCCGGGCGAATCTGCGGGCGGCGCGGGCAGCCGGTTACCGGACCGTCCTGATCCAGCCTGGCAGGGCACGCGGTCGCGCGCCCTATGTCGGACTGCGCGTGCCCACGGTGCGCGACCTGCCGCGCGCACGGGCGCGACTGCGCGATTGATCGACCGCGCGCGCGGTAAGCTTCAATCCGGCGCCAAACCGCAATTCGGAGTTACCGATGTCCGCCCGCCGTCCGGGCCCGATTCGCCGCTTTTTCGGATTCCTCTGGGGGGCTGTCGATCTTTCGCGGCGGGTCGTGGTGAACCTGCTGTTTCTGGCGATCGTCGTCTTCGTCGCCGCCGCCTGGTTCTTCGAGGGCCGGCCGACGCTGAACGACAACACGGTTCTCGTGCTCGACATCAAGGGACCGATCGTCGAGCAATACACAGGCGCCGCTGGCGAGGCAGCGCTGGCCCAGACGCTGCTCGAGCGCGAGCGCGAAACGCAGCTGCGCGACATCCTCACCGCGCTCGACGCTGCCGCCACGGATTCGCGCATCACGCGCGTGCTGCTGCTGCTTGACGATTTCGAGGGTGCGGGGATGCCGACGTTGCACGAGGTCGCGGCGGCGCTGGAGCGCGTGAAGGCAGCCGGCAAGCAGGTGGTCGCCTGGGGTTCCTCGTACGACCAGCGCCAGTACTACATGGCCGCGCACGCCGACGAGATCTATATGCATCCGTTCGGCACCGTGCTGCTGCGGGGGTTCGGCGGCTACCGCAACTACTACCGCGATGCGCTCGACCGGCTCGGCATCACGGTCAACGTGTTCAAGGTCGGCAAGTACAAGAGCTTTGCCGAGCCCTTCGTGCAGAACGAACCGTCGCCGCAAGCGCAGGAGGACGAGCAGCAGCTGCTCGACGACCTCTGGCAGCAGTACACCACCGCGGTCGAAGCCGCGCGCAGGTTGCCGGCGGGCAGCATCGGGCGCCTGATCGACGAGCTTCCGCAGCGTTTCGCCGCAGTCAAGGGCGACGCTGCGCAGCTTGCACTCAGGGAAAAGCTGATCGACGGTCTGAAGACGCGCGACGAGTTGCGGGCGATGCTGATCGAGCGGGGTGCCGTGGATACCGAGCACAAGACGTTCCGGCAGATCGGACTGGCCAGCTATGTCGCGCTGCAGCCTCAGCCTGCGCGCGGCGATGTCGTCGCCGTGGTGGTGGCGGCAGGGGACATCATTGACGGCGACGCACCGCAGGGGATGATCGGCGGCCGCTCGACTTCCGAGCTGGTGCGCCGAGCGAGGGAAGACGACCGCGTGAAGGCGGTGGTGCTGCGGGTCGACTCTCCGGGCGGCAGTGCGTTCGGGGCGGAACTGATCCGTCGCGAACTCGAACTCACGCGGCAGGCGGGCAAGCCGGTGGTGGTCTCGTTCGGTGATGTCGCAGCATCGGGCGGTTACTGGATCTCGATGGCGGCCGACGAAGTGATCGCGGACCCGGCGACGGTGACAGGCTCGATCGGCGTCTTCGCGCTGCTGCCATCGGTCGACAAGGCGATGGACAAGCTTTCGCTGCATACCGCAGGCGTGACCACGACGTGGCTGGCCGGCGCCGGGGACCCGCGCCGGCCCCTCGATCCGCGCGTCGGCGAACTGATCCAGACCGGCGTGAGTCACAGCTACGACGAATTCATCCGCCTTGCGGCGGCGGCGCGCGGGACGACGCCGGACAAGATCAACGAGATCGCGCAGGGCCGCGTCTGGACCGGCCGCCAGGCCAAGGATCAGCGGCTGGTCGACCGGCTCGGCAGCTATACGGATGCTCTGAAGGATGCCGCAACCCGCGCCAATCTGGGGCAGGACTTTCACGTTGCCTACGTCGAGCGCGAGCCGCGCGGCGTAGATCGACTGCTGGCGTTCCTGTTCGGCGAAACGGCGCGCGCGTTGCAGGCGCGGCTGGGCTGGAATCCTGCCGATCTGGCTGGGCCGGCCGCGCGCACGCAGACGGCGCGCGATCTCGCCTGGCTTCAGCGGGCGGCGGCAAAGCCGTTCCAGGCGGTCGCGCACTGCCTCTGCGAGCCTCTTTGAGCATTCTTGACCCGCCGTACGGTTTAGGCCGGGTGGTTTAGCAGATCCTTGTATCGGCCGGCTTCCCGATGGAAGTAATTCCCCACGTCAATTGGCTTTACGGTAGATTTTGGGCACTCACTCGAGGTGCCAATGGACGCCGCAAGTCTGTCGGTTGAATCACCCAGCAAACGCAAGCCCGGCGCGCGCAGGTTGCAGATCCTGCAGACGTTGGCGACGATGCTCGAAGACCCGAAGGGCGAAAAGGTCACCACGGCGGCGCTGGCGGCCAAGCTCGACGTATCGGAGGCCGCGTTGTACCGGCACTTCGCCAGCAAAGCTCAGATGTTCGAAGGCCTGATCGAGTTCATCGAGTCGACGATCTTTGGCCTGATCAACGAAATCTCCGCGAAGGAAACGTCGGGACTCAAGCAGGTGCGGCGCATCGTCGCGATGCTGCTCGAGTTCGCCCAGACGAATCGCGGCATGACCCGCGTGTTGATCGGCGACGCCCTGGTCAACGAGCACGAAAGGCTGCAGGAGCGGATGAACCAGCTCCTCGACCGCATCGAGGCGTCGCTCCGGCAAGGCTTTCGCGTCGCGGTCACACAGAACGAGTTGCCTGCCGATTTCGACCCATCCAGCCGCGCCAACCTCATCGTTGCATACGTGGTGGGCCGCTGGCTTCGATTCGCCAAGAGCGGCTTCCGCCGCCTGCCGGCCGACGGCCTCGACGCGCAGCTGCCGTCTCTGCTTACGTAGTCGTCGTCTGCGACGCCGCGGTGCGCGCGCCGCACACGGGGCAGCCCGGATCGCGCGGCACGCGCAGCATGCGAAAGTCCATCGTCAGCGCGTCGAGCAGCAGCAGGCGCCCAGCGAGGCTTTCGCCCACGCCCGCCGCGAGCTTGAGCGCTTCGGCGGCCTGCAGCGTGCCGACGATTCCGGTCAGCGGGGCGAATACGCCCATCACCGCGCAAAGCTCGTCTTCGCCGTCGCCCTCCGGGAAAAGGCACGCGTAACAGGGGCTGTCGTTGCGGGCCAGGTCGAATACCGCGAGTTGGCCGTCGAACCGCACCGCAGCGCCCGATACCAGCGGGCGACCATGCCGTGCGCACGCGCGATTGACCGCGTGCCGCGTTGCAAAGTTATCCGAGCAGTCCAGCACGACGGTCGCCGCCCGCACGAGTTCATCCAATTCGACTTCGCCCGCGCGCATGGTCCTGGCGTCGACTTCCACGTCCGGATTGATCGCTGCCAGCGTCTTGCGCCCTGACTCCGCCTTCGGCAGACCGATCCGATCCGTCGTGTGCAAGATCTGGCGCTGCAGGTTGGTCAGATCGACGTTGTCGCCGTCGACCAGCGTGATGCCGCCGACGCCGGCCGATGCCAGGTAATACGCGGCGGGAGATCCGAGGCCGCCGGCGCCAATCACCAGCATGCGCGCGTCGCGCAGGCGCTGCTGACCTTCCACGCCGAATTCGTTCAGCAGGATGTGGCGCGAGTAGCGCAAAAGCTCCTGATCGTTCATCGCGTCGAGTTTAGGCGGTAGAACGACCGGAGCAAAAAGCAAGGGCCGCAACGCGGCCCTTGCGTCCGCTGGGTGGCAGGAGTCCTATTTCGTCGTCGAGGTGGCTACGCTTTCGCGCGGTTTCGCGGTGACCACCGGCTTGCCCTGCAACTGATTGAGCGCCTGCCGCAGTTGGAAATCATCGGCCGAGCCGAACTCGTACCGACGCTGTGCTGCCGGCGGAGTCGCGGTCGCGTGCGGCGAGGCCGCGGGAGCGGCCGAAGCGCCCGCTGGCGCCGGAGTGGCCGGCGTCGCCGAGCTGTTCGGGTTTTCGAGATGGTGCGCGAGATCAGCTTCGCGCACCGTCAGTCCGGCAAAGTTTCCTTCCGGCGTGTCGTCCACGACCATGTCCGGCGCGATCCCCTTGGCCTGGATCGACCGGCCGCTAGGCGTGTAGTAGCGCGCCGTCGTGAGCTTGATCGCGGCCGGCTGGTCGCCATCGGTGCGGATCGGGATGATCGTCTGCACCGATCCCTTGCCGAAGGTCTGGGCGCCGATCAGGACCGCGCGCTTCTGATCCTGCAGGGCGCCCGCGACGATTTCGGACGCCGACGCACTGGCATTGTTGACGAGCACGACAAGCGGCACCGTCTTGACCTCGCGCGGCAGCTTGCTCAGCACGTCCTCACCGTGGCCGCGCTGGTAATCCTCGGGCGCCGCGATGAAGCGCCGACGCGAATCCTCCGTCCGTCCATCCGTGGACACGATGAGGGTGCGCGCCGGCACAAAAGCCGCGGCCACTCCGATTGCAGAATGCAGCAGCCCGCCGGGGTCATTGCGCAGATCAAGGACCAGACCCTTCAGTGGCCCATGCTTGTAAAGTTCGTCTAATTTGGCAACGAGGTCGTCGACCGTTCGCTCCTGGAAGCTCGAGATCCGCACATACCCGTAGCCGGGCTCGATCGTCTTCGCCCGCACCGACTGGGTGCGGATCACATCGCGCACCAGCTTGAACTCCAGCGGCTGCGCTTCGTTCTTGCGCAGCACGGTCAAGGTGACGGCGGTCCCCTTCTTGCCGCGCATCAGCTTGACCGCTTCATTCAGTGGCATGCCGCGCGTGAGCTTGTCGTCGATCTTGATGATCATGTCGCCGGACTTGATGCCGGCCCGCGCTGCGGGCGTGTCATCGATCGGTGCCACCACCTTGACCGCGCCGTCCTCCGGCGCGACTTCGATCCCGAGGCCGCCGAACTCACCCTGCGTGCTTGTCTGCAGGTCCTTGAACGCGTCGCTGTCGAGAAATGCCGAATGGGGATCAAGCCCTGACAGCATGCCGGAGATGGCTTCCTGCATCAGCTTCTTGTCGTCGATCGGCTCGACGTAGTTCGCCTTGATGACCCCGAAGACGTCGGTGAACTGGCGGATCTCGTCGAGCGGAATCGGTCCGCGGGTTTCGCGGAAGGCGTAGGCCGATATTCCGAGGCTGATCGCCACGCCGGCAAACGCGCCGACGGCGATCAAGCCAAGATTGCGCATGCGTCCACTCATGAAGCCTCCTGCATCTACCAATGATCGCGGTGGGGATCGAAAGTTCCAGCCATTCAGCGCGCGGCGGCCCACCGCAACGGGTCCATGGGTCGACCCTGATAGCGCATTTCAAAGTATAGGCCCGCCTCCGCGTTGCCCCCGGTGTTTCCGACCTCGGCAATGACGTCGCCGCGACCTACCCGTTCGCCCACGCTGCGCATCAGCGTCGAATTGTTGCCATAGACGGACATGAAGCCCTCACCGTGATCGACAATCAACAGGTTGCCGAAGCCGCGAAGCCAATCGGCGAAGATCACCCGACCGGCGGCGATCGCATGGACCTCCGTGCCCGGTGCGGCGCGGATGAATACGCCCTTCCAGGTCGGCGCGTCCACCCCGGCCTCGGTCCGGCGCGGGCTGCCGAAGCGGGCTGTAATTTCGCCTTGAACCGGCAGCGCAAGATGCCCGCGCAGTTGGGCGAAGGCCGACGAAGCCGGCGGCTCGACGTCCGCCGGGGCGGGGCTTGACGAGCGGGGCTGCGGCGGTGCCGTCGCGGAGCGCTCGCGCCGGCGCGCCTGCTCCGCGAGCATCTTCGAAAGCTGCTCGACCAGACTCGAAAGGCGGCGCTCATCGCGCTGCATCGAAGCGATCGACTGGCGCTGCGCGGCGATCTGCTTGGAGATCCGGCCGAGCGTCTGCCTGTGCAGCGCCTGCTGCTGCAGCAACGTGGCGCGATTGCTCTGCTCCTCGTCGGCAACGGCGGCAAGTTCGGCCTGGCGGACGCGCGATTCGGCTTCCAGGCTCGCCAGTTCGTCGCGTCGCGCGCGCAGTTCGCCGATCAGCTGCGACTTGGCGCGGCCGATGTAATCCAGGTATCGCAGGTCGCGGCCAAGCTGGCCGGGGCTTTCCCCATCTAGCAGCCGCTGCCACGGCGAGGTGCGCCCGAGGGCGAACTGGGTGCGCAGGACCAGTCCGAATTGCCGTTCCTGCTCTGTTTGACGGCTGACAATGGCCCGATTGCGATCTTGCAGGTCGGCAATTCGTGCTTCGAGGTCGCTACGCTGATTCGCGAGCTCACGCAGGCGCCGGTTGACGGACGAGATCTCGGCCTCCGACGCGCGCAGCGCATCGGTCACATCCGCATGCG
>JBLMYK010000263.1:0-2853 GCA_050258235.1 Gemmatimonadota bacterium | reverse complement strand
TTCACCTATTCCAAGGTGCTTGCGTGGGTGGCATTCGATCGCGCGGTCAAGGCGGTTGAGCAGCACGGCCTCGAGGGCCCGGCGGAGCGCTGGCGCGCGCTGCGCGCCGCGATCCATCGAGACGTGTGCGAGAACGGCTACGCCGCGAAGCGCCGAACCTTCGTGCAGTACTACGGCGGAACGGCGCTCGATGCCTCACTGCTGATGATGGCCAAGCTCGGCTTCCTGCCGGCGACCGATCCGCGCATCGCGGGCACGATCGAGGCAGTGCGCCGCGACCTGACCGTGGATGGTTTTGTGCAGCGCTACGAGCAGCAGGATTCCGGCTTGGACGGACTCGAGCCCGGCGAGGGCGCGTTCCTGCCGTGCAGCTTCTGGCTCGCAGACAATCTGGCGATGATGGACCGCCGCGACGAGGCGCGCGAGCTGTTCGAGCGGCTGCTCGCGGTCGCCAACGACGTCGGACTGCTCGCCGAGGAGTACGACCCGCGCGCGCGTCGCATGCTCGGCAACTTCCCGCAGGCGCTGTCGCACATCGCCCTCGTCAACACCGCCGACAATCTGACTCGCGCCTGCTGACGCCGGCGCCGGGCCCTCAGAACAGCCTGGTGGGCAGCCACAGGGCGAGCTGCGGCACGTAGGTCACGATCACCAGGAACACGAGCAGGACCGACAGCCAGGGCAGCGCCGCCCGCACCACCTGCATGATCGACATGCCGGTAATCCCCGAGGTCACGAACAGGTTCAGGCCTACCGGCGGGGTCACCATGCCGATCTCGAGATTCACGACCATGATGATGCCCAGGTGCACCGGGTCGATGCCCAGCCGCGTCGCGATCGGAAACAGGATCGGCGCCAATATCAGGATGATCCCGGTCGGCTCCATGAAGTTGCCGGCGATCAGCAGAAGCACGTTGACCACGATCAGGAACTGCCACGGCGCCATGCCCATCGAGACGATGTGCTCGGCGATCACCTGCGGGATGCGCTCGGTGGTGAGCACATGGGCGAACAGGAGCGCGTTGGCGATGATGAACATCAGCATCACGGTCACGCGCGCCGCGTCGACCAGCACCTTGGGCACCTGCTTCAGTCCCATGTCGCGGTACACGAACACCGCGACGAAGAAGGCGTACACGGCCGACACGGCGGCCGCCTCGGTGGGCGTGAACACGCCGCCATAGATACCGCCGAGGATGATGACGATCAGCAGCAGGCCCCACAGCGAGTCGCGCCCCGCTGTCAGCACCTCGCGCAGCGAGGCGCGCGGCTGGCGCGGTAGGTCGATCATGCGCGCCCGCACGTAGATCGCCGCCATCAGCATCAGCCCGAGGACGATGCCGGGGATGACGCCCGCCATGAACAGCTTGCCCACCGAGGTCTCGGTCGCGGCGGCGTACACCACCATGACGATCGAGGGCGGGATCAGGATGCCGAGCGTGCCCGCGTTGCAGATCACGCCCGCGGCGAATTCCTGGGTATAGCCGGCGCGCAGCATGCCGCCGATGACGATGCTGCCCACCGCGACCACGGTCGCGGGCGAGGACCCCGAGACCGCGGCGAACAGCATGCAGGCGAGAACCGAGGCCATCGCCAGACCGCCGCGCAGGTGCCCGATGCAGGCGATCGCGAAGCGGATCATGCGGCGCGCCACGCCGCCGGTGGTCATGAACGCGCCCGCCAGGATAAAGAACGGGATCGCGAGCAGCGTAAAGGCCTCGGAGGTCTCGTACAGCTTGAGCGACAGCGAAGCGAGCGAATCCTTGCCGACGATGAGGATCGTGAGCACCGAGGACAGGCCCAGGGCGACCGCGATCGGCATGCCGAGCAGCATGAAAGCGAACAGCATGACGAACAGCGCAGCGGTCGTCACGACTTGTACTCGTCCTTGTGCCGGAGCGCGTCGACCGCCTCGTCGGCGACCTGCATGCGCGTCTCGCGGCCGGTCGCGATGCGGTAGAACGCCTCGGCGAAGCGCACGATGAGCAGGCCGTAGCCGATCAGCAGAGCGAGCCGCGGCACCCATTGAGGGATCGGCAGGTCCTCGGCCAGGATGCCGATCTGGTACATCTTCGCGACGTACTGCCAGCTGCCGTAGAAGACGATCACGGCGTAGAGCAGGCACAGGAAAGCGGCCGCCGCGCCGGCGACGCGCGCCGCGCGCGGCCCGAGCGACTTCACGAGCGTGTCGACCCCGATGTGCGAGCCGACGCGCACGCCGTACGACATGCCGAGGAAGATCAGCCAGGCGAACAGGAACATCGTCAGTTCCAGCGCCCAGACGAAGCTGTAATTGAACACGTAGCGCGCCACCACCTGCGCGAAGGTGACGAGCGTCATGACGGCAAGGAGGAGGGCGATCAGGCCCTCCTCCAGCCGGTGAAACCAGGCGAAGCGCACGGGCGGCGCCGGCGGCCCTACATTACATGTTGGCTTTCTGCGCCGCTTCGATCAGATCCTTGCCGATGTCGGGCTCGAACTTCTTCCACACCGGCTCCATCGCTTTGCGCCAGGCGGCGAGATCATCCTTGTTGAGCGGCTGGATCTTCGCCTTGCCGGCCTCGGCAATGCGCTTCTTGTCCTGCTCGTTCAGGTCGTTGGCGAGCTTGTTGCCGTAGGCGGTAGCCTCGTCCATCGCTTCGGCCAGGCCCTGGCGCACGTCCGGCGGCAGCCCGTCCCACCACTTGGCGTTGGTGATCACCATGTAGTCGACGATGCCATGGTTGGTCTCCGCGATCGTCTTCTGCACCTCGAAGAACTTCTGCGACCAGATGTTCGACCAGGTGTTCTCCTGGCCGTCGACCACGCCGGTCTGCAGCGCCTGGTACACCTCGCTGAACGCCATCTTCTGCG
>JBLMYK010000262.1:0-19865 GCA_050258235.1 Gemmatimonadota bacterium | reverse complement strand
GCCGCGCGGCTGCACAAGACGCAGTCGAGCGTCAGCTACCTGGTGCAGAAGATCGAGCGCCTGCTCGACGTGAAGCTGTTTCGGGTCGAGGGCCGCAAGGCGCGCCTGACCGCGCACGGCGAAGTCCTGTATCGCCGCGCGCGCAACCTGCTCGACGAAGCCGATGGCATCGAGCGCGGCGCCCGCGCACTGGCCGCCGGCTGGGAACCCGAACTGCGCATCGCCGCCGACATCGTGTTTCCGACCTGGCTGCTGCTGCGCGCGTTTGCGCGCTTCGCCGAGGAGCGCCCCGAGACACGCATCCAGCTTTACGAAACCGTCCTCGGCGGCACCGACGAGGCGCTGGTCGAGCGCCGCGTCCATCTCGGCATCAACACCAGCGTGCCGCCGGGATTCGTCGGCGACCCGCTGATGCAGATGCGCTTCATCGCCGCCGCCCACCCGGATCATCCGCTGCACCGGCTCGGCCGCGCGCTGACGCATCGTGACCTGCGGGCACATCGCCAGCTGATCGTGCGCGACTCCGGCCTGACGATGACGCGCGAAGGCGGCGGCTGGCACGGCGCCGAACAGCGCTGGACCTTCAGCAACAAGGCGACGTCGATCTTCGCCGCCGGCATGGGTCTCGGTTTTGCATGGTTCCCCGAGGAAACGATCCGCAGCGAGCTCGAGCGCGGCGCGCTCAAGCCGCTGCCGCTGCGCGAGGGCGCAGAGCGCCATGCGACCGTCTACCTGATCGTCGCCGAGGCAGACGCGGCCGGTCCGGGCACGCTGCGGATGGCGCAGATCCTGCGCGAGGAAGTAGCCGCGACCTGCCCGACCGGTCGCGATGCGCTGCCGCGGCCGCCGGCCGAGGTTCGCCCGCGAGCACAGCCGCGCCGAAGCAGGCGCGCATGACGCGGATCCGCTTGAATTCGGTCTACGCTCCCTTACTTAAGGTGCGATCCGCCTTCCGCCGCAGGAGCCCAAGTTGAACGCCACGCCGACCGATGTCGTACCCGCGCCCGGTCTGATCCGCGTCGCGCACATCGTCTACGCACTGCACACGCTGTCGCTGGTGATCGGCGCCTTCGGCGCCGCGACCATCGTCGGCGCATTCGTGTTCGGCTGGCCATCGATCATCGCGGTGATCATCAACTACGTGAAGCGCAGCGAAGCACGCGGTACCTGGCTCGAGTCGCACTTCCGCTGGCAGATCCGCACGTTCTGGTTCGCGCTGCTGTGGGTGCTGGTCGCCGGGCTGCTGTTCATCACCTTTATCGGCATCCCGGTCGCGTGGATGATGATCTTCCTGCTCGGCGTGTGGGCGATCTATCGCATCGCGCGCGGCTGGCTCGCGCTCAAGGACGGGCGCGCGCTGCCGGTGCAGTGACCCCGGGCACGCCCGGGCCTTGCACGCCGCTTGATTGAGCGCCCCGGCGCGAGCGATTAAGCTTCGCCCCTCGCAAATCCCACAGGCGACGCCGGCTCACGAGGCCCACCGTCGCCGGCCGGCCGCCGCGTAACTCGCGCGCTCGCTGTGAACCCAGAAACACGATTTTTGGCAAAGGTCCTCGCATGAACGCGCCGCTTCCCGAAGCCGTCCGCCGCGCCCTCGCGGAGGTGAACCTCGATGCCAAATGGACCCTGGAGAAGGGCCGGGCGTACATGAGCGGCACGCAGGCGCTGCTGCGCCTGCTGATGCTGCAGCGGGACCGCGACCTGCGTGGGGGGCTGAACACGGCGGGTTTCCTGACCGGCTACCGCGGCTCTCCCCTCGGCGCCGTCGACCAGACCGCGTGGCGCGCGAGGAAGCACCTGGAGGCGCATCACATCACGTTCCGGCCCGGCGTGAACGAGGACCTGGCCGCGACCAGCGTGTGGGGCACGCAGCAGGTCAACCTGTTCCCGGGCGCGAAGTACGACGGCGTCTTCGGCATGTGGTACGGCAAGGGGCCGGGCGTGGACCGCTGCGGCGACGTGTTCAAGCACGCGAACGCGGCGGGAACCAGCCCCCACGGCGGCGTGCTGGCGGTCGCCGGCGACGATCACGCGGCCAAGAGCTCGACCCTGCCGCACCAGTCGGATCACATCCTGAAGGCCTGCATGATCCCGGTGCTGTTTCCCGCCACCGTGCAGGAATATCTCGACCTCGGACTGCACGGCTACGCGATGAGCCGCTACGCCGGCGTGTGGGTCGGCATGAAATGCGTGACCGAAGTGGTCGAGGCATCCGCGTCGGTGATCGTCGATCCGGAACGGGTGCAGATCCGGATGCCGACCGACTTCGAGATGCCGCCAGGGGGGCTGAACATCCGCTGGCCGGATACGCCGCTCGCGGTGGAGGCGCGCCTGCTCGACCACAAGCTGTACGCGGCCCTCGCCTACTGCCGCGCGAACCGGCTCAACTACACGGCGATCGACTCGCCGAACGCGCGTTTCGGCATCGCGGCCAGCGGCAAGGCGTATCTGGACACGCGCCAGGCGCTGGCCGATCTCGGCCTCGACGAGGAAACCTGCCGGCAGGTCGGCATCCGCCTGTTCAAGTGCGGGATGGTGTGGCCGCTGGAAGCGCAGACGTTCGACGCCTTCGCCGACGGTCTCGAGGAAATCCTGGTGGTCGAGGAAAAGCGCCAGCTGATCGAATACCAGGTGAAGGAGGAGCTTTACAACTGGATCGGCAAGGGCAAGCGCATTCCGCGCGTGATCGGCAAATTCGACGAGCACGACGGCGGCGAGTGGTCGGTACCGCGCGGCGACTGGATTCTTCCGGCCCACTACGAGTTCTCGCCCGCGATCATCGCCAAGGCGATCGCCACCCGCATCGGCAAGCTCGAGCTGCCCGCAGACGTGCGCGCGCGCATCCAGGCGCGGCTCGCGATCATCGAAGCGAAGGAGCGCGCGCTCGCAAGACCGCGCGTGGTCACCGAACGCACGCCGTATTTCTGTTCGGGCTGCCCGCACAACACGTCGACCGTAGTGCCGGAAGGCTCGCGCGCGATGGCCGGCATCGGCTGCCACTACATGGCGCTGTGGATGAACCGCAGTACAGCCACGTTCACGCAGATGGGCGGCGAAGGCGCGCCTTGGATCGGCCAGGCGCCGTTCACCAGCGAAAAGCACGTCTTCGCCAACCTCGGTGACGGCACGTACTTCCACTCGGGCTCGCTCGCGGTGCGCGCGGCGGTGGCGGCCAACGTGCCGATCACCTACAAGATCCTGTTCAACGACGCGGTGGCGATGACGGGCGGACAGCCGACCGACGGTTCGATCACGGTGCCGCAGATCACGCAGCAGATGTACGCCGAGGGCGTGCGCCGGATCGTGATCGTCACCGACGCACCGGAGAAATACGACGCCGCGCAGGAGCTCGACCACAGCGCGCTGAATGCCCGCGGCGCCACCAGCGAGGCATGGAGGCTCGCGCCCGGCGTCACCGTGCATCATCGCGGCGAGCTCGACCGCGTGCAGCGCGAGCTGCGCGACTACCCCGGCGTCTCGGTGCTGGTCTACGACCAGACCTGCGCGTCCGAGAAGCGCCGGCGCAGGAAACGCAACGAGTTCCCCGATCCGCCGCGCCGCGTCGTGATCAACGAACTCGTGTGCGAGGGTTGCGGCGACTGCAGCCAGCAGTCCAACTGCCTGAGCGTCGAGCCGCTGGAGACCGAATTCGGCCGCAAGCGCTCGATCAACCAGTCCAGCTGCAACAAGGACTTCTCGTGCCTGAAGGGCTTCTGCCCGAGCTTCGTCACGGTCGAGGGCGGCCAGCTGCGCAAGGGCAAGGCCGCCGCCGGCGCGTCGCTGCCGTCGCTGCCGATGCCCGAGATCCCCGAACTTGGCAGCCGCAGGAGTTTCGGTGTCGTGATCACCGGCGTCGGCGGCACCGGCGTGGTGACGATCGGCCAGGTGCTGGGAATGGCAGCCCACCTGGAAGGGCATGGCGTGTCGGCGCTCGACATGGCCGGCCTGGCGCAAAAGGGCGGCGCGGTGTTCTCCCACGTGCGCATCGCGCGCACGCCGGACGATCTGTACGCGACGCGGATCGCGATGGGAGAGGCCGATCTGCTGCTCGGCTGCGACCTGGTCGTGTCGACCAGCAACGAGGCGCTGTCGAAGATCCGCGCCGGCGCGACGCGCGCGGTGATCAATTCGTCGGAGTCGCCGACCGCGGATTTCGTGAAGGACCCGGACTGGCAGTTCGCCGGTGGCACCATGACGCAGCAGGTGCGCGACGCGATCGGCGCCGACGCCAGCTGCGCGTTCGTCGATGCCAATCAGCTTACGACCGCGCTGATGGGCGATGCGATCTACACCAACCCGTTCGTTCTGGGCTTCGCGTGGCAGCGCGGCTGGATCCCGCTGCGCCACGAGACGCTGATGCGGGCGATCGAGCTGAACGGCGTTTCGATCGATTCCAACAAGCGCGCCTTCGACTGGGGTCGCGCGGCCGCGCACGATCTCGATGCGGTGAAGAGGGCCGCCCTTCCGGATCAATATGCGGCCCAGGTGATCGAACTGAAGCGTCCGGCCTCCTCGCTGGCGGACATCGTCGCCCGTCGCATCGAGTTCCTGACCGGCTACCAGAACGCCGCATACGCAGCGAAGTATGCGGACCTGGTCGAGCGCGTACGCAAGGTCGAATCGGACCGCCTCGGCGGCTCCACCCGACTCGCCGAGGCGGTCGCGCGCGGCTACTTCAAACTCCTCGCGTACAAGGACGAATACGAGGTCGCGCGCCTGCACGCCGATCCGGCGTTCCGCGCGAAGATCGCCGCGCAGTTCGAAGGCGATTACAAACTGAACTTCCATCTCGCGCCGCCGTTGCTGGCGAAGCCCGATCCGGTCACCGGCCGGCCGGCGAAGATGCGCTTCGGTCCGTGGATGATGTCAGCCCTCCGTCTGCTGGCGCCGCTGAAGTTCCTCCGCGGCACCGCGCTTGACCCGTTCGGCAGGACCGCCGAGCGCAGGGCGGAGCGCGCGCTGATCGGCGAGTACGAGCGACTGGTGGACGAAGTGCTCGGCAAGCTGGCGGCCGATAACCATGCGCTTGCCGTTGCGCTCGCCACCTTGCCGGAAGAGATCCGGGGTTACGGGCACGTCAAGGAACAGAACCTGCGGACCGCGCGCGCGAAGTGGGGCGAGCTGCTCGCGAAATTCCGCGGCCAACAGAACGCCCAGGTCATCCCGATGCCCGTGAAAGCGGCATGACGGGTCGCGCGCGCGGTGCATGCGATTTGCGCTCGATCAAGCTTCTTTCCGGACCGTCAGAATTCTGTGCGGTAAGTCGTGGATCGCGTGCCGGCTTTCCTCTACGGTGAGGCTGTGAATCGTTGCAGTCACCGGAGACCGCCATGCAATCCGCCGTCCACGACGGGAACCAATTCCGCAGCCTGAGCCTGCTCGACACCTGGGAGCAGGCGGAACTGCTGGCGCAGATGGCGCTGCAGGCGCGGCTGATCAACCTGACGTTCGACGAAGGACTCGACGCCGCGCCGGCACTGGCCGATGACCTCGAAAGCGCGCTCGCACGCGCGCTCGACGCCGAGGCGCCGGACGAATCGATCGCCGCGCAGGACGAACTGGTGCAAGTGCTCGATTCGCTGCGCAGCGTCGGGCTGCAGGTCTCTGCGGCGGTCTCGAAGATGCCGGTCGAGGGCGTGCTCGGAGTGATGAACCTGCCGGTGCTGACGGCGAAGCTGTCGGCCGTCTAGAAGACAGGCGTCCGCACGCCGGGCTTCGCCGCCGCCCTGACCACGGTGGCCGCGGATGGTCAGTGCAGAGGCCAGGCGGCCCGCCCTTCAGTCTCGGCGTTCCGCCTCAATCCCTCCGGAAGTGCATCGCCATCAGATCGCGCCCGCGGACGCGACCAGCTTGATGCCGAGCGCGGCGAGCACGCCGCCGGCGGCGCGATCGATCCAGCGCTTGCTCCGCACGTAGGCGGCTCGTGGCGCGCGTGACGACAGCGCGACGGCGACCAGCGCATACCAACCGGCTTCGATCACGAACACGACCGCGGGTAGAAGCAATGCCGCGCCAAGCGGGAATGACACCGGCAGCAGCGCCGCGAACACGCTCGTGTACACCAGCGCGGTCTTCGGGTTGCTGATCTGCGTGACGAATCCGAGACCAAGTGAACGCGACAGCGCACGCGGCTGACGCTTGATTCCTTCGTCGGCGACCACCAGTGGCTTGCACGCGTTGCGCCAGATGCGCCAGCCGAGGTAAGCGAGCCAGGCCCCGCCGCCGAACTTCAGCGCAAGATACAGCCAGGGAACTGCCATCAACGCGATGCGCAGACCGGCAAGCGCCAGGATCGCAAACAGCGCGCCGCCGGCGCCCATGCCCAGCGCCGCCGCCAGCCCGTCACCGCGCGAGGCCGCCACAGCGGTCCGCGCGACCATCACGAAGCTCGGCCCCGGACTGATCACGCCGATGCTCAGCGCACCGCAGATTGCCAGGAGAGCCATCCAGGTGTCGTCCATTGATCGCTTCCGCTCCGTCGCGGCGCCAAGCGCACCAAGTACGGATTATGGCGGCAGGCAACGTCTTCAGTTGGTCGCTGGCCCGGAGTTCGTGCTCGGGCCCCGTTTCTTCTTCATGCGACGGAAGCGCCACCACGGCAGCGCGCGTGTCAGCGAGAGGACCTCGCCCCCCTGAACGACCTGATAGCCCGGCAGCGCCGCCACGCTCCTGCGCCAGGCGGGGTCGCGCAGCACTTCGCGCAGCTCGAGCACCGCGGACTGGTCGAGGACGTCTCGCAGGCAGACCAGGAAGTATTCCTCCTGAACCAGCGGCACGAAATCGAGCCCGAACTGGCGCGCGGCTGCCTCGATACCGATGCCGGCGTCGGCGGCACCGCTGGCGACCGCGGCTGCGATCGCGACATGGCTGTCCTCGGCCGTATCCGCAAATCCCGCGATTCGCTCCGTGCCGACATCGAGTTGCCGGAGCAGATGCTCGGTGAGCAGCCGCGTGCCGGAACCGCGTTGCCGGTTGATGAAACGCACGCCCGGCCGGGCGAGATCGGCGACGCCCTTCAGCCGCAACGGGTTGCCCGGCGCCACCATCAATCCCTGTGCGCGGCGCGTGCAGCCGATCAACTTGTGGCGACCCGGCTTCAGCAATGGCTTGAGTTCGCGCGCGAAGATGTGGTCGCTTCCAGCCAACTGTGGCACGTGAAACCCCGCGACGAGACAGCGACCCTCCGCCAGCGCACGCAGCGCGTCCATGCTGCCGGCGAACTTCAGTTCGATGTGCAGCCGATGCGCCGCGCTGGCGCGTTCCCGCAGCAGCGGCAGGGCAAGGTCATGGCTGGCGAAAATGGTCAGCACCTGCTGCGTGCCGTCCAGTGCCTCGACGAGCACGCGCTCGAGTTCCGCGCGCAGCGCTTCGATATGCGGCGTCAACTGCGCCCGTGCCCGCGCCTCTGCCCACAGCAGGCGGTGCGCAAACGGGGTCAGTCGCGCCGGCTGGCCTTGCGTCCAGGTCACCAGCGGCTCGCCGAGCACCTGCTGCCAGTGCTTCAGCGCGCCCCAGACATGCCGATACGAAACGCCCTTTGCTTTCGCCGCGTGATGGATCGACCCGTGCTCGTGCACGGCCGACAGCAGATCGAACAGCGGGTTTTCGACCTCACCTCCGCGCTGTCCGTCTGGCTGGAAGCTGTACTGCAGGTGAACGCCGCGGGCACGCATCCCGCGAGCGTAGTCGATAACGACCCGTCCGAAACCGGCGCAACCGTTCCTTCAGCGGAGGCGCAACGCAGGCTCAGCTCCCCGCGTTCGGGAAGAACAGCTGCTCGCCGTTGATCCTGTAACTTGCGATGGTGGCCTGGCCGGCCGGCGACACGACCCAGTCGACGAACGCCTGCGCCAGCGCCTGCTTCACATGCGGGAACTTCGCCGGATTCACGACCATCACCCCGTACTGGTTGAACATGCTCTTGTCGCCCTCGACGAGGATCGTCAGATCGCCGCGATTCTTGAACGCCAGCCAGGTGCCTCGGTCGGACAGCACATAGGCGTTGGCCGACGCGGCGATGTTCAGCGCCGGCCCCATCCCGCAGCCGCAGGGCTTGTAGCCGGCCGGCTTCCTGGCATTGATGTCGACGCCCGCCACCTTCCACATGCGCAGTTCGGCAGAATGCGTTCCGCTGCGATCGCCGCGCGAAATGAACGGCGCGTCGCTGGCCGCCAGCTTCTTCAGCGCGGCGGCGATGCTGTTGCCGCGCAATCCGACGGGATCCGCCTTCGGTCCGATCAGGACGAAATCGTTGTACATGACCGGCCGGCGCTTGACCGAGTAGCCCTCGGCGACGAATTTCTCCTCGGCCGCGGTGTCGTGCACGAACACCACGTCCGCGTCGCCGCGCCGGCCCATGTCCAGTGCCTGGCCGGTGCCGACCGCCACCACGCGCACGTCGATTCCGGTCGCCTGCTTGAACGCCGGAAGGAGGTGCGAGAACAAGCCGGACTGTTCGGTCGACGTGGTCGACGCCATCACGATGAACTTGTCCTGCGCCCACGCAGCGGTCGATCCCAGCGACACAACCGCCAGCATCGACACCGTGATGAAATGGCGCACCCGCGTGATCAGATCCACGGCAGTTCTCCTTTCAGGAATTGCTCGGCTTCGTGCGGAAGCCGTTCGGTGAAAAAGCGCTCGACCGGCAGATCGACGACGATGCGGCCGGCCTCGAGGTAGGCCACGCGCGTGGCCAGGCGCTTGGCCTGGCCGAGGTTGTGCGTGCTGATCACGACGGTCACGCCATCGCGCGCGATTTCCTCGATCAGCGCCTCGACTTCGCGCTTGCCGCCGGGATCGAGATTCGCAGTCGGCTCGTCGAGAAGCAGGATGTCGGGCTCGACGGCCCAGGCGCGGGCCAGTGCGAGCCGCTGTTGCTGCCCGCCGGAAAGCAAAGTCGCGGGGCGATGCGCGACGTGGTCGAGTCCGACCCGCTGCAAGGCACGATGGCAGCGCCGTTCGCGCTCGGCTCGGTCGCGCACGCCGTGCAGCCAGAGTGCCGGCAACACGTTCCAGCGCGCGGACAGGCGCAGCAGAAACGGACGCTGGAACATCATCGCGGCCACCGGCCGCCGCCCCTCGGGCTGCAGCGGGAAAGTTGCACGCGCAACCGTGCTCTCGCGCAGCAGCCCGTGCAGCAACCGCAGCAGCGTGGTCTTGCCCGAGCCGTTGGCGCCAACGAGCGCGAGACGCTCGCCCCGATGCAGCGTCAGGTTGACGTCGTGCAACGCCGTGACGTCGTCGAACCGGACGGTCGCGCGATCCAGGCGCACCAGGGGAATCGGGGGCGGGTTATGCATCACGAACTGCGCGCAACCAACGCCCGCCTCATGCAAACGCTTCGCGCGCGACCGGGCTGCGCTGCTGCATCAGACCGATGAGCAGATTGACGGCTCCGACCACGCTCAGCAACACGATCCCTAGCGCGAGCGCAAGCGGCAGATCGCCCTTGCTCGTCTCGAGCGCGATCGCCGTCGTCATCACCCGCGTGAAGCCCTCGATATTGCCGCCGACCACCATCACGGCGCCGACCTCGGACACCGCGCGGCCAAACCCGGTCAGCAAGATGGTCAGCAGGCCGAATCGCTCGTGCACCAGCATCAGCAGCGCGCTCTGCAGCGGGTTCGCCCCGAGGGAGCGCAACTGGTCGCCACCCTCGCGCAGTCCGTCGATCAGAAGGCGTCGCGACAGCGCGGCGAACAGCGGAACCACGAGGATGCTCTGCGCAACGATCATCGCCGCCGGAGTGAACAGGATGCCGAAGGAGCCCAGCGGTCCGCTGTGCGACAGCAGCAGATAGACGATCAGGCCGACCACCACCGACGGCAGCGCCAGCAGCGTATTGACCGCCCACACCACGCCGTGCCGCAGCGGCACGCGCGCGATCGCCAGCCACATGCCAAGCGATATCCCGAGGATCGCGCCGATCGCGCACGCAGTCGTGCTGACACGCAGGGACAGCCCCACGATGCGCAGCAGACTGGCGTCGGCATTTGTGATCAGGTGCAGGGCGAGCAGAACGCTGTCGGCAAACGGATTCATCAACTTCGACACCGGATCACGAGCACCGAAGTCTAGGTTCGCGGCACCGCGCTGACGATATGAACCGGACTGCATAAGCGCATTGACCGCGGCCGCGACGCGGGAATGAATGCGTCGAGCCGCGAGAGATAATCAGGCCTGTCGAGCCAGCGCCGCACCCGATTGCAAGATGTCGGAACTTGGACCCTCCCCGCTTGCCGCGGGTGAATCGAACCTCAGCGTCGCGCAGGCGCGCGCCGAAATCGCCGCGGCGCTGCAGCCGATCCGCGAGTCGCAGCAGGTTTCGCTGTACGAGGCCCTCGGGCGCGTACTGGCCGCGGACATCGTGTCGCCGATCGACGTGCCGGCGCACGACAACTCGGCGATGGATGGCTATGCATTCGCATCGGGCGAACTGCGCGTCGACGCGCCGACCGAACTGGTCGCGGTCGGCACGATCTTCGCCGGCGCCGCTTTCGACGGCGCGGTCGGCGCGGGCCAGTGCGTGCGCATCATGACGGGTGCGGTGATGCCGGCCGGACTCGATACCGTGGTGCCGCTGGAGCTTTGCCGCGTCGATGGCGAACGGGTACGGATCGAGCCGGGGGCGATCAAGGCCGGCGAGAACCGCCGCCGGCGCGGCGAGGATCTGGCGCGCGGCAAGCCCGCGCTGCACGCGGGGCGCGTGCTGAAGCCGGCGGATCTCGGGTTGATCGCATCGCTCGGCATCGAGCGGGTGACCGTGACGCGGCCGCTGCGGGTGGCGCTGTTCTCGACCGGCAACGAAATCCGCACGCTCGGCCAGCCGCTCGACGCGGGCTGCATCTACGACAGCAACCGGTACAGCCTGCGCGGCGCGCTGCAGCGGCTTGGAATGGAGGTGATCGATCTCGGCCTCGTGCGCGACGATCCGGCTGCGCTGCAGTCGACGCTGGCGGCAGCGGTCGAGCAGGCCGACGTCGTGCTCACCAGCGGCGGCGTCAGCGCCGGCGACGCCGACTACACGCGCGATGTGCTCGATCGCATGGGAAAGGTCGCATTCTGGAAGGTGGCGATGCGGCCCGGGCGGCCGTTCGCCTTCGGCCCGCTGCGTTCGCCGTCCGGGCGCACGACGTGGCTGTTCGCGCTGCCCGGCAATCCGGTGGCGGCGTTGGTCACCTTCTACGTGTTTGCGCGCGATGCGCTGCTGCGACTCGCGGGCGCGCAGCCGGAGCCGCTGCCGGTGCTGCAGGCGCGCTGCGTGCGGGGCATCCGCAAGCGGCCCGGCCGCACCGAGTTCCAGCGCGGCCGCGTCGAGCGCGCGCCCGACGGCGTCTGGCAGGTCGAGATCACCGGCTCGCAGGGCGCGGGAATTCTGCGCAGCATGAGCGAGGCCAATTGCCTCGTCGTGCTGAACCACGAGCAGGGCTCGGTCGCGGCCGGCGAACCGGTCGACGTGTGGCTGTTCGAAGGGCTTGTCTAGCCCGAGACCACGCGCACCGGGGCGCGCTGCGGCTCGGGCTCCGAATCGAAGCGCTCGGCCCCGGTGTAGCAGAGGAAGTGCCGGTTGGCCGCGCGGCCGAACAGCGTGATGCCGAGACGGCTGGCAAGCTCGAAGCCCATCGCGGTGACCCCATTGCGCGACACGATGATCGGCACGCCGATCTGCGCCGACTTCATCACCATTTCGCTGGTCAGGCGTCCCGTGGTGAAGAAGACCTTGTCGGCGCCGTCGATGCCGTGCAGCGCCATCCAGCCCGAGATCGTGTCGATCGCGTTGTGGCGTCCCACGTCCTCGACGAACATCAGCATCTCGGCGCCGTGGAAAAGAGCGCAGCCATGCACCGATCCCGCGCGACGATGGATGCTGTCCTGTTGCCGGATCGTTTCCAGCATCCGCCGCAGCGTGCTCTGGCGGATCCGCGCAACCGACGGATCGGGAAGCCGGATGCGGTCGATCTGCGACATCATGTCGCCGTATACGGTGCCCTGCCCGCAGCCGGTCGTGACCACGCGGCGCGCGGTGCGCGCTTCGAGATCCTGCAGGCCGCCGTGCGTGCGCACCGCCGCGGCCTCGACCTCCCAGTCAACCGTGATCGATTCAACCTCATCGGCGCGCTCGATCAGGCGTTGGTTGCGCAGATAGCCCAGCACCAGCAGTTCCGGCATTGCGCCCAGAGTCATCAGCGTGACGAGTTCCCGCTTGTCGACGAACACCGTCAGCGGTCGCTCGATCGGGATCAGGATCGTGCGCCGATCGCCGTATTCGTCGATGATCGAGATTTCACGCAGCAATTCGCCGCGTGACTGCGTCAGGCGCGGCGCGCCCGGCACCTCAGGCCGCGCGGCAGCCGGCGCAACTGCCTGCAGGGCTTCTTGCGGAGGCGACATCTGCTACTTCTTCGCCGGTTTCGCCGCCGCGGCCGGCGCGGCGGCAAACGGGCCCGGATCAGCGCAAGGCGGAGTCGGCGATGGCGGGCTGGTCTTCTTCCCGGCTTTCCGGGCCGCGGCGTAGTACTCGGCGGCAACCTTGTCCATCGTCTTGCACAGCTTGTAGGCGTCGACCTTCGCAGTGTGGGCTGCCTTGGCGGCAACCTCGGCCGCCTTGGCCTTGGCCTCGTCACTCGGGGGCGGCAGTTTGGCCGACGCCGCAGCGGCGAACGCGGTTGCCGCGAGCGCCGACACGAGATAGGTGATCCGGTTCATTGGGTGGCTCCGCAATCGCTCGACTCGGGATCAGGTCTGTGCACCGGCGGGTTTCACTCCGGGCTTCGCAGTGCCGCTGCGCTGGGCCGGAATGCGGCCTGCCTTGATGTCCTCGTACCACAACGCATGATGTTCGTGCGCCCACGCCTCATCGACATAGCCGGTGCGCATGCCCTGATACGCGCCCCGCATCCCGACCGTGCCCATGTAGATGTGGCCGAGCAGCAGGGCCATCATCAGCATCGCGGCGGCAGCGTGGATCATGTGAGCGATCTGCATGTCGCCGCGCAGGTAGTCGAAGTTGGGGAAGATCTTGTCGAGGTAGACGCCCGACCCGGCGACGATCGCGCCCAGCCCGACCATCGCGATCCAGAAGAGGACCTTCTCGCCCGCGTTGAAGCGGTGCGACGGCACTTCAGCGCCGCCGAACATCCCGCCCGCCTTGCGCAGCCATTCCATATCGCCCTGGTGCGGAAACTGGTCGCGCACGAAGGTGAGGAAGACGATGATGAGCGAGACCACGAACAGCGGCCCGACAAAGTTGTGCACGGTCTTCAACGCATAGGCCAGCCAGCCGTTCAGCGTCAGGCCGATGACCGGCAGCAGGATGAACTTGCCGAACGCCATCACGAGGCCCGAGATCGCGAGGACCACGAACGCGATCGCATTGGTCCAGTGTGCTGCCCGCTCGAACGGCGTGAAGCGCTCGATCCTGCGGCCGGTGTCAGGATGCTTGCCCCCGAGCGGCCCCTTGCCGAAGTAATACAGCGCGATGGCAATGATCGTGATCAGGATCAGTGCGCCGCCGTACGGGACGATCCAGCGGTCGCGCACCTGTCGCCAGGCTTCGCCCGCGGTGGTGAAATCCGAGCCCGGATAGCGGGTGAAACGCTGAATGAGCACGCCCATTTCCGGTCCGGGCAGCGAGGTGTACCCGGGTTCCTCGCCGGACTTGCGCACGGCGCGCCAGAGAGGCGCGTTGTTGCCCGGCTGGCTCTTCGCGCGCTGGGCATTCGTCTCATCCGGCTTCGGCTCCGGCGGCGCGACGAACCCGGCCGGCGGCCCCTTGCCCGCGTCGGCCGGCGCCGGCGCCTGCTGCGCGTGCGTCGCGACGAGCAGACCGAAGGCGAGCGTGATGCCGAGAGCGAACTGACGCATCAGGCGTTGCATGGAATCTCCTTCGCTCGACGCGTGCTACGACCGCGGCCCAATCCGCACGAACTCGTTCTGGTCGACGGCGCGCTGGCGCATCTGCGCTTCCCAGCTTGCGCGGTCGCCCGGCTTCCAGCCCGGCGCGACGAATGGGTCCTGCGCCGCCTGCCAGGGTTCGGTGTCGACCTTGCGCGCTGACGGACCGCTCTGGGGCTTCTCTCCGCAGGCGGCCAGTGCGGCCACGAGGCCAAG
This sequence comes from Gemmatimonadota bacterium, assembly GCA_050258235.1. Classification (GTDB taxonomy): domain Bacteria; phylum Pseudomonadota; class Gammaproteobacteria; order Burkholderiales; family Burkholderiaceae_F; genus JAKOQB01. Next base: position 5,753 of record JBLMYK010000262.1, on the reverse strand, counting down.
AACTATCAGGATGGTTTTCACGATTTCGTCGCCTTTGCCGGTGGTTGCGATGTACCGCCCGATGGTTTCCCGTAGGCGGTGCCCCAGCCCCAGACCTCGCTGCCCTTGCCGCGGCTGAGCACGCGCGTGCGCAGGATGTCCGCGATCGTGTCTCCGTCCCCGCCGAGCAGCGCCTTGGTCGAGCACACCTCAGCACATAGCGGCAGCTTGCCCTCGGCGAGCCGGTTGCGGCCGTATTTCTCGAACTCGGCCTGCGAGCCGTTCGGCTCCGGGCCTCCGGCACAGAACGTGCACTTGTCCATCTTGCCGCGCAGGCCAAAGGTGCCGTTGCTCGGAAACTGCGGCGCCCCGAACGGGCAGGCGTAGCTGCAGTAGCCGCAACCGATGCACACGTCCTTGTCGTGCAACACCACGCCTTCCTCGGTGCGGTAGAAGCAGTCGACCGGACACACCGCCATGCAGGGCGCGTCGGAACAGTGCATGCAGGCGACCGAGATCGACTTTTCGCCCGGCACGCCCTCGCCGAGCGTGACGACGCGCCGGCGATTGACACCCCAGGGGATCTCGTGCTCGGCCTTGCAGGCCGTGACACAGCCGCCGCAGTTGATGCAGCGCTCGGAGTCACATATGAACTTCATGCGTGCCATGTCGGTGTCTCCTTACGCCGCTTTCTCGATCTGGCAGACGGTCGTCTTCGTTTCCTGCATCATCGTCACCGCGTCGTAGCCATAGGTTGTCGCGGTGTTGACCGCCTCGCCGCGGACGATCGGGTGCGCGCCTTCCGGGTAGTACTGCAGCAGGTCCGCGCCTCCCCAGCGGCCGGAGAAGTGGAACGGCAGAAACACCGTGTCGGGCCCGACGCGCTCGGTGACGCGCGCGCGCACACGCAGGCCCTTGAAGTCCTTGTAGGCCGCCATGGGCGGCGTCCTCACCCACACGAAATCGCCGTGGCGGATGCCGCGATCGTTCGCCGCCTTCGGATTGATTTCGACGTACATCTCCTGCTGCAGCTCGGCCAGGTACGGATTCGAACGCGTCTCCTCGCCGCCGCCCTCGAACTCGACCATGCGTCCGGACGTCATGATCAGCGGGAAGGTCTTGCCGATGTCCTTGTTCTGTTCCTGCACGGTCTTGAACAGCGTCGGCAGGCGCCAGAACGCCTTCTTGTCGTCGTGCGTCGGGTACTTGGCGACGAGATCCGGCCGCGTCGAATACAGCGGCTCGCGGTGCTGCGGAATCGCGTCGGGGAAGTTCCACACGAGCGCGCGCGCCTTCGCGTTGCCGAACGGGTGGCAGCCGTGATTCTTCATCGCCACGCGAATGATTCCGCCCGACGGGTCGGTCTTCCAGTTCTTGCCTTCGGCGGCCTTCTTTTCGTCCTCGGTGAGTTCGTCCCACCAGCCGAGCTTCTTCAGCAACAGGTGGTCGAACTCCGGATAGCCGGTCGTCAGATCGGAACCCTTGCTGTGCGAACCGTCGGCGGCGAGCAGCGAGACGCCGTCGCGCTCGACGCCGAAGTTGGCGCGGAAGTTGCCGCCGCCGTCCATCACGCTCTTGGAAGTGTCGTACAGGTTCGGCGAACCCGGATGCTTCAGTTCGGGGGTGCCGTAGGCCGGCCACGGCAGCCCGAAGTAGTCGCCGTCGAGCGAGTAGCCGGTCTCCTTGTCGATGCCGCCCCTCGCGCGCAGCGTCCGGACGTCGAACACGTTCATGTTGCGCATGTGCGCTTTCAGGCGCTCGGGGCTCTGGCCCGTGTAGCCGATCGTCCACACGCACCGGTTGATTTCACGCAGGATGTCCTCCGGCACGGGTTCGTCCATGCCCTTGACCTTCTGCATCTTGTAGTTCTTCGCCAGTTCGTCGCCGAAGCCGAGCTTCTGCGCCAGCTGGTACATGATCATGTGATCCGAACGGCTTTCGAACAGCGGCTCGATGACCTTCTCGCGCCACTGCAGCGAGCGGTTCGACGCGGTGACCGAGCCGGAGGTCTCGAACTGCGTGCAGGCCGGCAGCAGGTAGACGGCACGGTTCGGATTCAGCTCGCCGCCCGCGCTGGGCATCGCCGCCATGGCCGCGGTCGCGCTCGGATACGGGTCGATCACGACCAGCAGGTCGAGCTTGTCCATCGCGCGCTTCATGTCGAGGCCGCGCGACTGCGAGTTCGGCGCGTGCCCCCAGAAGATCAGCCCGCGCAGGTTCGAGTCCTGGTCGATCAGGTCGTTCTTCTCGAGCACACCATCGACCCAGCGCGACACCGTCATGCCCGGCTTGCTCATCATTCCGGGCGCGTACTGCTTCTTGATCCACTCGAAGTCGACCTTCCAGGCCGACGCGAAATGCTTGAACGAGCCTTCGGCGAGTCCGTAGTACCCGGGCAGCGAGTCGGGGTTGGGACCGACGTCGGTCGCACCCTGCACGTTGTCGTGGCCGCGGAAGATGTTCGCCCCGCCGCCCGACACGCCGATGTTGCCAAGCGCGAGTTGCAGGATGCAGGAGGCGCGCACCATCGCATTGCCGATCGTGTGCTGCGTCTGCCCCATGCACCAGACGATCGTGCTGGGGCGGTTCTCGGCCATGATCTTCGCGACCTTGTAGCAGGTCGCCTCGTCCACGCCGCAGGCCTCCTGCACCTTGTCCGGCGTCCACTTCGCCATCACGTCCTCGCGCACCTTTTCCAGGCCGTAGACGCGGTCGGCGATGTATTTCTTGTCTTCCCAGCCGTTCTTGAACACGTGGTACAGCACGCCGAACAGGAACGGAATGTCGGTGCCCGAGCGGATGCGTACGTACTCGTCGGCCTTGGCTGCCGTACGCGTGAAGCGCGGGTCAACCACGATCATCTTGGTGCCGGTCTCCTTGGCATGCAGCATGTGCAGCATCGACACCGGGTGCGCCTCGGCCGCGTTGCTGCCGATGTACAGCGCCGCCTTCGAGTTCTGCATGTCGTTGTAGGAGTTGGTCATCGCGCCGTAGCCCCAGGTGTTGGCCACGCCGGCGACCGTGGTGCTGTGGCAGATGCGCGCCTGGTGGTCGCAGTTGTTGCTGCCCCACAGCGTCATCCACTTGCGAAGCAGGTATGACTGCTCGTTGTTGTGCTTCGAAGATCCGACCACGAAGACCGAATCGGGCCCGCTCGCCTTGCGCAGCTCGAGCATCTTGGCGCTGATCTCGTCGAGCGCCTGGTCCCAGCTGATCTTCTGATACTTGCCGTTGGCCAGCTTCATCGGCGATCGCAGCCGGTAATCGCCGTGGCCGTGCTCGCGCACCGCCGCGCCCTTGGCGCAGTGCGCGCCGAGGTTGAGCGGCGAGTCGAACACCGGCTCCTGCCGCACCCACACGCCGTTCTCGACCACCGCGTCGAGTGCGCAGCCGACCGAGCAGTGCCCGCACACGGTGCGCTTGACCTCGACCTTGCCAGCACCGCCGGCCGCCTTGTCGTCGGCGGCCTCCGCCTTCTTCACCAGCGTCAGCTGGGAAGCCGCGAGGCCTGCACCGATGCCGACGCACGAACGCCGCAGGAAAGCGCGCCGATCCATGGTCGGAATTGCGCGCGTAACGCTGCGCGCGAGACTTGCCACCAGGCCGGACCTCGAAGCGTCCGCTTGGTCTGACTTGCGTGTGAGCAGCATGGATTTCCTCTAACTGAGAGGCGAGCGAAGACTCAGCGCGCCGGCACGACGCCGGCTGCGCACGGAACGAACCATCACACCTTGGCCGACTGGTAGTAGCGCAGCACGTGCTCGGTCAGCCGGTAGCCGCCCCGATCCTGTGCCACGTTGGTTTCGCGCGGTGCCGTCGCCGCGGCCTGGGTGCTCGGCACCGCTTTAGCGGCGACCGCCAGGGCTCCAGCCGTCCCCATGCCCGCAAACAGAATGCGGCGTCGGGAAACGGGCAAGCTTGAGGACTTGCGCATATCGTGTCTCCAGAGAATCGAGCTTTCGCGTCGCCTGGAAGGCCACGACGCGTCCCTTGTTGGTTTTCCTTGGTTATGCAAACGTAAACATAGTATTGCGAGGCGTTGCGCGCAAGCATCCTGCAACGCGGAAGGAGAATGAATGCGGCACGGTCTCAGTCATGCCCATGTTGACGTTGCAGGCATCGGCAGATCACGACGCCCGCACATTCGCTCCTGACTAGAATGAATCGGCTGTCGGAAATTGCCCATGCAAACGAAACCATCGCTTCGAGCCGCCGTCGTCATTGAGCGACAGAAGGATCCCAACCCTTGGGAAGCATGGCGGTTTCGCATTGCCGACGTCGTGGTCGACGAGGGCCAGTTTGGAGAAGGCCAGCGCACGCTGCGCGACGACGGCCGAATCGCGCTCTTCCTGCATACGGGCATGCCGGTGACGCTCTTTCGTGACGAATCTGAGGGTTATTACTTAAACCTCGATTCCGGTGCGCCGGTGTGGTTCGTGATGTGGCGTATCGACAACGAAGACCCGCCGCGCGCGCAACCCGAGGTCGTGACGCTGTCATACAACGAAGCCGGTCGCATGCTCGACGCACAGGAGCGGGTCGACAATGTGCCGCTGCCGGCGGACGTGATTGCCTGGCTGAAGGCATTCACCGAAGAGCATTACCGGCCGGAGCCGAAGCAGCGCCGCCGGCCGGCTTCGTTCTCCGCCCCGTCGCAACGCGGATCGAAATGACGGACCGCGAGCGGGACGACAACTTTTTGTCGCGGTGGTCGCGCCGCAAGGCGCAGGCGCGCCGCGCGGCCGAGACGCCACCGACACCGGCGCCGCCGCCTGCAGCGCCGAAGCCCACGGAGCCCGCCAGCATTGCCGCGACCGAGGCGCCCGCGGCGGCCGCCGATGCAAGACCCAGCGAGCCTCCGCCGACGCTCGCCGACGTCGCACGACTGACGCCGAATTCCGACTTCACGCGGTTTGTCGCCGGCGATGTCGATGCCGACGTCAAGAACGCAGCCCTGAAGAAGCTCTTCGCGAATCCGCACTTCAACGTGATGGACGGGCTCGACGTGTACATCGATGACTACAGCCGTCCCGATCCGATCCCGGCCAGCATGCTGGCCAGCATCGCGCAGGCGCAGTTGCTCGGCTCTGCGACGCGGGCAGAAGACTCGCTCGCGGCCACCGGCGCGAGCGATCCTGACGCGAATGAGGCGGCCGAGTCGCTCGCCCGCATCGACGCGCCGCAACCTGAGACGATTGCCCCGGATGAAAACGCTGATCTGCAATTGCAACCGCACGATGCCGCTGGATGCAGCGGCGTTGAGCCAGGCACTGACAAAGACGGCAGGCACGAGCAGCGCCGGACTGGATAGCGTCCACACGCTGCTGTGCCGGCGCGAAGCCGGTGCGTTCCTGCGCGAGGCGGCAGAGACAGCCGCGCGCGGCGACACGCTGCTGGTCGCCTGCACGCAGGAAAGCCGCCTGTTCACGCAACTCGATGCGGAGACTCGGGAGTCGGCGCCGCGCACTCACCCAATCCGCTTCGTCAACATCCGCGAGACCGGGGGCTGGTCGCGCGATGCGCGTTCGGCCACGCCAAAGCTCGTGGCGCTGATCGCCGCCGCGCAGTTGCCATCGCCTGCGCCGGTGGCGACGGTCAGCTACCGCTCGGGCGGCCGATGTCTGGTGATCGGCACGTCGGAGGCCGCCGAACACGCGGCCGGCATGCTGTCCGACCGGCTCGATGTCACCCTGCTGGTCGAGCGTGCCGGCGGCGCGCTGGGACAGGTGCGAGAACACGCAGTGCACAGCGGCCATCTGGTGCACCTGTCGGGC
>JBLMYK010000261.1:0-42402 GCA_050258235.1 Gemmatimonadota bacterium | reverse complement strand
TCGACGAACTGCACGATGTTCAGGTACGCCTGGGGCGCCAGCAGGTCCTGCACCCCGACCACCAGCGGCGTGACGAAATCGGCGAAGGTCCAGATGAATACGAGCAGCGCGCCGGACACATAGCCCGGGGTCGTCAGCGGCAGTGTGATGTCCCAGAAGCGGCGCCAGCCCTTCGCGCCCATGCCCTGCGCGGCTTCTTCGAGCGAGGGATCGACCCGCGAGAGCGCATCCAGGACGCTCAGCGTCATCATCGGGAACAGGTGCACCGTCTCGACCAGCAGCACTCCCTGCACGCCGTACATGAAGTTCACCGGGTGCTCGAGGCCGAACCAGTCCATCAGGATCACGTTCACGGTGCCGGCGCGGCCGAGGATGAAGACGAAGCCGAGCACGCCGACGAGCGGCGGCAGGATCATCGGCAACATCGTCAGATACGAAAAGGCGTTGCGATACGGGAAGTCGTACCGGACCAGCAGGAACGCAACCGTGATCCCGACGATCGACGTGGTGATCACCGCGCCGGCCCCCAGCAGCAGCGATTTCCACAATGAACGCAGGTAGAACGAGTCGGTGAAGAACTCGTGGAAATTCGCCAAGGTGAGACGCCCGGCCTCGTCGCTGAAAGCGTCGTAGAAGATCCGCGTCAGCGGAAAGAAGACGAACAGCAGCAGGAAAGCCCAGATCAGTAGGAAGCCCAGGGTCCCTGCCGAGGCGCGCGGGAGCTTCATCGGGGAACTAGTCCGCCGCGATGGCCACCGTACTGCTGGCGGGGAAGACGAGAGTGACCTGCGTTCCCGCGGGCAGCTCGCGGTGATGCCAGGGATCGCGCACGTCAGCCTTGAACACGAGGCCCTGCCCGAGGTCGACGTCGTACCGCAGGGTGTTGCCCATGTAGGCCGCAAATACGATCGCCCCCTTGACGCAGTTGTCCGAGGCGGCCGCCCCGTCGATCGCGATGATTTCCGGCCGCACGCAGACGATGCACTTGTCGCCGGCCTTCAGCCGACCATTGGGCAGCGCCTGCAGCGGGCCAAGCGGCGTCTGCGCGATCAGCCGGCCGGCGGCATCAACCGACTTCACCGTGCCCTCGACCAGGTTGTTGATGCCAATGAAGTCGGCGACGAATCGATTGTTCGGGCGCTCGTAGAGTTCCTTCGGCGCACCGATCTGGATCACGCGTCCCTGGTTGAAGACGGCGATGCGGTCCGACAACGTGAGTGCCTCTTCCTGGTCATGCGTCACGTAGACGGTAGTGATGCCGAGTTCCTTCTGCAGCTTGCGGATTTCGGCGCGCACCTGGATGCGGATCTTGGCATCGAGGTTGGACAGCGGCTCGTCGAGCAGCAGGATCTTGGGGTTCAGCACCAGCGCGCGGGCGAGCGCCACCCGCTGCTGCTGCCCGCCCGAGAGTTGCCCGGGATACCGGCCACCGAGACCGCTGAGGCGGACCTTTTCCAGCGCGCCCGTCACCCGCGCGGTGATTTCGGCCGACGGGAGCTTGCGCAGCTTCAGCCCGTAGCCGACGTTTTCACTGACCTTCATGTGCGGCCACAGCGCGTAGTTCTGGAACACCATGCCAATGCCGCGCTCATGCGGCGGGATGTCGTTCACGCGCCGGCCATCGAAGGAGATTTCGCCCTCGTCCACCGCGTAGAAGCCGGCGATCAGCCGCAGCAGCGTCGTCTTGCCGCAGCCAGACGGCCCGAGGAGGGTGAACATCTCGCCCTCCTCGATCACGAAGCTCGCCCGCCCGACGACCTCCTGCTGGCCGAAGCGCTTGGTGAGTTGTTTTGCTTCGATGCGCATGGCGCCAGCCCGGCCCGGGGATCTTCGATTTCAGCCTTTCTTCAGTTGCTCGGCGACGGACTCGATCTCCTTGCGGAACGTCTCGTTCACTTTCTCGTAGCGCTTCTGCGCAATGTCGTCGTCATAGATGTTCGTCACCTCGACGTCGAAATACGAGCGCATCCCGCCGGTGAACTCGACCGCCATCTCGGCCGTCGACCCGGGGGCACCCTGCACCCGGTACTTCGGCGTGATCGGGAACACGCCCCGCTCCATCGCGACGCGCTGGCCGCGCTCCGACAGCACGAACTCGATGAACGCGAGCGCCGCCTTCGGATGCTTGCAGCCCGCCAGAACCGCGATCGGCTCCGGCGTGATCCACGCCGTCTTCGGCGCCGCGAACTTCAGGTCGAAGCCCGCCAGGCGGTCCTCGAACGCCATGTAGCTCGGCACCGCAAACCCGGCCGCGAACTCGCCCTTGGCGACGACCGAAGGCACGTCACGGCTGCGGGCGGTGAAGATGCCGGTGTTGGCGGCGAGACCTTTCAGGAACGCCCAGCCCTTCTCATCGCCATCGCGTTGCAGGATCACTTCGTAGGTCGCATGGCTGCTGGACGAACGGGTGGGCGCGCACTGTGCGATGTTGCCCTTCAGCTTCGGATTCAGCAGATCGTCCCAGTCCTTCGGCGGTGGTACCGCGAGCCGCTGCAACAATTTCGGGTGGTAGACGAGCCCATAGGGCTCCAGCACGGTGCCGGTCCAGAAACCGCGAGGATCTTTCAGCGCGATCGGCTTCGGCTTGCCGATGCTTGGCGGAATCGCGTCGAGCACCGCCTTTGGCAACTCGAGCTTGGCGAGCAGGCTCTGGTCGGCGAGCTTGTCGAACAGCGCACTCTCGCCGCCCCAGAAGATGTCGGCCTGCGGTCGACCCTTCCATTCCGTGATCCGACCATACGCGACCGGCGTGCCGGCGGCGAGCGCACTCGTCTTGACGCTGATGTTCCATTTCTCCTTCGCAAACTTCGCGAAGTCGGCCAGCAACGGATCGGTGAGCGTCTTGGCCACCGGCGTGATCAGGATCAGTTCGTCCTCGACCGCCGCCTGTGCCAATGCCGGGCGGACTGCTGCCAGGGCTCCAGCCGACAGCGATGCCTGAATGATTTCTCTGCGGGTGAGGTTCATGAACATCTCCTCGAATTCACTTTCACGAGTGGGCCAGTGAGGGTATCGAAGCCGATCGCCTTCGCTGGAGGGAGGGCACCGCGCCCTCGCGGGCCGCCAGATGATGGTGCCGGATGATCAGCATCGCGCGCGCCGGCCGGCGCGGGCGACAATGGGCCTTGCATGGCGCATCCACGCACGGCGCAACGATGACAATGTGTTCGTGATGCCAGCAAACGCGCCGCCTTCTCTGTCTTGTGTGGCGCCGCGGCCGCAGGGCGCAGCGACTCGCGCACAAGCCTAGTGGCGCCATCCGGATTCGAAGTTGACCGGCATCATGCGTGGCCCGTGAATACGATCGGTCGGCGCTGGCAGCGCAACATGGGCTTCCGCACCCGAGTCGGTCACTGTCCGGGCTCGAACTGTTGCGCAGCCGTGGACGCCGGCTGGGACGCCTGTCCGCGCCGCAGCCAGGGCACCACGGCGCGCTCGACGCCGAACGGCAGCGCCAGCAGCTCGGCGATCTTCTGGTCCGGATCGGCGCCGTGGTTGAGGATCTGATCCGTCATTCGCGCGATCGGCATGTCGAGCCCGAGGCGGCCCGCGAGGGCGACGACCGCGCCGGCCGAAAACACGCCTTCCTGGACCGTGATGCGCTCGCCGAGCACGTCGGCGAGGCGACGCCCCTCGCCGAGCGCGATGCCGAGCGACATGTTGCGCGACTGCGGACTGTTGCACGACAGGTCGATGTCGCCGAACCCGCACAGTCCGAGGAAGGTCTCGAGGCGCGCGCCGAGCGTCAGGCCGAGATCGACGGTTTCGGCCAGCCCGCGCGCGACCAGCATCGCGCGCATGCTGTCGCCGAGCTTCTTGCCGGTGACGATGCCGCAGGCGATCGCCATCACGTTCTTCATCACGCCACTGATCTGCGCGCCGATCAGGTCGTCCGACTGGTACACGTGAAAGCGCGGGTTGCCGATTTCGCGCGCCAGGCGTTCTCCCAGTACCGGATCCGCGCATGCCAGCGTGACGCCGGCGGGTCGATCGACCGCGATATCGGCGGCGAAGGAAGGGCCGGACAACACAGCGCACGGCGCCGCGGGCAGCGTCTCGGCAATCACCTGCGACATCAGCGCGCTGCTGCCGCGCTCCAGCCCCTTCGAGCACGTGACGACGGGGACGCCCTCCGGCAGGAAAGGGCGAAGCTGCGTCGTCACGCTGCGCGTGTGCTGCGCAGGCGGTGCGAGCAGGACGAACTGCGCGTCACGGGTAACGGATGCGAAGTCGCCGTAGGCGACGATGCCGGGCGACAACTGCACGCCCCGCAGGAAGAGCGGGTTGCTGTGCTCGCGATTGATCGCATCGACGACGTCGGGCTCGCGCGCCCACAACGCGACCTGATGGCCGCGACGGCTGAGCACGCAGGCCATCGCCGTGCCGAAAGCGCCTCCGCCAATGACTGCCACGCGAAACATGCGGGCACGATAGCGGTCGCCCGCCGAGCGCACATGATCGGCGTCAGCACAGCGCCTGCGCCCCGCCGGGTCAACGCGGCTGCTTGCGCCCGTCGAGGATCTGCCGCGCCAGCTCGGCGAATCCGGCGCCGCTCGGCCGCCGCGTGATGTGGGCCGGCCGGTGGCGGAGCTGACTGGCGAAGCGCGCGATGTTGGCCACCGCGGCCGAGCGCGGAAAGAAGCGGAACATCGGTTCGTCGTTGGGCGAATCGCCGACGAAGACAAATCGGGCGCGCTCGCGTTTGTCGTCGAGATCGATGCCGAACTCGCGCTGCGCGAGCCGCTTCGTCATCGCCAGCTTGTCGTAGTCGCCGAACCAGGCGTTCACGTGGATCGAGCTGACCTTCACGGTCATCCCGTATCCGCGCAGGATCTCGACGATGCGCGCAACGGCCGCGGGCGGCAGCGGCGCAACGTCCTCGCAGTAGTCAATCGCCAGATCGGCCTCGCGGTAGTGCTGATCGGCCGCGATTGCAGTGCCCGGCACCTGCCGCAGCACGTCGGCGCCGATCGCCTGCAGGCGCGCCCGGTGGCCGGCACGTTCCGCCTCATCCTGCAGATACGAACGGATCATCCGCTTCGCCGCGTGGTCGTAGCGGAAGTAGAAGGCACCGTTTTCTCCAACCACCGCGTCGATCGGCCAGAAACGTGCGATGTGGTCGCACCACCCGGCGGGCCGCCCGGTAACCGGCACCACGATCAGGCCGGCCAGATGCAGCCGCTCCAGCGCGTGATAGGCCGCGGCGGTCAACCGCCCGTCGGTCGTCAGCGTGTCGTCGATGTCGCACAGCACGCCGCGCAACGAGCGCAGCGCCGTGCGCGGCCAGGGCAATCGCTGGTTCGTGGCGGGCGGCATTTCACGGCGAGGTTAGCAGCGCCGTGCCGCGCGCGCCGATCGCCTCGCGCGCCGGCGATCGCGCGGTGGTCGCACCAATCGCGCCGGAAGGTGTCGTGACAGCCCTTGCAGGTCTGCAGCTCCGAGCCAAACGCGCTCCTCGTCGCCGCGATGTCGCCCCTCCGATGCCGTGACGAGCGCGGCGACCTCGGCGTTCAGCTTGTCCGCGGAATGCTTGAACTTCGCCTGGTCGGTCCAGATCTCGGGCTTTGCACGGCTGTTCGCCACCATGTTCGAACCCGGAGTGAATCCGGCAAAGAAAAGCCGGTTGACCGTGTCCAGCACGGCCGCGTTCTCGGCGATCACCTGCAGATTCGGTTTGTCGGACTTCAGCCGTCCGTTGATGCGGCCCAGATGCTTGACCTGCAAGAACATCACCGGCTGGCGATACTTCGCCGCGTCTTCCGGCTTGGCGATTTGCGACCATGCCGGCGGGGCTGCGACGATGGCCGCGCCCACGGCCAGCGTCTGAAGCGGCTTCCCCATGATTCCCCAAAGACTCCCTGTACCCGTGTGGCCTCTGTCGGGCCGGCTTGCGGATGAACACTTCGCGCGCTGCGACGATTCCGCGGACCGCCCGATCATCGGACCCGCGCGCGCCGATCCTCAGCAGCGCCGCGCCAGTTCGGCGGCCTTGCCGACATACGTCGACGGCGTCAGCGCGAGCAGCAACAGCTTTGCATCCTCCGGAATCGCAAGCGAACGGATGAATTCGTGCAGCACGGCGCGCGTGATCGCCCGCCCGCGAGTCAGTTCCTTCAGCTTTTCGTACGGCTCCGGCACGCCGAAGCGGCGCATCACCGTCTGCACGGGTTCCGCCAGCACTTCCCACGCCTGATCGAGATCCGCCGCCAGCTGAGGTTCGTTGACCTCGACCTTGTTCAGTCCGCGCAGGCAGGATTCGTAGGCAACGAGGCAGTAGCCGAACGCGACGCCGAGGTTGCGCAGCACGGTCGAGTCGGTCAGATCCCGCTGCCAGCGCGACACCGGCAGCTTCTCGGCAAGGTGGCGCAGCACCGCATTGGCCAGGCCGAGATTGCCCTCGGAGTTCTCGAAGTCGATCGGATTGACCTTGTGCGGCATCGTCGATGAGCCGACCTCTCCCTTCCTGAGCTTCTGCTTGAAGTAGCCGAGCGCGATGTAGCCCCACATGTCGCGGTCGAAGTCGAGCAGCACGGTGTTGGCGCGCGCGATCGCGTCGAAAAGCTCAGCCATGTAGTCGTGCGGCTCGATCTGGATCGTGTGCGCATTGAACGTGAGGGACAGGCTCTCGACCACGCCGCGCGCGAAGCCCTCCCAGTCAACGTCCGGATACGCGGCCAGGTGCGCGTTGTAGTTGCCGACCGCGCCGTTCATCTTGGCCCGGAAGCGCACGCCCGCAATCGCGTCGATCGCCGCCGCCAGCCGCACCGTGAAGTTCGCCAGTTCCTTGCCGACCGTCGTCGGCGTGGCGGGTTGGCCGTGCGTGCGCGCCAGCATCGGCACTCCGGCCAGCGCATGCGCCATTTCGCGCAGCTTCGAATGCAGCGCGTGCAGGCGCTCCTGCAGCAGCGCGCGCCCCTGCGCCAGCATCAGCGCATGCGCAGTGTTGTTGATGTCCTCGGAGGTGCAGCCGAAATGCACGAATTCGATCGCCGCCGCCATTGCCGGCACGTCGCCGGCGCGTTTCTTGATCCAGTACTCGACTGCCTTGACGTCGTGGTTGGTCTGCGCCTCGATCGCCTTGATCTCCTGGCAATCGGCAACGCTGAAGTCCTGCACCAGCGTGCGCAGCCGTTGCTGCGCAGTGTCCGGCAGCGGGGCCAGCTCCGGCAGACCGAGCTGCGACAGGCCGATCAGCCATTCGATCTCGACGCGCAGGCGCGCCCGCATGAACGCGAACTCGGAAAACACGTTGCGCAGTGGCGCCGTGGGCCGGCTGTAGCGGCCGTCCAGCGGCGAAAGCGCGGTCAGCGCCGACAATTCGAGCGAATCGTCCACGGGCAAGGCGGGAAGGTGCGGAAGTTGCGCACCAGAATGCAGCACGCGCGGGCAGTCTAGCATCGCCGCTGTATTGATCGCGCCACGCCGCTTGCTTGAGCCCGCAACGAAAGCGGGTCAGACGAAGTCCCGTTGATATACTGAATCGCACAACGAGAACATCCGAACGGAAGCGTGAATTGAAAGTCTCCAAGGGCCTGCGACTGATTGCCTCGCTGACCAGCCCGTACGTGCGCAAGGTGCGCATCGTGATGGCGGAAAAGCGCATCGACTGCCAGCTCGAGCTCGAGGACGTGTGGTCGCCCGACACGCGCATCAAGGAGGCCAATCCGCTCGGCAAGGTGCCGTGCCTGATCATGGAGGACGGCGGCGCCGTGTTCGATTCGCGCGTGATCGTCGAGTACCTCGACACGATGACGCCGATCGGCAAGCTGATCCCCGCGGCCGGACGCGAGCGCGCCGAGGTTCGCACCTGGGAAGCGCTTGCCGACGGCATTCTCGATGCGTCGATCCTGGCGCGCCTCGAGGCCACGCTACGCGCGCCGGAGCAGCAGTCGCAGAAGTGGATCGAGCGCCAGATGGGCAAGGTGCACTCGGGGCTCAAGGCGATGAGCCTGGGCCTGAATGACAAGCCCTGGTGCAACGGCCACGCCTACACGCTCGCCGACATCGCCGCAGGCTGCGCGCTTGGTTACCTCGACTTCCGGTTCCCCGACCTCGGCTGGCGCGACACCTACCCGAACCTGGGCAAGCTGCACGAAAAGCTCGCCGCGCGGCAGTCGTTCATCGATACGCAGCCTCCCAAGGCTTAAACCTGTTGCCAGTTGTCGGTTGCTGGTTGTTCGTTAACCGACAACGAGTTCTGCCGCCGCCAGGTCCTCCAGCGCGGTTCCGACGGACTTGAACAGCGTGATCTCGTGCGCGCTGGTCCGCCCCAACTTGTCGCCGCGCACGATCTCGGCCAGTTCCGCGACGACGTTCTCGCGCGTGATTGCGCCGCGCTGCATCGGCTCGACCAGATCGCCGGCCTCGGTGAGCGCACCCGCGTAGGTGTCGACGACGATCCGGGCGCGCGCGACAGCGGCATCGTCGGCCTCGCGCATTGCCGGCCGGAATCCGCCGACCAGGTCGAGGTGCGTACCCGGCGCGAGCCATGCGCCATGCACCAGGGGCTGAGTCGATGTCGTGGCGCAGGTGATGATGTGAGCATCGCGCACGGCGGATTCCAGGTCGTTCGCCACTTCGACGGGCAGCCCGTCGTCGCGCAGCAGTTGCGCGGTTGTCTGCGTGCGCTGATCGCTGCGTCCCCAAACGCGTACCCGCGTCAGGCGCGGGCGCAGTGCGCAGTGCGCGCGTGCCATGTAGGGCGCCAGCCGGCCGCTGCCCACCAGCAGCAGATTGCCGGCATCCGCGCGCGCCATGAAGCGCGCCGCGAGTGCGGACGCGGCCGCGGTCCGGCGCAGCGTCAGTTCCTCGCCGTCGATCACTGCGCGTGGCTCTCCGCTCGCGCGGTCGAGCAGCACATACAGGGCGTTCACCGTCGACGTATCGCACGCCGCGTTCCCGGGAAACACCGTGACCAGCTTCACGCCCAGCGCCGTCGGCGACCAGGCCGGCATCAGCAGCAGCGCGTCCTGTGCGGACAGCCCATGTGCATGCCGCAGCGGCACCTCGGCCCCGCGCGCAAAGGCGTCCGCCAATGCGTCGGCAAGCCGGCGATAGTCGAGCACGCGTGCGACGTCGGCCGCTGAATAGAATCGAAGCATGAGGTGCATTGTATGAGCGCAGCGCGCCGCGTCGTCATCGTCGGCGGCGGCGTGGTAGGAAGCGCGACGGCGTACTTTCTCGCGCGCGACCACGCCCTGCGAGCGACCGTGCTCGAACGCGATCCGGCCTACCGACGCGCCTCGAGCGCGCTGTCGGCCGGTTCGATCCGCCAGCAGTTTTCCAGTGCGATCAACATCCGCCTGTCGCAGGCCAGCTTCGCTTTCCTGCGCGGCATCGACGCCGAATTGCGCGTCGACGCGCCGGTCGACGTCGGCTTCATCGAATCCGGCTATCTGTTTCTCGCGACCGTCGCCGGTGCAGGCACGTTGCGCGACAACCATCGCGTGCAGGTCGCCAATGGCGCCGCCGTGGCAATGCTGACGAAGGACGAGTTGGGCGCGCGCTTTCCCTGGCTCGACGCCGACGGCATTGCACTTGCCGCGCTGGGCCTTGCCGGCGAGGGCTGGTTCGACGGCTACGCGCTGCTGCAGGCGCTGCGCGGCAAGGCGCGCGCGCTCGGCGTGCGCTATGTGGCCAGCGAAGCGACGCGGATCGTCGAACACGACCGGCGCGTGCGAGCGGTCGCGTGCGGCGACGCGAGGTTCGACTGCGATGAGCTCGTGATCAGCGCCGGCGCGTGGTCGGCACCGCTCGCACTTCAGCTCGGATTCGACCTGCCGGTGCGCGCACGCAAGCGAGACGTCTTCGTGTTCGAATCGCCCGCCCGGCTCGGCACCTGCCCGCTGGTGATCGACCCGACCGGCGTCTGGTTTCGTCCCGAGGGGCGCGGCTTCATCTGCGGCGCGCCGCCGCGCGGCGACGACGTCGACGACGCGCCGCTGGAAGCGATCGACCACGGCCTGTTCGACGAGGTGATCTGGCCGCTTCTCGCGCGCCGCGTTCCGGCCTTCGAGGCACTGCGCGTCGTGGGCGCGTGGGCCGGTTACTACGAGTTCAATACGTTCGATCAGAACGGTCTGGTCGGCCGGCTGCCGGGATGCAGCAACGCGTTCGTCGCCTGCGGCTTTTCCGGTCACGGACTGCAGCAGGCCCCGGCCGTCGGCCGCGCGATGGCGGAGCTGATCGCAACCGGCGGTTACCGGACGCTCGACCTCGCGCTGCTGTCGCCGCAGCGTGTACTCGACAATGCGCCGCTGCTGGAGCGCAACGTGATCTAGGCGGCAGACTCGGGCGCCGTCCAGTCTCCCGACTTCCCGCCGTGCTTCTCCAGCAGGCGCACGCTGTCGATCACCATGCCGCGGTCGATCGCCTTGCACATGTCGTAGATCGTCAGCAGGCCGACCTGCACCGCGGTCAGCGCCTCCATTTCGACGCCGGTCTGGCCGCGTGTCTCCACCTGTGCCCGGCATTCGACGCTGGTTCTGGCTACGTCGACGTGGAATGACACCGCGATGCGGGTGATGGCGAGCGGATGGCACAGCGGGATCAGTTCGGCAGTCCGCTTGGCGGCCTGGATCGCTGCAATGCGAGCGACGCCAAGCACGTCGCCCTTCTTCGAGGTGCCGCTGCGGATCAGGTCAAGCGTCATCGGCTGCATGCGGATCAGGCCCGCCGCCACGGCGACCCGGTGCGTGACCGCCTTGTCGCCCACATCGACCATGTGCGCCTGGCCGGCCTCGTCGAAATGCGTGAGTGAAGTCATGTGACTTTCCGTTACAACGATGTCCGGGGAACGATCCCGCCACCTGACTATCATACGAGTCGATACCTGCTGCGCCGCCCGGCGCCCGAGAAGTGTCTCCCTTCGTCGCCCGCTGTCTGTCGCTCACGGTCGCTGCCACGCTCACCGTGCAACCGGTGTTGGTTCCGGTCGTGCGCGCGCAGACGCAGGATCTGCCGTCTCTGGGCGACGCGGGAGCCGACGATCTGTCGCCCGCCAACGAGCGCAGGCTGGGCGAGGCAATCATGCGCGACGTGCGGCAGGACACGTCCTACATGGACGACCCCGATTCCACCGAGTACCTGAACACGCTCGGCTTCAAGCTGGTCGCCGCCAGCCCGGCCCGGTACACGGATTTCCGCTTCTTCCTGGTACGCGATCCGATGATGAATGCGTTCGCGCTGCCGGGCGGTTTCATCGGTGTGCACAGCGGCCTGATCCTGACCGCGCAGAGCGAATCCGAGCTCGCCGCGGTGCTGGCGCACGAGATCGGCCACGTGGCGCAGCGGCACATCGCGCGCATGATCGCCAAACAGCGCGACAGCGGCCTGATCGCCATCGGCGCCTTGCTGCTGGCGCTGCTTGCCTCGCGCAGCGGCTCTCCGTCCAGCGGCCAGGCGACCGAGGCCGCGATCGCGGTCGGCCAGGCGGCGGCGATCCAGCAGCAGCTGAACTTCTCGCGCGAGAACGAGCGCGAGGCCGATCGCGTGGGCTTCCAGATCCTGAACGATGCGGGATTCGACGTGACGGCAATGGCGACCTTCTTCACCCGCCTGCAGCAGGGCTCGCGCATCTACGAAAGCGCGGCACCGGCGTATCTGCGCACGCACCCGCTGACGGTCGAGCGGATCGCCGACATCCAGACGCGGGTGCGCGAACTGAAGCCGCATCCGCGGCCCGACAGCCTCGACTTCCAGCTCGTGCGGGCCCGCCTGCGCGTGCTGCAGGACGACTCGGTGCAGGGAGCACGCGACGCGCTGGCCTATTTCAACGGCCAGCTGAAGGATCGCACCACGCCTTCGGAAGCCGCCACCAACTACGGGGCGGCGGTGGCGGCGCTGCGCCTGAACCAGCCCGCCGCCGCACTGGAGTACGCGCAGACGGCGCGCCGCCTGGCGCGCACGCCGTCGGCGATGCTGGACAAGATCGTCGCCGACGCGCGCTTCGCGGCGGCCAAGACCGATGCCGAGCGCGCGGACGCGGTGCGGTTCGCGCGCGAGGCCACCGTGCGCTTTCCGATCTCCCGCCTGACTGCGATGAACTACGTCGGCCTGCTGCAGCGGACTGGACAGCACGAGCAGGCCACTGCGTTCCTGCGCGAGCAGATCGCACTGCCGCGCAGCGATCCGAAGTATTTCGAGCTTCTCGCGCGCAGCTATGCGGCGCTGGATCACAAGACACTGCAGCACCAGGCGACCGCCGAGATGTATCTGCTGCTCGGGTCACTGCCGGCGGCGATCGATCAGCTGCAGTCAGCGCGCAAGTCCGCCGATGCCGACTTCTACGTGATGTCCGAGATCGACGCGCGCCTGCGTCAGCTGACGCAACGCATGCGCGAGCAGCGCGAGGAGCTTGCCCGCAGCGGCCGGGCACCGCCGGACGAGGGCAAGAAGGGCGGCGAGTAGGGGCGGCCGGACGGCTGCCTGCACCCGCCGCCACCGGCGGGGGAATATGCCCTTGCGGCCCCACCCGGCAGGCGGCATCCGGATCGGCGAAAATGTCGGCTTTCAAGCCGATCGCGCGCCTCGCTGGCTGGCGCGCAAGCGCTGCATGGACGCCACCGTGAAACATCCCAAGGCCGACATTCCCGGTCACGTCGAGGCAAAGCCGCCGATCGACATCGACGCCGTCATCATCGGCGCCGGGCCGGTCGGCCTGTTCCAGGTCTTCGAACTCGGCCTGCTCGAGATCAAGTCGCACGTGATCGATTCGCTTGCGTACGTGGGCGGACAGTGCGTGGAGTTGTACCCGGACAAACCGATCTACGACATCCCGGCGGTGCCGGTGTGCACCGGCCAGGAGCTGACCGACAGTCTGCTGAAGCAGATCGCGCCGTTCGGCGCCGAATTCCACCTGGGACAGGAGGTCACTCACCTGCAGCGGCAGGACGACGGCCGCTTCTACGTTCAGACCTCGCTCGGCACCGCCTTCCTGACGAAGACCGTCTTCATCGCAGCCGGAGTCGGCAGCTTCCAGCCGCGCACGCTCAGAGTCGACGGCATCGAGCAATTCGAAGGCCGCCAGCTCTTCTATAGGATCAAGGACCCGGCGCAGTTTCATGGCAAGAACCTGGTGATCTGCGGCGGCGGCGACTCCGCGCTCGACTGGGCGCTGGCGATGGTGGGCAGGGCCGAGAGCGTGATCCTGGTCCATCGGCGCGACGGCTTCCGCGCCGCGCCGGCGTCGGTGGCCAAGATGCGGCAGCTGTGCGACGACTACCAGATGCAGTTCCTGGTCGGCCAGGTCTCGGGCTTCGACGAAGCGCACGGCCGCATGACGGCAGTACGCGTCGCATCGCTCGACGGCGTCACGCGCAAGGTGCCGCTCGATGCCCTGCTCGTGTTCTTCGGCCTGTCGCCGAAGCTCGGCCCGATCGCGCACTGGGGCCTGGACATCGAACGCAAGCAACTCGTCGTGGACACGGAGAAATTCGAGACCAGCGTTCCCGGCATCTTCGCGGTCGGTGACATCAACACCTATCCGGGCAAGAAGAAGCTGATCCTGTCGGGGTTCCACGAAGCCGCGCTGGCCGCATTCGGCGCGGCGCGCTACGTTTTCCCCGACAAGAAGATCCACCTGCAGTACACGACCACGAGCCCCAAGCTGCACCAGGTGCTCGGAGTCGAGACGCCGGTATTCGACTGACCCGCCCTACTGGGTCAGGGCGTCGGCACGCGCACGAAGCCGTATCGCGATTCAAGATCCGCGACGCGCAGCCGCTCGATGCGGCTTGGCATCCCTGCCACTCGTAGACGCGCGGGCGACACGAAGGCTTCGTCCTTGCCGTCGAGCCACCGCTCAATGCCGCGCTCGTTCAGAGGCATGCCGGCGAAATCGGTGATCGCGCGCACCAATGTCGCGGCATCGCGGTCGTCGACCAGCGCCGCACCAAGATCGGAGTCGAGCACGAAGCGGCCGTCATCGAGCAGCGCCGCCCCGTTGCAGGCCGCCGGCGCCGCGCCGGTGTGCATCGACAGTGCACCGTGCGGATCGACGCGGACAACCCATGGCGTGGCCTCGAGTTCGGCGTACACACGCTGCGGCCCGTTCTGGAAGAACCACCGCCCGCGCTCGTCGTGACCGTAGTTGCGGCCGATGAAGTCGCGGATCGCGGCGTTGCCGATCGGCTCGCCGCGGATGCGCCACTCGCCGCGCGCGGTGAGCCTGAGCCAGCCGAACACGGCCGGTACGTTCGGCCACTTTGCGATCGCCGCCAGTACGCTGGCGTCCATCCCGCTGCGGGGCGCTAAGGCAGGTCACGCCCCGTCAATCGGCGCAGCGCCTCGCGATACTTCTGCGCGGTCTTCGCGACGATCTCCGGCGGCAGGTCGGGCGGCGGCGGCGTCTTGTTCCACGGCTGCGCCTCCAGCCAGTCGCGTACGAACTGCTTGTCGAAGCTCGGCGGCGAGATGCCGACACGATATTCATCGGCGGGCCAGAAGCGCGACGAGTCCGCGGTCAGCACCTCGTCCATCAGCCGCAGAGTGCCGCGATCGTCGAGTCCGAATTCGAACTTCGTGTCGGCGATGATGATCCCGCGCGTGGCCGCGTACTCGGCCGCGGTCTGGTAAAGCTTCAGCGCGATCAGCTGGATCTCCTCGGCCAGGGCCGCGCCGACGATCTGCTGCATGCGCGCGAATGGAATGTTCTCGTCGTGCGTCCCCAGCTCGGCCTTGGTCGCCGGCGTGAAGATCGGATGCGGAAGCTTTTCCGCCATCTGCAGTCCGGGCGGCAGCGCGACGCCGCACACGCTGCCCGAGCGCTGGTAGTCCTTCCAGCCGGAGCCGATCAGGTACCCGCGCGCCACGGCCTCGATCGGCAGCGGGCGCAGCTTCGTGGCCACCACTGCGCGGCCCCGCACCTGCTCGACCTCGTCCGGCGCGACCACGCTTTCCGGCGCAATGCCGGTCAGGTGGTTCGGGACGATCGCGGACAGCTTGTCGAACCAGAAGTTCGACATCGCATTCAGAACGCGCCCCTTGTCCGGAATCGGCTGGTTCATCACGACGTCGAATGCAGACAGCCGATCGGTCGTGACGATCAGCAGCTTGTCATCGCCGACTGCGTAGGAGTCGCGCACCTTGCCGCGATAGACGCGCGGCAGCGACTTGATCGATGTTTCCAGCAGGCCAGCGGCCATTCAATGTCCTTCCGATGTCAGAAAACGAAGCGATCGAGCAGGATCGCAACCCAGGTACCACCCGCGAGCAGCAGCGCAAGCATGACCGCCGCGCTGGTTAAGTCCTTGGCGCGCTTGCCGAGCGGATTGATCTCGAGACTGTCGCGGTCGACGGCCGCTTCGACGGCCGAGTTAAGCAGCTCGACGATCAGGACCACCAGAACCGCGCCGATCAGCAGGATGCGCTCGACCATCGTGACGGGCAGAAGCAGCGCCACCGGAATCAGCACCGCGGCCAGCAGCACCTCCTGCCGGAACGCTTCCTCGTGCGTCCACGCGTCCCGCAGGCCGTCGAGCGAATAGCGGGTCGCGTTCAGCACGCGCTGCAGGCCGCGCTTTCCCTTCAAGGCGCGGCTGTCGTCCGGCGGGCGATCGGCGAAGTCCTGCATGCGGCGAGGAGGATGCAAGCGCCGATCATACGGCGCACACGCGCGGCACCGGCCGATCGGTCATCCGGATTGGGGCGCTTTCTCGGCCGGCACGGCGCGGGCGAACTGCGCCGCCAGCAGCGCCTCGCCCTGCTCCAGCACGAAATAGCGCAGCGCTTCCGCCGCCGGCGACATCGGCTTGCCGCGCAGATTCACGATGTGCCAGCGCCGCATCAGCGGCAGGTCGATCACGTCGAGCACGACGAGCTGCCCGGTCAGGATCTCGAGGCCGCAGGTGTGCAGCGACAGGAACGCCACTCCCATGTTGGCGATCACCGCCTGTTTGATCGTCTCGTTGCTCGACATCTCCATCACCTGCGGCGGCGACAGGTGGTGCTCGCGGAAATAGTGCTCCATCGCCGCACGCGTGCCGGAGCCAGGCTCGCGCACGATGAACTCCTCGCCGGCGAGCATCGAAGCCGGTATGTCGCGCCGCCGTGCGAGCGGATGCTCGGGCGAGGCGACGATGCCGTGCGGATGGGCGGCAAACGGTTCGGCGCGCGTATCGAGTTCCTTTGGCGGCCGGCCCATCACCGCCAGATCGACCTCGCCATCGTGCAGCTGCTTCACCAGCTGCTCGCGGTTGCCGACCGACAGCTGCATCTCGACGCCGCGATGCTCGGCGCGGAATTTCGCCAGCAGGCGCGGCAGGAAGTACTTGGCGGTGCTGACCATGCCGATCGTGATGCGGCCGGTCTGCGCGCCTTTCAATCGGGCCATCGCATCCTCGGCCTCCTTCAGCGTCGCCAGCATCCGGCGCACGTAGACGAGCAGGTACTCGCCGGTGGTCGTCAACGCCACGGTCCGCGCGCTGCGGTCGAACAGCGGCAGGCCGACCGCGGTTTCGAGCTCCTTGACCTGCATCGTCACCGCGGGCGGCGTCAGGTGCAGCTCCTCGGCCGCTTTGGCAAAGCTCAAGTACCGGGCGGTCGCGGCGAAGGCCCGGAACTGCTTCAGCGTCACGCCTCGCATAAGGATTTCTTAACTGACGGTTTCAAAGAAATGAATTTACCTTAACTAGACCGCTCCCTACAGTGCCGTCAGGACACAGCGAGGACGGCAATGAACAAACCCGCAGAAACTGGAGTGATCAGGGACGCCAAGCAGCGCTATTCGGCCGGCGTGCTCAAGTACAAGCAGATGGGCTACTGGGACGCCGACTACCAGCCCAAGGACACGGACGTGATCTGCCTGTTCCGAGTCACGCCGCAGGAAGGGGTGGACCCGGAAGAAGCCGCGGCGGCCGTGGCCGGCGAATCATCGACCGCAACGTGGACCGTGGTCTGGACCGACCGCCTGACCGCGTGCGACTCGTACCGCGCCAAGGCATACCGGGTCGATCCGGTGCCGAACCAGCCGGGCACGTACTTCTGCTACGTCGCCTATGACCTGATCCTGTTCGAGGAGGGTTCAATCGCCAACATGACGGCGAGCCTGATCGGCAACGTATTCAGCTTCAAGCCGCTGAAGGCATGCCGGCTCGAGGACATCCGCATCCCGGTCGCGTACGTGAAGACCTTCAAGGGGCCGCCCACCGGAATCGTGGTCGAGCGCGAGCGCCTGAACCTGTACGGCCGCGCGCTGCTCGGCGCGACGATGAAGCCGAAGCTTGGGCTTTCCGGCCGCAACTACGGCCGCGTCGTGTACGAGGCGCTGAAGGGCGGGCTGGACTTCACCAAGGACGACGAAAACATCAACTCGCAGCCGTTCATGCACTGGCGCGACCGGTTCCTGTACTGCATGGAAGCCGTCAACAAGGCTTCGGCGGCGAGCGGCGAAGTCAAGGGCCACTACCTGAACGTGACCGCCGCGACGATGGAAGACATGTACGAGCGCGCCGAATTCGCCAAGGAACTCGGCTCCAGCATCGTGATGATCGACCTGATCGTCGGCTGGACCGCGATCCAGAGCATGTCGAACTGGGCACGCAAGAACGACATGATCCTGCACATGCACCGCGCGGGCCACGGCACCTACACGCGGCAGAAAAGCCATGGCGTGAGCTTCCGCGTGATCGCTAAGTGGCTGCGGCTGGCGGGCGTCGACCACCTGCACTGCGGCACCGCGGTCGGCAAGCTCGAGGGCGATCCGATGACGGTGCAGGGTTATTACAACGTCTGCCGCGAGAGCGTGACCAGGCAGGACCTGTCGCGGGGGCTGTTCTTCGAACAGGACTGGGCCGACCTGCGCAAGGTGATGCCGGTGGCGAGCGGCGGCATTCACGCGGGGCAGATGCATCAACTGCTGACGCTGTTCGGCGACGACGTGGTGCTGCAGTTCGGCGGCGGCACGATCGGGCACCCGGCCGGCATCGGCGCCGGTGCGATCGCCAACCGTGTGGCGCTCGAGGCGATGACGAAGGCGCGCAACGAAGGGCGCGACATCATCAACGAAGGGCCCGACATCCTCGCCGCCGCGGCCAAGTGGTGCACGCCGCTCGCGCAGGCGCTCGAGACGTGGAAGGACGTGACCTTCAACTACACGTCGACCGACACCCCGGACTTCGCGGTGACGCCGACCGTTTCCTGATCAGGGAGCACGACATGAGGATTACCCAAGGCGCATTTTCGTTTCTTCCCGACCTCACCGACGCCGAGATCCGCGCGCAGGTCGACTACGGCCTGTCGAAGGGCTGGGCCTGGTCGGTCGAGTACACCGACGAGCCGCACCCGCGCAATACGTACTGGGAGATGTGGGGCCCACCGATGTTCGATCTGAAGGACGGCGCGGGCGTGGTGTACGAGATCACTCAATGCCGCAAGCAGCACGGCGGCAAGTACATCCGCGCGGTCGCTTTCGATTCGACGCGCGGCGTGGAATCGATCCAGCTCGCCTTCATCGTCAACCGTCCCAAGGACGAGCCGGGTTTCCGCCTGGTGCGGCAGGAAACGGTCGGCCGTTCGATCCGCTACACGTCCGAGGCGTACGCGGTCGAGCGCAATCCCGAGGGCTCCAGATACTGAAAGGCCCTCTCAACCACAGAGGACACAGAGAGCACAGAGGAAGGCAAATGAAGAGTTCTCTGTGTTCTCTGTGCCCTCTGTGGTGAATACAGTGGCCCTACTCATGGGAACAACCGAACAACCGGCGATCGACCTGCAGGCAATCCTGCGCGAGACGCAGGTGCAGGACGTCATCGACCAGCTCGATCGTGACTTGATCGGGCTGGCGCCGGTGAAGCGCCGCATCCGCGAGATCGCGGCGTTCCTGGTCGTGTCGCGCGCAAGGAAGACACTCGGGCTCGATGCGGCCACACCGAGCCTGCACATGAGCTTCACCGGCAACCCCGGTACCGGCAAGACGACGGTGGCGCTGCGGATGGCGGAAATCCTTCACCGGCTCGGCTACGTGCGCAAGGGCCACGTGATCAGCGTCACTAGAGACGACCTCGTCGGCCAGTACATTGGCCACACGGCGCCGAAAACCAAAGAGGTGCTGAAAAAGGCGATGGGCGGGGTCCTCTTCATCGACGAGGCGTACTACCTGTACCGGCCGGAAAACGAGCGCGACTACGGGCAGGAAGCGATCGAGATCCTGCTGCAGGTGATGGAGAACCAGCGCGACGACCTGGTGGTCATCCTGGCCGGTTACAAGGACCGGATGGACACGTTCTTCCGCTCCAACCCGGGCATGAGCTCGCGCATCGCGCACCACATCGATTTCCCCGACTACACGCCCGACGAGCTGCTGGCGATCGCGCAGAAGATGGCGGCAGCGATGAACTACCGCCTCGACGAGCGCGCGACCGCAGCGATGGCCGAGTACATCGGCTTGCGCATCAGGCAGCCGCACTTCGCCAACGCGCGCTCGATCCGCAACGCGCTCGACCGCGCCCGGCTGCGCCAGGCCAATCGGCTGTTCGCCGGCTCCGGGACGATCGACGCGACCGCGCTGATGCAGATCGCCGAGGAGGACATCCGCGCGTCACGCGTGTTCGCCGGCGGGCTCGATTCACAGGAATCCACTCAACCACGGTGACGTCATGCCTTTCGGTCGCACGACCCTTTCCAAGTTCCTGATCCAGCAGCTGCACGACGTGCCCGACCACGGCAAGCTGGCGGGCCTGCTGGTCGACGTTGCCGCCGCGATCAAGGCGATCTCGGCGATGACTGCACGCGGCGCGCTCGGCGCTTCGCTCGGCGTGGCGGCCGCGCGCAACGCCAGCGGCGACGAGCAGCAGCCGCTGGACGTGCTGTCCAACGAATTGATGCTGCGCCACTGCGAATGGGGCGGGCTGGTCGCCGGCATGGCTTCCGAGGAGATCGAAGCACCGTACGCGCTGCCGGCGGAATATCCGCGCGGCCCGTACCTGCTGGTGTTCGATCCGCTCGACGGCTCGTCGAACATCGACGTCAACATGTCGGTCGGCACGATCTTCTCGGTGCTGAAGCACGCCGGAGACGAAGCGCCGGCCGAGAAGGACTACCTGCAGCGCGGCACCGAGCAGGTCGCCGCCGGCTACGCGATCTACGGCCCGGCGACGATGCTGGTGCTCACCGTCGGCAAGGGAACGCACGGCTTCACGCTCGACCGGGAGATCGGCAACTTCATCCTCACGCATTCTGACCTGCGGATTCCCGAGGACACCAGCGAGTTCGCGATCAACACCAGCAACGAACGCTTCTGGGAGCCGCCGGTCAAGCGCTACGTCGAGGAGTGCAAGGCTGGCAAGACAGGGATCCGCGCGCGCGACTTCAACATGCGCTGGATCGCGTCGATGGTCGCCGAGGCGCACCGGATCCTGATGCGCGGCGGTGTCTTCATGTACCCGAAGGACACGAAGGATCCGACCAAGGCCGGCCGCCTGCGGCTGATGTACGAGGCCAACCCGATCGCCATGGTGATCGAGCAGGCGGGCGGCATGGCGTCGACCGGCCGTGGTCGCATTCTCGAGGTGGCGCCGACCGAGTTGCACCAGCGCGTGCCGGTGATCCTGGGCTCGAAGAACGAGGTCGAGCGCATTGAGCGCTATCACCACGAGTACGACCGCGGCGAGGACAAGCCGTTCGTGTCCCCGCTGTTCAACGAGCGCTCCCTGTATCGCCCGGAAGCGAGAACCTAGAGGCCGTTGTCGGTTGTCGGTTGTCCGTTGTCGGTTGTTGGTTGTTGGCTGAATAGAGGCACGAGAAATGTCGATCAAGCACCCCATCATCGCCGTGACCGGCTCCAGCGGCGCGGGAACGACGACGGTGATGAAGAGTTTCCAGCACATCTTCCGCCGCGACGGCATCAAGGCGCAGACGGTCGAAGGCGACTCGTTCCATCGCTACGACCGCAAGGCGATGCGCGAGAGGATGAAGCAGGCGGAGGCGGCGGGCGACCGCCATCTCAGCCACTTCGGTCCGGACAACAACCTGTTCGCGGAGCTCGAGGGGCTGTTCCGCACGTACGGCGAAAGCGGCCGCGGCCGCGTGCGCAAGTACCTGCACGACGCCGGCGAAGCCGAACCGTACAAGCAGGAACCCGGGACGTTCACCCCCTGGGAGGACATCCCGTCGGGCACCGACCTTTTGTTCTACGAGGGGCTGCACGGCGGCTACGTCGGGCCGGAGGCGGATATCGCACGCCACGTGGACCTGCTGGTCGGCGTGGTGCCGATCATCAACCTGGAGTGGATCCAGAAGCTGCACCGCGACAAGAGCATGCGCGGCTATTCGCAGGAGGCGGTGGTCGACACGATCCTGCGCCGCATGCCCGACTACGTGAACTACATCTGCCCGCAGTTCTCGCGTACGCACGTTAACTTCCAGCGCGTTCCCACGGTGGACACGTCCAACCCCTTCATTGCCGCCGACATCCCGACTGCCGACGAGAGCATGGTCGTGATCCGCTTCGCCAACCCGAAGGGCATCGATTTCCCTTACCTGCTGTCGATGCTGCACGACTCGTGGATGACCCGCCCCAACAACATCGTCGTGCCCGGAGGAAAGATGGGGCTGGCGATGCAGCTGATCTTCACGCCGATGATCCTGCGGCTGATGGATCTGAAGAAACGCGCCTGACGATCTTCAATCATCTTCAACCACAGAGATCACAGAGAGCACAGAGAAATTCCGCAATCGCCTCTCTGTGCTCTCTGTGTCCTCCGTGGTGAACAAGTCTTTTCCTACCAAGAGCCACCGATGAAAGCTCCCCAGAATTTCTCCGACCGCGCCACTGCCGCGCGGGTGCGTGCCAACGCGCTGCGCTTCCTTGCGATCGACGCGGTCAACGCCGCCAAGTCCGGACATCCCGGCATGCCGATGGGCATGGCCGATATCGCCGAGGTGCTGTGGCGTCGGCATCTGAAGCACAACCCGGCCGATCCGGCGTGGGCGGATCGCGACCGCTTCGTGCTGTCGAATGGACACGGGTCGATGCTGCTGTACGCGGCCCTCCACCTCTCCGGCTACGACCTGCCGCTCGACGAACTGAAGAACTTCCGCCAGCTGCACTCGAAGACGCCAGGCCATCCCGAGGCCGGCCTGACGCCGGGCGTGGAGACGACCACCGGCCCGCTCGGCCAGGGGCTCGCGAATGCGGTCGGCATGGCGCTCGCGGAGAAGTTGCTCGCCGCGCGCTTCAACCAGCCGGGGCACGAGATCGTCGACCATCGCACGTGGGTGTTCGCGGGCGACGGCTGCCTGATGGAAGGCGTCTCGCACGAAGCCTGCTCGCTGGCCGGCGTGTTCGGGCTGAACAAGCTCGTCTGCTTCTACGACGACAACGGCATTTCGATCGACGGCCACGTCAAGGGCTGGTTCCGCGACGACACCGCCGCGCGCTTCCGCGCCTACGGATGGAACGTGGTCGGACCAATCGATGGCCACGACGCGATCGCGATCGAATGCGCGATCGACACCGCGCTCGCCGAACGTGCGGGGCCCACGCTCGTGATCTGCCGCACGACGATCGGCTGGGGAGCGCCCAAGGCGGCCGGTACGCACGAGGTGCACGGCGCGCCGCTCGGCACCGAGGAGACCGCCGCCACGCGCGCCGCGCTCGGCTGGCCGCACCCGCCGTTCGACGTGCCCGCGCAGTTGCGCGGGCAGTGGGATGCGCGCGCGCGCGGACAAGCCGCGCAGCAGGAGTGGCAACGCCGCTTTGACGCCTACGCGCAGGCGCAGCCGGCGCTGGCGGAAGAGTTCAGGCGCCGCATGGGCGGCGAACTGCCGACCAACTGGCGCGAGACCGCCAGGAAGCTGATCGACGCCGCGCGCGGCGTGACCACGCCGACGGCCACGCGCAAATCGTCGCAGAACGCGCTCGAGGCGCTGGTGCCCGCGGTGCCGGAACTGCTCGGCGGCTCGGCCGACCTCACGTGGTCGAATCTGACCGCGGTGAAGGCATCGGCGTCGCTCGATGGCAACGGCGCCGGCAACTACGTGCACTATGGCGTGCGCGAGTTCGGCATGGGCGCGCTGATGAACGGGCTCGCGCTGCACGGTGGCTTCATCCCGTACGGCGGCACGTTTGCGGTGTTCACCGACTACGCGCGCTCCGCGCTGCGGATGAGCGCGCTGATGAAGCAGCGCGTCGTCTACGTGCTGACGCACGATTCGATCGGGCTGGGCGAGGACGGGCCGACGCACCAGCCAGTCGAGCACGCGGCCGCGCTGCGGGTGATTCCCAACCTGGACGTCTGGCGTCCGTGCGACAGCGTCGAGACGGCGGTCGCGTGGCGCGCAGGCGTCGAGCGCTCCGAAGGGCCGGCAGCGCTGCTGCTGTCGCGGCAGAACCTGCCGGCGCTTGCACGCGAGATCGATGACGGCGCGGTCGCGCGCGGCGGTTACGTGCTCGCCGAAGCGGAGGGTCCGCTTGCGGTCGTACTGATTGCCACCGGCTCCGAAGTCGAACTCGCCCTGCAGGCGCGCGCACTCCTCGCCGCGGAAGGCATCGGCGCGCGCGTGGTGTCGATGCCGTCGACGACGGTGTTCGATCGGCAGGACCGCGCGTACCAGAACCAGGTGCTGCCGCGCGGCGTGCCGCGCGTCGCGGTCGAGGCTGCGCACCCGGATTTCTGGCGCAAGTACGTGGGGTTGGAGGGCGACGTGGTCGGGCTGGCCCGCTTCGGCGAATCGGCGCCGGCCGGCAAGCTGTACGAGTTTTTCGGGATCACGGCTTCGCGCGTCGCAGAACGGGCGCGCGCGCTCGCCGGCGGGCGTAAATTCGCCGCACGCCAACCTGAACCCGCACTCTGAATGGCCGCCACCGCCGACCCCGTCCAACGCGGCGTAAGGGCGCCGGACTTCACGCTGCCCGGTGTGGACGGCCGCACCCATTCGCTGGCCGACATCCGCGGACCGAACGGCGCGCTGGTGATGTTCATCTGCAATCACTGCCCGTACGTGCAGGCGGTGGTCGATCGCATCGTGCGCGACGCGAAAGACCTGCAGGCGCTCGGCATCGGCGTGGCCGCGATCAGCGCCAACGACGTCACCGCGTATCCGGAAGATTCGTTCGACAACATGAAGCGCTTCGCGGAAAAGCACGGCTTCACGTTCCCGTACCTGTACGACGAATCGCAGCAGGTCGCACGCGCCTACGGCGCGGTGTGCACGCCTGACTTCTTCGGCTTCGACCGCGAACTGAAGCTCGAATACCGCGGCCGACTCGATGCGTCCGGCCGCAACGTGGCGCCGCCCGGCGCGAGGCGCGAATTGTTCGAGGCGATGAGGCAGATCGCCGCCACGGGCGCCGGCCCGGCCGAGCAGATCGCCAGCATCGGCTGCTCGATCAAGTGGAAGGCGTAGCCGGCGCCTCGCCCGCGATCCTGTTCGACGTCGACGGCACGCTGGCGGAGACCGAGCGCGACGGCCATCGCGTCGCCTTCAACCGCGCATTCGCCGCGGCCGGACTCGACTGGCATTGGGACGAGGCGTTGTACGGCGACCTGCTGCAGGTCACCGGCGGCAGGGAGCGGATCACGCATTTCATCGAGCGGCGTGCGCCGCAATGGCGCGGGCGCGTCGACATCGCTGCGCTGCACGCGGAGAAGAATCGCCGTTACGCCGAACTCGTCGCCGCCGGCGCGATCGGGCTGCGCCCCGGTGTCGCGCGGCTGATCGACGCGATCGAGCGCGCCGGCTGGACGCTCGGCATCGTTACGACGACGAGCCGCGCCAACCTGGAAGCGCTGCTGGATGCGACGCTCGGCGCCAACACGCTCGCGCGGTTCGCCGTCGTGGTGTGCGGCGAGGACGTCGTGCGCAAGAAGCCGGCGCCGGATGCGTACGAACTGGCGTTGCGCCGGCTGCCGCCCGGAACACGCGCGCTGGCAATCGAGGACTCGCGCAACGGTCTGCTTGCCGCGCGCGCGGCCGGCATCCCGACGCTGGTCGTGCGCAGCCTGTACACCACCGGCGACGATTTCGGCGAAGCGGCTGCGGTGTGCGACGGGTTCGAGGACATCGGCCTCGCGCAGCTTCGGAGCGCGCTTGCGCACCGCTGAAATGGCGCGCGGCGCGCTATCGTTCATCTTCCGTCCCGATGTCAGGAAAACGGGGCGCTGGAATTCACCGACTGATGACTTCGCCGATGGCAGACGACACGCGTGGTAAACCGACGACGAGCAAAGGCTGGTTCAGCGGCCTGAAGAAGGTCGTCGACCGCGCCCGCCCATCCAACATCGCCAAGCTGGCGACCCTGGCCGAAGCCCTGCTCGGAGTACGCGGCGAGGTTTCCGGCACGGCGCTGGCCGCCGAAATCCTGGCCGGGTGCGAGCGGCTCGACGCGGCGGAACGGCTCGAATTCCTGAAGTTGCTGGTCGATCGCTTCGGCGCCGACCGCGCGCGGCTGGACCGCGCGGTCGAGCGCTACCGCGCTGATCCGTCGGCGGACAACGGAACCGCGCTGCATGCTGCCGCCGAACCTCGACGGCAGGAGCTGATACGTCGCCTGAACCTTGCGCCCGGCGGCACCGCGCAGGTCGTGCGCATTCGCGAAGACCTGCTGCGGCTGCTGCCCGAGCACCCGGAACTGGCGCCGCTCGATGCCGACTGTGTCCACCTGCTTTCGTCCTGGTTCAACCGCGGTTTCCTCACGCTGCGCCGGGTTGACTGGAACACGCCGGCGCTGATCCTGGAGAAGATCATCCGCTACGAGGCGGTCCATGCGATCTCGAGCTGGGACGACCTGCGCCGCCGTATCGACCCGGCGGACCGGCTGTGCTACGCGTTCTTTCATCCGACGTTGCCCAATGATCCGCTGATCTTCGTCGAAGTGGCGCTGACGCGCGAAATGCCGGCGGCGATCTTGCCGCTGCTCGCCGTCGACCGCCGTCCGCTCGACGCGCGCCGCGCGACGGTCGCGGTGTTCTATTCGATTTCGAACTGCCAGACCGGGCTGCGTGGCGTTCCGCTCGGCAATCTGCTGATCAAGCAGGTGGTGCAGGAATTGAAGCTGACCGCTCCTGGCCTGAAGACATTCGTGACTCTGTCGCCCGTGCCGGGGTTTGCGAGCTGGCTGGCGCAGGAACGCTCGGCGAAGGCGTCGAGCGTTCTGCCGGCCGCCGAGCGCGACGTGCTGCGCGCGCTCGACACGCCCGGCTGGCACGACCGCCCGGATGTCGCGCGCACGCTGAAGCCGGTTCTTTCCGACGCGATTGCCGCCTATTTCCTGCAGGCGCGTGCGCCGAACGGCCGCGTGATCGATCCCGTCGCGCGCTTCCACCTGAACAACGGCGCGCGGCTGGAGCGCGTCAACTGGCTCGCCGACACGTCGGCCAGGAGCCTCGAGCAGGGGCTCGGCTTCATGGTCAACTATCTGTACGACCTCGGCGACATCGAGAAGAATCACGAGGCCTTCGCCGATCATTCCGAGGTCGTCGCATCGCGCGAGGTTCGCCGGCTGCTGCGGCCACGGACATAGCGCGGCGGACTGCGGTACTTCGGTCCGCGCCACCATCGCCGCGCTTCTGCCGGGCGGCGCGCCCGACGCGCGATGAGGCTAGGCCGCGCGCCCGGCTCCGTGATCGGTCACGCGCTCTGCGGCCAGCGACTCGGCGCCGAGACGGGCCAGAGCACTGCCACGCAGCCACAGCGCGACGCGCTGCCTGAGACTGTCAGGACCGAGCACCTGCAGATCGCCTGCGCGCTCGGTCCCGGCAAGGGTCTGTCGACACATCCACACTTCGGTCAGTGCCCTCACCGTCGACCGCAGCACCAGATCCACTTCGTGCCCCGGGTCGTCGCGGCACAGATCGACTTCGCCGGCGTCGCAAACGAGCCACCACCGCTCCATGCCTTCGGGCGCGTCGGTGAACACGAACTCCACCACCACTCGGCGGTCGGGAAACTGGGTCGAATCCACCGTACGCCGGATGTCCCACATCAGCAGGCCGACGTCGAGATCGTCCGCCTCCAGCCGGCTGCCGACCCAGCGATGTCCCCATGCTCCCATCAAGGCGACCAGGGGTTGGAGCTCCTGCCCGGCCCGCGTCAGTTCGTATGCGCTGGAGCCGTCGCGGTCGACGACACGCTGCACCACTCCCGCAACGGTAAGCTGCTTGAGCCGTCGCGACAGCAGCGTGGGCGACATCAACGGCACGCCGCGTCGCAGGTCGTTGAAACGCCGGCTCCCCGCGACCAGTTCGCGCACGACGATCATCGTCCATCGTTCGCACAGGAGTTCCGCCGCTTTGGCCAGCGGGCAGAACTGCCCGTATCCGTGCTTCATTCCGAGTCTCCTCCAGAAACTGCGTCTCCTGATCCGCGGCGGGACGCGCCAGTACAGATCGTGAACTGGACCTCTCCGGCCCCGCGACCTTAGCCTGTCGCGGCACCCTCGGTATACCTGCAAACGTAGCAAAGGAGACGCATGATGAACTCCCTGTATGAGCGGCTTGGTGGCTCCGTCGGAATCTCGCGGCTGGTCGACGACATCGTCGACGCACACATGGTCAACCCGGCCATCCGCGCACGGTTCCTTCCCTATCGGGAAACGCCGCAGCGGATGAACGAACTGAAGATGCACCTGTGCAACTTTCTCGGTGCCGGCAGCGGCGGACCCGAGCGCTACACGGGACGCAGCATGCCAGACAGTCACCGGGGCATGAACATCAACGAAGCCGAGTACATGGCTGCCGTCGACGACATCCTTGCCGCGCTCGAAAGGCATCGCATCGACGAGCAGACCCGCAAGGATGTGCTGGCAATCGCCTACTCGCTGAAGGGCGAGATCATGCATATCTGATGAGGACCCGCCGCGCGCATCGGGCGGGACGCGGCCTGCGCGATAATCCCGGCGCAGAAAAGGAGCCTGCCATGCCGATCTTCGAGTACGCCTGCCAGGACTGCGGCCGCGAGTTCGAGACGCTCGTCCGTTCGAATACGGTGCCGGAGTGTCCCGAGTGCCATTCCACGCAGCTGCACAAGCGGCTGTCGGTCTTCGCCACCGCGGCTTCGGCGCCGGACGCGATGCCGGCGATGGCCGGCCCCTGCAGCACCTGCGGACATCCGGACGGTCCCGGCAGCTGCTCGCTGCACTGAGAGACGATCACATTGCCTGGCCCGGTCTCCGGACTGACGGCGCCGGATAGCGTCGGCTTGTTGTGGCCGGCGCCATGGCGGCGCCGAATCGTCGCGGCGCGCTAAAGTCGCGCCCTTCCCCAATCCGACGGACCACCATGCCTGCGCTCGACTTCTCGCGCTTCCTCCGCTACGGCGAACTGGTTGACGCGCTGCGCGCTTTCGAACGCGAAGCGCCGCAGTACGTATCGCTGCAGTTCATCGGCAAGAGCCATGAGGGCCGCGACATTCCGGTCGTCACGATCACCGACACCGCGACCGGACCCGCTAGCGACAAGCCCGCGTACTGGGTCGACGGCAACATCCACTCCGTCGAGTTGACCGCGTCGGCGGCGTGCCTGTACCTGATCGACTGGCTGCTCAGGGGCCGCAAATCCGATGCGCAGATCCAGCGCTTCCTGCAGACGCGGGCGTTCTACATCTGCCCGCGCATCAATCCCGACGGTGCCGAGTGGGCGCTGGCGGACCGGCCCCGCTACGTGCGCTCCAGCACGCGCCGCTACCCGTTCGACGAGGAACCGGTCCAGGGCCTGGTCGCCGAGGACATCGACGGCGACGGCCGCATCCTGCAGATGCGGATCGCGGATCCGAACGGGCCATGGAAGAAGCACCCGCAGGAACCGCGCCTGCTGGTGCGGCGCGATCCGCTCGATCCGCCGGGCGGCGACTACTTCCGCGTGATGGTCGAAGGCCGCGTCGAGAACTACGACGGTGTCAGCATCGAACTGGCGGGGCTGGCCGGCCGGCCCCAAGGCCTCGACCTGAATCGGAATTTTCCGTCGAAGTGGCGTCAGGAGTTCGAACAGCTCGGCGCCGGTCCGTACCCGACGTCGGAGCCCGAGATCCGCGCGGTGGTCGAGTTCATCCTCGCGCACCCCAACATCTGCGGCGGCACCAGCCTGCACACCTTCTCTGGCGTGCTGCTGCGGCCCTTTGGTGATCAGCCCGACGACAGGATGCCGCCTGAGGACCTGTGGGTGTTCCAGAAAGCGGGCGAGGTGGGCGAACAGCTGACCGGCTATCCGGCGATTTCCGTGTATCACGACTTTGCCTACCGCCCCGGCGAATACATCGCCGGCAGCTTCGACTGGCTGTACGAACACCTCGGCTGCTTCATGTGGACGATCGAGATCTGGAATCCGAAGAAGGAAGCCGGAATCGACAACAAGGATTGGATCCACTGGTTCCGCGAGCATCCGATCGAGGACGACCTGAAGGTGTTCCGCTGGTCGCAGCAGATCGCTCCGGGCGAAGGACACGTGGACTGGAAAACGTTCGATCACGCGCAGCTCGGGCGCGTGGAAATCGGCGGCTGGAACCGGATGGCGATTTTCAGCAACCCGCCGCCGGCAATGCGCGAGGCCGAGGTCGCGCGCTTTCCGCAATGGCTGCTGTGGAATGCGCTGGTATCGCCGAAGCTCGAGGTGCGCGACGTGCAGGTGACGCCCGCCGGCACCGATGCTTGGCGCGTGCGGCTGATCGTGCAGAACAGCGGCTGGCTGCCGACCTACGTGAGCAAGATGGCGCTGTCGCGCAAGCTGCTGCGCGGCGTGCTGGCCGAGATCACTCTGCCTGCCGGTGCGCAACTCGTCAGCGGCAACCCTCGCGAAGCGCTCGGCGAGCTGGAAGGCTGGTCGGCGCTGCAGACCGGCATCAGCTTCTGGCCGGTGAAGAAGCCGACGCAGGACATTGCCCACGTCGACTGGATCGTCAAAGGGCCGCGCGGCGCAACGGTCGAACTCGCCGCGTGGCACGAGCGCGCAGGCCGCGTACGGACCAGCGCAAAATTGATGTGATCGCCGGCGGCGGCCGCCGCTGCGCGGCAAGCGCGCCAAGGTGACCGGTCGCAATACCACGGCAGCGGAAACGTGCGACCGTGCGGCCGTTCCCCGCTCGACTGAGGAATTCGTATGTCCGAAGCTTTCATCGTCGCCGCACTTCGCACCGCCGGTGCGCGCAAGGGAGGCCGGCTGGCCGGATGGCATCCGGCCGATCTCGCCGCGCAGGTGCTCGACGCGCTGGTCGCGAAGCTCGACCTCGACCCGCGGCTGATCGACGACGTGGTCTTCGGCTGCGTCGGCCAGGCTGGCGAGCAGTCGAACAACATCGCGCGCAACGCGGTGCTCGCGTCGCGCCTGCCCGAGTCGGTGCCCGGCACCTCGGTCGACCGCCAGTGCGGCTCGTCGCAACAGGCGCTGCACTTCGCCGCGCAGGCGGTGATCGCGGGCAGCCAGGACATCGTGATCGCCGGCGGCGTCGAAAGCATGACGCGCGTGCCGATGGGGCTGCCCGCGACATTGCCGTTCAAGAACGGCTTCGGCAGCTACATGAGCCCGGCGATGAAGACTCGCTATCCCGGCGTGCAATTCAGCCAGTTCATGGGCGCCGAAATGCTGGCGAAGAAGTACGAACTGTCGAAGGACGCGCTCGATGAATACGCGCTCGCGAGCCACCAGCGCGCGGCAGCCGCCACGCGCGAAGGGCGCTTCACGGACGAGATCCTGCCGCTTGCCGTGCACAACACGGAGGGCGCGGAAACCGGCGAAACGCACGCGACCGATGAGGGCATCCGCTTCGACGCCTCGCTCGAAGGCATTGCGACCGTGAAGCTGCTGCAGGAAGGAGGCCGCATCACTGCCGCGACCGCGAGCCAGATCTGCGACGGCGCCGCCGCGCTGGTGGTCGCCAACGAGCGCGGGCTGAAGGCGATGGGGAGCAAGGCCAAGCCGCTTGCGGTCGTGCGCCAGATGACCGTGGTCGGTCACGACCCGGTGATCATGCTCGAGGGCCCGGTGCCCGCGACGCCAGTGGCGCTGCGCAGGGCGGGCCTGAGGCTCGACGACATCGATCTCTTCGAAGTCAACGAGGCGTTCGCGTCGGTGCCGCTCGCGTGGCTCAAAGGCACCGGCGCCGACCCCAAGAGGCTGAACGTCAACGGTGGCGCGATCGCGCTCGGCCACCCGCTCGGCGCTTCAGGTGCCAAGTTGATGACGACGCTGGTGCATGCGCTCGCAGCGCGCAACGCGCGCTACGGGCTGCAGACGATGTGCGAAGGCGGCGGGCTCGCCAACGTGACGATCGTCGAACGGGCGTGAGCGCCGCGCGCTAGTCGCAGCGGATCTCCGCGTCGCGGCGCCGGTACCACCGCCAGGTACCGACGACGCAGCTCAGGTAGAACGCGATGAAGACGTACCAGGCGGCGAGCGGGCTGCCGGTTGCCTCCACGGACACGCCAACTGCCATCGGAATGAAGAACAGCCCGAGCGCCGCGATCGCCGCCGTGAAGCCGAGCGCGACCGACGCCTCGATCTCCCCCTCGCGCGCCGCGCGCGCCATCGCCTCGTCGCCCTGGCCTTCCGCTGAACGCCGGTGCAGCGTCATGAACACGGTCGGCACCATGCGGAACACCGAGCCATTGCCGATGCCGGTCGTCAGGAACAGCAGCACGAACGTGGCGTAGAAGAGGCCGGCGTTGCCGCCCCCGCCGCCCGCAGGCAGGAAGGCGAAGACCGCCAGCGACGCGGCGAACATCAGCACGAAGTTCCAGAACGTCACCCGGCCGCCGCCAACGCGATCCGCGAGCCAGCCACCCAACGGCCGGATCAGCGCGCCGAGCAGCGGGCCGATGAACGCGTACTTCAGCAGGCCCGCCTCGGGGAACTGCGTTGCCAGCAGCGTCGGAAATGCCGCTGCGAAGCCGATGAACGAGCCAAACGTGCCACCGTACAGCCAGCCGAGCTTCCAGGCGTGCGGCCGGAAGAAGATCACTGCCTGCTCACGGAAGGTCGCGCGCACGTCGCGGATGTTGTTCATGCCGAACCAGGCGAGCAGCGTCGCCAGCAGGATGAAGGGCACCCAGATGTAGCCGGCGTTCTGCAGCCAGACCTGACTGACCGCGGGATCGTTGTACGCCTGCGGCTGGCCACCCATGATCGCGAGCGCGCCGCCGTAGATGCTGATCGGAACCACGGCCTGCATCACGCCGACTCCAAGGTTGCCGGCGCCCGCATTCCAGCCAAGAGCGGTGCCCTGCATCCGCTTCGGGAAGAAAAAGCTGATGTTGGCCATGCTCGCCGCGAAGTTCCCGCCGCCGAGGCCGCACAGCAGCGCGATCGCCGCGAAAACCGCATAGTTCGTATGCGGGTCCTGGACGGCGAGCGCCATCCACAGCGCCGGCAGCAGCAGCGAGGCCGTGCTGAACACCGTGAAGTTCCTGCCGCCAAAGATCGGCACCACGAACGAGTACGCCAGCCGCAGCGCGGCGCCCGAAAGTCCCGGCAGCGCCGCGAGCCAGAACAGCTCGCTGGTCGAGAACTGGAAGCCGATCTTCGGCAGTTCGATCACGACCACGCTCCAGACCATCCACACGGCGAAGGACAGGAACAGCGCCGGCATCGAGAACACGAGGTTGCGCAGCGCGATGCGCCGGCCGCGCGTGCGCCAGAAATCGTCGTCGTCGGGCCGCCAGCCGACCAGCCAGCCGCCGCCCACGGCACGCGCGTCGAGCAGGTGCTCGGCAACCAGTTGATCGCGCAGCCGGGTGTCTTTCTCGAGGATGGCCTGACGTTCGCTGCGCGCCGCCGCCCAGGTCCAGATCATCACGCCGGCAAGCACTGCATACAGCACCATGAACGCGCTGCTGCGGACATTGGTGGCGTCGGCGGCGATCCCGAATATGATCGGCATCGAGAACCCGCCCAGGCCGCCGATCACGCCGACGAGCCCGCCGACCGAGCCCATGTTGTCCGGATAGTGGTCGGCCAGGCTGCGGTAGACGCTCGCCTTCCCGATGCCCTGGGCCAATCCGACGATGAACACCAGCACCGTGAACAGCACCACGCCGACCGCGATCCGTACGCTCACATCTCCCTTGATGCCGTGGATGATCAGCGTCGTCGACGGATAGGCGAGGAAGAACAGACAGACGATGGATATCCAGAACACCCACCAGGTCACCGTGTCGCCGCCCCAGCGGTCCGAGATCCATCCGCCCAGCGCGCGGATCACGCCCGACGGCAGCGTGAAGAACATCGTGATGAAAGCGGCCGTCTTGAGGTTCAGGCCGTACTCGCCGATGTAGTACTTCGGCAGCCAGAGGGCCAGTGCCACGAACCCGCCGAATACGAAGTAATAGGCGAGCCCGAAGCGCCATACGCGTGCTTCCGTCAGCGGCGCGAGCTGCTGGCCAAGCGAAAGGTGCTCTTTCTTCGCTTTGCGCTGCTCGAGCTTCGGATCGGGAAAGGTGAACAGCCAGAACAGAACGGCCATCACCAGCATTGCGACCGAATACACCTGCGGCACAGCGCGCCAGCCGAATGCCACCACGATCAGCGGCGCCACCAGGTTCGTGACCGCCGCTCCGGCGTTGCCGGCACCGAAGATGCCCATCGCCGTGCCCTGCTTTTCCTTCGGGAACCATGCTGAGGTGTACGCGATACCCACGGCGAACGACCCGCCGGCGAGTCCGACGAACAGCCCGATCACGAGGTACTGCCAGTACGCGTGCGCGAACGCGAGGCCATACGTCGGAATCGCCACCAGCAACATCTGGATGAAATAGACGATGCGCCCGCCAAAGCGGTCGGTCAGCACACCAAGCGGCAGGCGAATCAGCGAGCCGGTCAGGATCGGCGTTGCCACCAGCAGACCGAACTCGGTGTCGTTCAGTCCGAGCTCGCTCTTGATCCGGATGCCGATGATCGAAAACATGGTCCAGATCGCGAAGTTGACGGTGAACGCCATCGTGTTCATCGTCAGGACGGAGATGCGCTTGCCTTGTTCTGTCATGGGCATGATCGAAGCTCCCGCTGGACGGCCCTTCTTTTGATTGATACAGCTCGGCTCGAATTCGGCATCTTGCCGTGCATTCCGCGCGACGCACCTCCGTCGGCTCGGCCGGCGCCTAGCCGCAAGGCCCGGGACCGCGTCCCGTCCTCATCACGCGGATTGCAAGTTGAGCGAATCTTGTCCCGCGCAACAACTGGGGAACATGATCCAGGTCGTGTTTGCTGCTGCGCACGGTCCCCGGACGCGCCGGCGCGCGGCGTCCTGCACGGGTCGGCAGGCGAGCCAGTCGTCAGCCTGTCTGGCCCGCCGCAAGCGCGCACAGCCGATCAAGGCCCGGATAGCTCTCGCGCCCAAGCGCGAACTTGGTCGCGAATCCGCCCCACGGCTCGCCCTCGGCGAGCGCACGCTTGAATCCGTCGGCGTCGTCGATCCAGGTGCCCCCCATCATCGTCACCCCGCGCGCGAACAGCGCGTCCGGCAAACAACTGGCGCCGGGACCGATCAGAGCGATGCGTTCGGCGTGCCGGCAACGCGCGAGCAGATCGTCCAGCGTGTCGTTCAGCAACACAGTGCTGGTCGACAGGATCTTGTTGCAGCCCGCGAGCGCCGCCGGGTCGAGCGTGACGTGCCAGCCGTCGCGCGGGCCGGCCAGATCGGCGCGCAGTTCGAGCACCGTCAGGCGCGCTCCGCTGGCGAGCACGCGCGGCACCAGCGGCGGAAACAGGCCGATCATGCCGAGGTGGTCGCCGGCCTTCAGATCGAGATCGCCGATCGAGCCCTGCGCGGCCGGCGGCCTGAAGCGCGCGCGGTCGAACAGGCAGCGCGTGATCGCGTTGATGCTCGCGAAACCGAGCGTGCGCTCAGACCCTTGATGCTCGGCATACACGCGCGCCAGCGCCAGGGCCGCCGTGCCCTTCAGGGTCGACGTGTCGCGTGCGCGCAGTTCGCGCAGCACCGCTCCCGGCTGTTCGCCCAGCAGCACGAAGCTCAGACCGATCGAGCCGTCCTCCAGCTCGATTGCGCAGAACTCGCCCTCGCGTGTCCCGTCGGTCGACGGGGGCGGCAGGTGCAGCGCCCTGACTGCCGGCAGCGGCAATGCCTGCGCGAGGCGCTCGACCTGGCGGACGATGTCTTCGGCGACGGTCACGGACGCGATCATCGCGCAAGCCGGCGCTAAACGGAAAGCTTGCGGCCGACGCGCTTTTCCACCGCTGCGATCTTCGACTCGAGCCGCCCCGCCGGTCCCTTGCGATAGTCGACCCTGATCTGCACGCCGATGCGCGAAAAATCGGCCTGCAACAGGTCGAAGCAGCGCGTCACCACGCCCATCACCTCCGGCCACTCGCCTTCGAGGATCGTGCCCATCGGCGTGAGCCGATACGGCACCCCGCTGCGGTCGATCAGGTCGAGCACGCGCGCCACGTGCGCGCTCATGCTTTCGCCGGCGCCCACCGGCGCGATCGAGAATTCGAGCAGAACCATTCTTGCCTCCTCTTCAGACGAACTGCGCGGCAATGGCCTGCCGCAGTGTCGCGGCGAAATCGGCCACAACCGGCGCCTGATGTCGCGCACTCCATGCGCGTGCGATGCTGGTCACCGCGTCGGCACGGTAGCGCGTCGGACGACCGAGCGCCTGCTCGATCGCGTTGGCCGCATCGGTCAATGCCTCGACATCCGCATCGACGATCAGCAGCGCGTGCGCGAGCACGACCTGCCGACCCTCGATCCGCCGCCACGCCTGCGCGGTGCCGGCAATCTTGCGGCCATCGGCCGCGAGGTTGTAGCGGCCGTCGCAGAAGGATCCAGCGACGGCCTGCGTCGTCGCGATCACCCCGAGCCGCGCCAGCGCGCGCTGCAGCCCCGCGCACAATCCACGGTAAACGGCGTCGCTGCAGGACGGCGCCGCACTGCTGCACCAGATGAGGCTCAGGTTCTCCAGGCCCGGCCCCTGCGGCACGAGCCCGCCGCCGGACACACGCACGCTCAGCCCGCGATCGCCCTTGCCCCACGCGGGCGAACGCGCGTAGCTGCGCGGCACGGACCAGCCCGGTTCGCCCTGCCATAGATGTGCCTGCGCGACGCCACTCGCCGCGACCTGTGCGATCCACTCCGGCTCGGTCGCCACGCCTTCGCGCAGCGGCGCGTTGTGCACGGTGACCGAGCGGAAAGCGGGCAGCACGCAGACACACTAACCCACATGCGAGCGCAACAGCGCGTTGACCTCGGCTGCCTTCTCCATCATCGCCATGTGGCCGGCGCCGTCGAGCACCTGCACCTTCGCGCCGGCGGGCGCATGCGCCGCGTGCGCGACGGGAATCACCCGGTCGCCGCGTCCCCAGACCACGAGCAGCGGCGGCGCCGTACCCGACAGCTGCCGCGCCGGCTGAGCGGCCTGCCTGCCGCCGCCAAAGAGCCGCGTGCCCAGTTCGGTGAGCAGGGCCTGCACGCCGTCGAGCCGCTTGTACTTGAGCACGTCGTCGATCAACTGGCGTGTGACCAGCGACGGATCGGCGAACAGTTGCTCCATCAACGGCTTCAGCTCACGTCGCGAACCCGCGCTCGCGAAACCTTCGATGTAGCCGGCGTCGATCTCTTCGCCCAGGCCAGCGCTGTTCAGCAGCGCCAGCGACGCGATCCGATGCTTCGCCCCGAGCGTCATCTGCGCACCGATCGCGCCGCCCATCGAGTGCCCGACCGCATGCACGCGTTCGACGTTCAGCGCATCGAGGAAGTGCAGCACGAAGTTCGCCAGCGCCTCCAGCGATGCGCCGGGCAGCTTCACGTCCGACTGGCCGTGCCCCGGCAGATCGAGCGCGATCACCGGCGCCTGCTCGGCCACGGCGTCGAGGTTGAAGAGCCAGTTGTTGAGATCCCCGCCATAGCCGTGCAGGAACAGCACCGGCGTCGCACCACTCGCCGCGTCGCCGCGCCGCGCGTAGCGCACGCGGATGCCATCGACGGTCGCGAACTCGTACGCCGGCGCGCCCTCCTCCTCGCCTTCGCTCGCCGCGGGCACCACGTATGCGGCGATGAACGCGTCGATCTCCGCATCGCTCACGTCCGGCGGCGCGAGCACGCCGAGCAGCGCCTTGACCGGCAGCGTGTCGCCTTCGTGCGCGATGCGCCGCCGCAGCAACCCCGCGTCGCCGGCCTCGTAGGTGTTCGAAATCTTGTCGGTCTCGATGTCGACGATCGGCTGGCCGACGCTGATCTGCGCACCCTCGTCCACTCGCCATTCGGTGATCGTGCCCTCGCGCATCTCCAGGCCCCACTTGGGCATGATCACCGGCGTGATCGCGGCCGCCGCCATCAGTGCTTGCCCTTGCCCAGCGTGCGCCTGACCGCGGCAGCGATCCTCTCCGCGCTCGGGATGTACGCATCCTCGAGCGCCGGCGAGAACGGCACCGGCGCGTGCGGAGGCGTGACCATCTCGATCTGGCCCTTCAGCGCACCGAACGCGCGCTGCGCCACCTGTGCCGAAATGTCGGCGGCGATGCTGCAGCGGGGATTGGCCTCGTCGACGCACACCAGCCGGCCGGTCTTCCCGACGCTTTCGAGCACGGTGTCCAGATCGAGCGGCGACAGCGTGCGCAGGTCGATCACCTCGCAGTCGACGCCTTCCTTCGAGAGAAGCGAGGCGGCGTCGAGCGAGCGGTGCACCATCATGCCGTAGGCGACAATCGATGCGTGCTTCCCTTCGCGCACGACGTTGGCCTCGCCGAACGGAATCGCATACAGCGCCTCCGGCACCTCGCCTTCGAGCCCGTACAGGTTCTTGTGCTCGCAGAAGATCACCGGGTCGTTGTCGCGGATCGACTGCACCAGCAGCCCCTTGGTGTCGTACGGCGTGCTCGGGCACACGACCTTCAGCCCCGGGATGTGGGTGAAGATCGGCGTGAGCATCTGCGAGTGTTGCGCCGCCGCGCGGAAGCCCGCGCCGACCATCGCGCGGATCACGACCGGCGTCTCGGCCTTGCCGCCGAACATGTACTTGAACTTGGCCGCCTGGTTGAAGATCTGGTCGAAGCACACGCCCATGAAGTCGATGAACATCAGCTCCGCCACCGGGCGCATGCCGCACGCCGCCGCGCCGATCGCGGCGCCGATGTAGGCGCTCTCCGACAGCGGCGTATCGAGCAGCCGGTCGCCGTGCTTCGCGTACAGGCCCTTGGTCACGCCAAGCACGCCGCCCCACGCGTCGCGCTCGCCGTCGCTGCCGGCGCCGCCGACGATGTCCTCGCCCATCACGATCACCGACGGGTCGCGCGCCATCTCCTGGTCGAGCGCCTCGTTGATCGCCTGTTTCATGCTGATCTTCCGTGCCATGTAAGGCCTCCTTGAATGTGATGAATTCGGGTCAAGCTCGGGTGTCGTCCCCGCGAAAGCGGGGACCCAGCGGCGTTTGCAGCACCGGGCCTGGATTCCCGCTTGCGCGGGAATGACACCTCCCGCTCAGTAACTGACGTAGACATCGGTGGTCAGATCGACCGCGGTGGGCAGCGGCGCGGCCTTGGCCTCGGTGACCGCGCGCTCGATCAGGCCGAGCACTTCTTCGTCGATCTTCTTCAGTTCGGCCGCCGAGATGACGCCTGCGCCGGTGACCGCGGCGGCGAACTTCTTGACGCAGTCCCTGTTCGCACGGATGTCGTCGACCTCGCCCGGGCCGCGATAGGTCTGCGCGTCGCCCTCGAAGTGG
Source organism: Gemmatimonadota bacterium (assembly GCA_050258235.1). GTDB lineage: Bacteria > Pseudomonadota > Gammaproteobacteria > Burkholderiales > Burkholderiaceae_F > JAKOQB01. The sequence continues at coordinate 3,803 of JBLMYK010000261.1, read as the reverse complement.
CCGTAGAAGCGCACCATCTTGCATTCGAGCAGGGACGGCCCAGCTCCGCTGCGCGCGCGCTTGATGACCTCGCCCGCCGCCTCGTAGACGGCGAAGAAATCGGTGCCGTCGACTGTCACGCCGGGCAGGCCGAAACCGGCGGCGCGGTCGACGTAAGAATCGACCGCCACGCCGTAATCGCGCGAGGTGGATTCCGCATAGCCATTGTTCTCGACGACGAATATCGCCGGCAGGTTCCACACCGCGGCGAGGTTCAGGCTTTCGAGGAACATGCCCTGGTTGCTGGCACCGTCGCCGACGAAGCTGATTGCGACTTCGCCCTTGCCGCGGAACTTGGCCGCGAGCGCCGCGCCGCACGCGAGCGGCGCGCCGGCACCGAGGATGCCGTTGGCGCCCATCATGCCCTTCGACAGATCGGCGATGTGCATCGAGCCGCCCTTGCCTTGGCACGAGCCGCCTTTCTTGCCGTAGATCTCCTTCATCATCTCGACCACGCTCACGCCCTTGGAGATGCAGTGGCCGTGGCCGCGATGGGTCGACGCGATGCGGTCGCCATCGCCCAGGTGCAGCATGATCCCGGTGGCGGCGGCTTCCTCGCCCGCGTACAGGTGCACGAACCCTGGAATGTCGCCGCGCGCGAAATCGACGTGCAGTCGCTCCTCGAATTCACGGATGGTGCGCATCGTGCGATACGCCTGGAGCAGCTGCTCCTTGCTCAGGGGAAAGGGATTACCAGCCATCATCGGTCTCCTGTGTTGTGGTTCAGCGGGCACTTCAGTGGGAAACGCGGCGGAGCAGCCCTTCGGTTGCGGCAAAGCGCATGCAGCGGGCCACGTCCACGGTGAAGAAAGCCTTCTCGCGCAGCGTCGCGCGCACGCGGTCGCCGGGCTCGAAGCCAAGCTCGCGCTCGCCGTCGAGCGCGACGGTGCCGGCTTCGTGCGCGACGTCGACCGGCTGGTCGGCGACCATCTTGTGCCAGGCGGCGATCGGCACCGGCCGCACCATGCCGGGCGCGATCGGCGCGTCCAGCACGATGCGCGCCCCAGCAGCATCGGGCGCGATCTCGATTGCCAGCCCGCCGTGGTGGTCGCGCGCCACCGGGTGCAGCAGGCCGCCGATCGCCGACAGCCCGATGCACTGCGGATCGGCGAACGCCAGGTACGCGGCGCGCAGCGACTCCGGTTTCCACAGCGCGCGCGCGCCGATGTAACGATCGCTGGTGATCACCGCATCGACGATCGCGATGTCGCGCCGCGTCTGCCTTGTCGACTCGATCGCGATTTCGATCAGCTTGTGCGGCGCGAGCGCCGTTTCCGCGGGCACTCGACCATCGGCGCACAGGCCAACCGCCATGCCGGTAATGGTCGGCTCGCGCATCTCAGGAAATGCGTTGTTGGTGCCGGTCGACAGCCCCGCGATCGGAATGTGAGATCCGAGGCGGCGCAGCTCGCGCACCACCGCGCGATGCGTGCCGTCGCCGCCGAGAACGATGATTGAAGCGACTCTTGCCTGTACCAGCAGCTGCGTGGCGACGAACGTGTCCTCGACCGTCGAGTTGGGCTCCATGTCGAGGAACTCGACCTCCGGCCAGTGCTCGCCGTAGGACACATGACTCTCGCGCTTCAGGCTGCGCTCGAGCAGCGCGCGGATGCCGCCACGGTCCGGCATCATCAGGACGCGCACCACGCCACAGGCCGCCGCGGCGCTCAGCATGCGCAGCACGATGTTCACTCGGTCGCTGATCTGCATGTTGCCGGCATTCGCAACCACGCGGCGGATGTCGCGCGCGGAGACCGGGTTGGCGATCACGCCGATGGTGGGGGCGTGCGAACCACGATGCGGGTAGCCGGCGGGCGAGCGGTGGGAGTGCATCCCTGCGAGTCCTGCAATCGCCGTGCCACTGCCAGCGACCGATGACGACGCGGCACGACATCCCGCTCGATCCGCCCTGGACCGCGATCTGCCAGGACAATCACGCGTCTGCCGCTCGCGATCGCCGTCGTCACGCTGTGACAGATGTCACAGCGAGCAAACGTGACGGGCGCAGCAGGCAGAGCGCCTCCGACATGCTGTCCGGCGAGGTGTCGTCAGCGAGGGCGGGTGGCACGAAAGAAGACGTAGATTTTCGGCAGCCGGCCAACTGCGGATTCTCAGCCCAATGCTGAATTCGAGCGAAAGCCGCCGCTCAGGCAGTTTGGCTCAGTTCGCAGAGCCGTGGCTAGGCCTCCCTGAGCGCGTGCCACCGAGGCAATTCCCGAAGCAGGAATTCTTCGTCTTCCGGCGAGACGTCAAAACGTTGGCAGGCTTGCTCGATGAGCGACGGCGTCCAGGTCCCCCGTTCTGCGAGCCATGCGACAGCGCGGCGCAAGGCGTCCCCTTTGGAGGCGATGGGCGGAATAGGCATTGGTCTCTGGCAGATCAGACCTAGCAACGCGATTGGCCACGTAACGGCTCCGTAGGACTCTGGCCGCTCGATCCTACTACTGCTTTGACGCGAGGCACTGGAGTCTGTTTTCGGGAGTAGGCGCTTTGAACAACTGCTTGTCGCAAGTCCGGACGTCCGGCTTGGGTCGACCGCGAACGATCAGGCGTATCGATGACGCATGTCCGCCGCCAGTCATCGCCGGTACCCTGGGTCGGCTGTAATCGTTCGACGCCTGCAGCTTTGACTCAACAGAAGGAGGCCTCCGCATGGCGCGATACGCGCTGAGGGCGTATGTTGACTTCTAAGGTGACAAGGCCAAGCAGCGCCGCGGGTCGGCGCCTGGAACACTGCTTGCCCATTGCGAATTGCCAACAGGCGAGAATTGACGAGGATTGAGAGTGGCGAGAATCGCGGTCAACAAGGTCGACTTGTTCTACGAAGATACGGGAGGCACCGGAGAGCCGATTCTCTTCAGTCACGGCTTGCTCTGGAACACATCTCTGTTCGCACCGCAGGTGGCCGCTTTGAGGGAACGTTATCGCTGCATCGCATACGATCACCGGGGGCAGGGCCAGAGTGCGGATGGTGAAGGTTCCGAGATCGGAATGGATCTCTTGACTGAGGACGCCGTCGCCCTCATCGCGGGTTTGAGACTGGACAGAGTTCACTTTGTCGGACTCAGCATGGGCGGATTTGTCGGACTGCGATTGGCCGCGCGCTACCCACAGCTGGTGCGTTCGCTCATCTTGTGCGAGACCTCCGCCGACCCCGAGCCCGAGGAAAACGTGCCGAAATACAGGAAGCTCAATTTCGTCGCCCGATGGCTGGGCCTGCGATTTGTCAGCGCCAAAGTCTTGCCGATCCTGTTTGGCAGGACTTCACTCACGGATGCGAGCCGTGCTGCAGACCAGGCCGCCTGGAGGAAGCAATTGGAAGGCAACCGTCGAAGCATCTGGCGCGCCGTCAACGGTGTCATCAATCGGACCGGAGTCTTCGAAGAACTCGGTCGTATCACCGCCCCCACATTAGTGATCGTGGGCGACGAGGATGTGGCGACAACGCCCGTGAAAGCAGAGCGCATTGCCAAGGCAATTCCCAACGCGCGACTCGTGCGGATTCCAAGAGCTGGTCACAGTTCGACCGTTGAGCAGCCGCAGGCGGTCAATGCCGCAATTCGGGACTTTCTTGGGACGTTGCGGCCGTCTCACGCTTGAAGTGAAATGCGCGGGGATGTGTGTTACGGCCGCGGCTGTGCAGGGCTGGTCCGGTAAATCAATCTCGGCGCAAGCATTGCGACCCAACGACTGCGGCTCCGCAGTCGGGGCGCGGCTGGATGACGGAGGAGGGTCGATCTGATGCGGTCGCGTCGGGCAGGACC
>JBLMYK010000260.1:0-2564 GCA_050258235.1 Gemmatimonadota bacterium | reverse complement strand
CCGCGCCATGCAGTCCGCACGCGCGCCTGTCAGCGACGGGCCGTTTGATCATGCGCGCGCACCCGTCGGCAGCGTTGACAGATCTCAAGCAGCGGCGCGCCGCAGCCGGTCGGCGACCGCCTCCCACGCAGGATCGGCGGGCGGGCGAACGGCGAGGATCCGCTCCGCGCCGGCCGCGTCTAGATCGTGCAGCATCGCGTAAAGGCGATGTTCGTACTCGCGCGGATCGCCCGGCGGCTCCAGGCGCAGCACCACGTCGGCGGAGCGGTCGGGCACCGCGTCGCGCACTGCCAGCAGCGCGAGCCTGATTCCGCGTAGCTCGTCGACGCGCGCGTTCAGGCGCTCCGCATCGACCAGTTCCAGTGGCGTGCGCGGTGCGTAGTGCTGCTCAAGCCGGCCCGGCGCGCGCGGTGCCATGGAATCGGCATCGACGACGGCAACTCCGATCACGGCCTGCAACTGCATCCGCGTGATCGCGCCCGGGCGCAGCAGGCGCGGCGGCGCAGCGGTGAGATCGACGATGGTCGACTCGATCCCGACCGCGCACGCGCCACCGTCGAGGATCAGGTCGACGCGGCCGCCCGGCTTCTCGCCGAGGTCCGCGCGCACGTGCGCGGCGCTCGTCGGGCTGATGCGGCCAAAGCGGTTCGCACTCGGCGCCGCCAGCGCGGCGGCGGCATCGCCACGCGCGGCGCAGAACGCCGCGAGCAACGCGCGCGCCCACGGATGCGCCGGGCAGCGCAGTCCGACCGTGTCCTGCCCGCCGGTCAGGCCGTCGTGCGCGCGGGCGCTGCGCTTCAGCACCAGGGTCAGCGGGCCGGGCCAGAACGCTCGCGCCAGCGCATGCGCTGCCGGCGGCACGTCACGCGTCCACGCATCGATCGCGCGCTCGTCGTGCACGTGCACGATGACCGGGTGATCGGCGGGCCGCCCCTTGGCGGCAAAGATCGACGCGACCGCGGTGCGATCATCCGCATCGGCCGCCAGCCCGTAGACGGTTTCGGTCGGCACGGCGACCAGCCCGCCGCGGCACAGAACGTCGGCGGCACGCCGGATCGCACCGGCATCGACCGGCCGCGTGTCATCCACCGCGGCGCTCACCTGGGTGGATCAATGCCGAGCACGCTCGCCACCTCGGCCGCGCGCGCCAGCGCCTCCGGCACCGATTGGCCGACGATCGTCACGTGACCCATCTTGCGGCCCGGGCGCGCGTCGCGCTTTCCGTACAGGTGCAGCTTGGCACCGTCGATGCGCAGCACGTCGCGCCACGGCGGCTCGCGCCGGGCACCGTCCGCGAACCAGATATCGCCGAGGATGTTGAGCATCACAGCCGGCGCCAGTTGCGTGGTCGCGCCAAGCGGCAGGCCGGCAAGAATGCGCGCCTGCTGCTCGAACTGGCTGGTCACGCAGGCATCGATCGTCAGATGCCCGGAGTTGTGCGGCCGCGGCGCAATCTCGTTCACCAGCACGCGGCCGTCCTCGAGCACGAAGAACTCGACGCACAGCACGCCGACGTAGCCGAGGTTCTCGGCGATCTTGCGCGCGGTGTCGCGCGCCCGGTCGGCGACTTCGGCCGTCACGCGTGCCGGCGCGACCGACACCGCGAGGATGCCGCCGCGGTGCGCGTTCTCGACGACCGGAAACGTGGCCATCGCGCCGTCGGCGTCGCGGCACACGATGCACGACACCTCCTGATGCAGTTGCAGGCGCTTCTCCAGCACGCAGGGGACGCGCCCGCCCCGCGACCAGGCATCGATCGCGTCGTCGCGCGAACTCACGCTCGCCTGCCCCTTGCCGTCGTAGCCGAGGCGGGCGGTCTTCAGGATTCCGGGAAACAGGTCCAGCGGCGCCGCGTCGAGATCGTCGATCCGCTGCACGACGATGTGGGGACCGACGGCGATTCCGTGGCCGACCATGAAGCGCTTCTCGTGGATCCGGTCCTGCGCGACCGCCACGCTGTCGGCCGCCGGCCGCACCACGCAGTGGTCGGCGAGCCGGCGCATCGCCGCTGCCGGCACGTTCTCGAATTCGGTCGTGACCGCGCGGCAGCGCTGCGCAATCTCGATCAGCGCGGATTCGTCCAGGTAGTCAGCGCGGATGTGGTCATCGGCCACCGCACCGGCCGGGCTGTGGTCGCCGGGATCGAGCACGCATACGCGAAACCCCATGCTCTGTGCCGCCATGCAGAACATGCGCCCGAGTTGCCCGCCGCCGAGCAGGCCGAGCCATTCACCAGGGGAAATCGACATCGTGGACAGTCAACGGATCACGGATCACCGATCACGGATCACGGCTCAAAGCGGCAGCGTCATGTTTCGCGCCGCCTGCGTCTGCGTGGCGCGGTACTGCGCGAGCTTCATCGCCAGATCGTTGTCCTGTGTGGCCAGCATCGCCACTGCGAACAGAGCGGCATTCGCGGCGCCGCTTTCGCCGATCGCAAAGGTCGCCACCGGCACGCCCTTGGGCATCTGCACGATCGACAGCAGCGAATCGCGGCCGTTCAGGTACTTCGACGGCACCGGCACGCCGAGCACCGGGATCACCGTCTTCGACGCCAGCATGCC
>JBLMYK010000259.1:0-2680 GCA_050258235.1 Gemmatimonadota bacterium | reverse complement strand
CGGCACCGGTCACGATGTGTGTGCGCCACGGTTGAGTGTTGAACGTGCTCGGAGCTCGTGCCGCGATGTCGAGAATATCTGCTATGAGCTGGCGCGGCACAGGGTCCGGTCGGAATGCCCGGATCGACTTGCGCGATTCCACCACCATGTCGAAAGCCGACACGAGCATCGTCCGCTCGATGTTCGGCGCACCGCCCATGAGATCAGCGTCCATCGTGGTCCCCCGTCGAAGCGAGTCTTGCCGTCTCACCCAGCCCGTTGGCCAGGTGCAGCGGGCGCGCGGATCGACGACGCCGGCTGCCCCCGCGGCTGCCGCCCGCTTTCTCAACGGCGGTCCGGCGGCGCTCGTCCGCCTCGTTGGCGATCGGCCGGGTGAGCCGTATCGCCGAAATGCACGCGGTCAACCAGATGGGTCGCAGCAAGCCCGTTGCGATCCCTGGACGATGCCGTGGCCTCTGAACCCGTATGACGTCGGGGAATCGCATCCGCCGCTCCTTTTGGTGTACGGTCAAGGCCTCTGCGGCCTCGTCGACATCCTGCGGCTTGCGCGGCTGCAGGTCCTTGGTTCAGAACCTTAATTCTTCGACCACTGCAGGGCGTGGTCCGAGTCCGACATGGCGCAGCAGGAAATCGACATCGGCAGCTTCCGGCTCGATCTCGCGCGTGGCCGGCTGACCCACGAGGGCGTCGAGATCGCGCTGAAGAGCAAGGCGCTCGCCGTCCTCGGCGTGCTTGCGCAGGCCCGCGGGGCGGTGGTCACGAAGGACGAACTGATGGCGCGGGTCTGGCCCGGGCTGGTCGTGGAAGAGAACAACATCCAGGTGCATATCTCGGCACTGCGCAAGGTGCTTGCGCGGGATGCCAGTGGCGCCGTGCACCTGGTAACGGTCCCGGCCAAAGGTTATCGGCTGCTCGGCGTGCGCGATGACGCCGCCTTGCCGACTGTGGCCGCAGGCACGGATGCGCAGGCCAATCGCCCTTCGATCGCGGTGCTGCCGTTCGTCCACCTGGGTGAAGACCCTGCGCAGGAGTACTTCGTCGACGGCGTCGTGGAAGACATCATTACCGGGCTGTCGCGCGTCAAGTGGCTGTCCGTCATCGCCAGCCACTCGAGCTTTGCCTACCGGATGCGTGACGCAGATGTCGCAAAGATTGCGCGCGAGCTCGATGTCCGCTACTTGCTGCGCGGCAGCTTGCGTCGGGCAGACGACCGGATCCGCATCTCCGCACACCTGATCGAGACTGCGGGCAACACGCAGATCTGGGCCGAACGCTTCGACCGGCGGCTCGGCGATCTCTTCGCACTGCAGGACGAGATCGCCGTGAGCGTCGTTGGCGCGATCGAGCCGGGGCTGCGCCGCGCCGAGGTCGAGCGCATTCGCCGCAAGCGCCCCGATGCGCTCGACGCCTATGACCTCGTGCTGCGCGCGCTGCCGTACGTGTACAAGCTGATGCCGGACGCGAGCGCGCCGGCGATTCCGTTGCTCACGAAAGCGCTCGAGCTCGACCCGGACTATGCGGTCGCGCACGCGACGCTGGCTTGGTGCATGCATGTGCGCTTCAGCCGCGGCGGACTCCACGCAGTCGATCGCGATGCGGCGATCCGTCACGCGCGAGCGGCGGTAGCGCTGGCCAGTGACGATGCCCTGGCGCTGGCGATCGCTGCGTTCGTGATCTGGTTCGACGCACACGACACCGTAGCGGCATTCGACCTCTTCGACCGGGCACTGGCGATCAGCCCGTCGAACGTGATGGCATTGAGCATGAGCGCCGTGGCGCTGGCGTGGTCAGGGCTCAGCGAACAGGCGATCGCCCGCGCCGAGCGGGCGCTCAAGCTCAGCCCCTTCGATCCAATGGTGTACCTGTCGTACCAGGCGCTGGCGGGAGGCCACTTCACGCTGGGTCACTACGAACTCGCGCAAGCTTCTGCGCGACGGGCCGTCGAAGCGAATCCGAACTTCAGCGTCCCCTACGCTTATCTCTGTGCCGCGCTGGTTCGACTGGGTCGCCTCGATGAAGCACAGGAGGCGATGCGCCGTCTGCTTGAACTCGACCCCGGCTTCAGCATCGGCAGGTTCCGCGTCACCGTGGGCGTGAGCGACACGGTCTATGCGGGCTTCGCCGACGCATGGCGACTCGCGGGCTTGCCCGAGTAGGGGGCGCCGACCGGCGTTATCGTGACTCCGCAAGGGACTGCTCCTGACCGTTGGCCACCTCTCAACGCCCCTGCACCGCGGCCATAGAGCAAAGACTTTTCCGCCGCGCAATTAAGCTGCGTCCATGGACGCCCTCATCGCCGCCGCCGGCCGCGCGCTGGCAGCCGGCGACGCACTGAGCGCACTCAAGCGCGTCGCGCTGCGTAATGACCCGCCGGCACTGGCCCTGCGCGGAATCGCGATGGCGCAGCTCGGCGAGCTGGCGCGGGCGCGCGAGCTGTTGCGGCGCGCGGCGCGTGGCTTCGGGACCCACGAGGCGCTGGCGCGCGCGCGCTGCGTGGTGGCCGAAGCGGAGGTCGCGCTAGCGATGCGCGACCTGGGCGGCGCGCCGCGCACACTGGCGGCCGCCGCGTCCGCGCTGGAGGCGCGCGCCGATCGCGTCAATGCCACGCATGCACGCTTGATCGCTGTGCGCCGACTGCTGCTGCTGGGCCGCCTCGACGAGGCCGCCGCCGCGCTCGCCG
>JBLMYK010000258.1:0-25367 GCA_050258235.1 Gemmatimonadota bacterium | reverse complement strand
GGCTGGCGTTGTGCGGATAGACCTTGCTGATCACGAACACCTGCTCGCGGCGGCCGGCGATCGCTGCGCCGATCGCCTCTTCGGCGCCGCCTTCGCCGTACATCTCGGCGGTGTCGATCAGTCGGTAGCCGAGGTCGAGCGCGGCGCGGATCGCCGCGACTTCGCGCTCCCGCGCGCGCTTGTTCTCGCCCATCTTCCAGGTGCCAAGACCCAGCGCGGGGATGCGCTCGCCAGACGGCAGTGCAACGGTCTTCATCGATGCGACAGACGATACTCCGCGGGTTGACGCGGCGCTGCGCCGCGGCGCGTCCTCAGGCGGCTTCCTCAGCCAGAGGCTTGCCGGTCAGGTAGACCGTGCCGGTCATGCTGCCGATCGGCACGCCCTCGGCACGCGTCACTTCGATCCGATACACGGCCAGCTTGCGTGTTCTGCTCACCTCGGTTGCGCGCGCGGTCAGCCACTCGCCCTCCTTCGCACCGGCGGTGACCGCGATGTGCGCGTCTATCATTGCTGCGATCGTGCCGTGCGAGTTGCATGCGAGGCCGAGCGCCATGTCGGCGAGCGAGAAGATCGCGCCGCCGTGGCAGGAACCGAGAAAGTTGACGTGCTCGCGGCCCACGCGCATCCGCACGGCCGCGCTGCCGAGCGCGGCGTCGATCACCTCGATGCCCAGGTGCTGGCCGTAGCGGTCGCGCGCCATCAGGCCGAGGACCAGGCCGCGGGCTCGGATGTCGGCTGGCGCGGGCACCGGGCAGGTGCCGCGCGCATCGAGGCTTTCCAGCCAGTCGGCCAGCGCGGCGACACCGTCGCCGGTCGTCGCCACGGTATTCAGCACCGGTGGCCGCGGCTCCTGTCGCCGCAGCGCGAGCATCGCGCGCAGCTCGCGCGCGGTGCGCTCGGCGCCGGGCAGATCGGCCTTGTTGACCACCAGCGCGTCGGCGATCTCGAGGATGCCCGCCTTCAATGCCTGCATTTCATCGCCCAGGCCCGGCGGGCAGACGACGATCCGCGTCGGCGCGACCTCGATGATCTGCACTTCGGACTGACCGGTGCCGACGGTCTCGACCAGAACGTAGTCGAATCCGGCGGCGTCGAGCAGGCCGACGATCTGCGTCGCATTGCGCGCGAGTCCGCCGAGGTGCCCGCGCGACGCGAGCGACCGGATGAAGATGCGCTCGTCGCTCTGCGTTTCCCCCATGCGCACGCGGTCCCCGAGCACGGCGCCGCCGGTGAATGGGCTCGAAGGGTCGAACGCGAGCACCGCGATGCGCCGGTCGCGCCGCAAAAGTTCGCGGATCAGCGCATTGACCAAGGTCGACTTGCCGGCGCCCGGCGGACCGGTGATGCCCGCCACGCGCGCGCGGCCAAAGTGCGGCGTCAGCGCGTCGTGCAGCGCCCGCGCCGCCGCGGTCGAGTTCTCGACCGCGGTGATCGCGCGTGCGATCGCCAGGCGGTCGCCGGCGCGGATGCGCTCCGCCCAGGCGGCCGGCGAATTCGTCAGACGATGCACAGGGGCTGTCCGAATCCGAGTTCGCGCCGCAGTGTTGCGCAGATCTCGCCGTGCGTGGCGCCGGCATCGGCGGCGGCGACGATCGCGTCCATCAGGTTGCCTTCGCCCTGCGCGGCGCGCGCCAGGCCGTCGATGCCTTTGCCGACAGCGTCGCCGGCGCGCTCGGCCTTGAAGGCGCGAACCCGCTGCACGTGGGCCTCGATTCGCGCGCGGTCCGGGTACTCGAGCACGCGATAACCGTCCGGGTCCTCGTCGACCCGATAGGCGTTCACGCCGACGATCACCTGCTCGCCGCGCTCGACCTGCTGCTGGAACCGCAGCGCCGACTCGCCGATCATCCGCTGCACGAGTCCCTGCTCCACAGCACTGGCCATGCCGCCGGCGTCCTCGATGCGGCGCATGATCTCCTCGATCTTCTGCTGCATCTGGTCGGTGAGCGCCTCGATGTAGTAGGAGCCGCCGAGCGGATCGATCACGTCCGTCAGGTGGGCTTCCTCGCGCAGGATGTTCTGCGTCGACACGGCGATGCGCGCGCCCTCGACCGTCGGCGTCGAGAACACCTCGTCGTGGCCGTCGGTATGCAGCGATTGCAGCCCGCCGAAGATGCCGGCCATCGCCTGCACCGCGACGCGCGCGATGTTGTTCAGCGGCTGCTGGCGGGTGAGGTCGACCCCCGAGGTCTGCCCGTGAAACTTGAAGCGCCACGACTTCGGATCCTTGGCGCCGAATCTCTCGCGGGCAAGCTTCGCCCAGATGCGCCGCCCGGCGCGGAATTTCGCGATCTCTTCGAAGAAGCTGATCGAGATGTCGAAGAAGAAGGTGAAGCGGGGCAGGAACCGATCGGGGTCCATGCCGCGCGCAAGGCAGTCTTCCGCATATTGGATCGCGGACGAAAGCGTGAAGGCCATCGCCTCGGCCGGTGTCGCCCCGGCCTGCTGCATGTGCTGGCCGACCACCGACAGCGGATTCCAGCCTGGCACCCGGCGGTTGCAGAAGTCGATGTGATCGACCAGCAGCCGGCGCGCCCCGGGCAGCGCGAGGCGGAAGAACATGTGGTTGGCGACGAAGTGGGACAGGCAGTCCGACTGGTTCGATGTGCCGGTGATGCTGGTCCAGGCGATCCCGCGCCGGCGCGCGACCGTCAGCAGCAGCGCCTGCAGCGTGAACGGCGACGGATCGTTCAGCGCGCAGGAAATGCGATCGAGCGGGATGTCGGCCAGCGCCCGATCCATGTCCTCGATGGTGTTGACCACCGTGCCGCAGGTCCCGAGGAGTTCCACCGGAACCTCGTCGGCGTCGTAGCCGCGGTAGACGGAATTGCACGGGATCAGCGAGATCGCGGTCGCGCCCTGCGCCAGGATCTCCTTCAGGCGCGCGTTGTAGTCCTCGGGCGTGCCAAGGCCGATCAGCTGGCGCTGCGTCCAGCTGCGTCCGCGATGCATCGAGGCATAGATGCCGCGCGTGAACGGGTATTCGCCGGGGAACGACAGGCGTTGCAGGTAATCGACGCCGTCCGCATCGCGCGGGGCGTACAGCGGCTGCACCTCGATTCCGGAGCGGTTGACGACGCGTTTGCCGGCGCCGGGGCTGGCATCGAACGCGGCGCGCCAGCGCTGCTCGGCCTGCACGAATTCGCCTTGCGGCAGCCAGCGGCTGGCGGGCTCGTTCATGGCGTGACTCCTTCCTTTAGCGCGCGCGCCTTGCGGGTCAATGCGCGCACCTCGGTGACAATCTCGTCCAGCGAAGCACCCGGGTGGAATACGCGCGCCACACCAGCATCCAGCAGCAGCTTCTCGTCCCGCGGCGGCACGATGCCGCCGACGATCACCTGCACCTCGGGAATCCCCGCATCGCGCAGCATCGCCGCCAGCTTCGGCACGAGCAGGTGATCGGTGGCGAGCGAGGAGACGCCGATCACGTCGGCGTCCTCTTCCATCGCCAGCTTCACCACCGCCGCAAGCTCCTGCCATGGCGGCGTGTAAACGACTTCCATGCCCGCGTCGCGCAGGCAGGCGGCGACAACGCGGCTGCCGCGGTCGTGGCCGTCGAATCCGATCTTGGTGACGATCACCTTGGGTGGCCGGTCATTCATCCTGGGACTCCTTCAGGAACCGCACGAACTTGCGGGCGAGACTCGTGGGTGTTTCGCGGCCGGCCTCGTTGAACCAGAAGCGCGACCAGTTCAACGCGCCGAGCAGCATCATGCGCAGCGTGCGCCGGTCGGTGCTCGCCGGCAGCGGCAGCGCGGCGACCAGATCGCGGAACAGCCGTTCGTACTGCGCGCGAAGCGCACGCAGCCGGGCCGCTGCTCCCGGCACGTCGGACGGAAGCACGCGGATCAGCACCTGCGCGTAGTCGCTCCGGCGCAGGATGGTTTCCAGGTGCGCCGCACACGCCGCTTCCAGCCGCTCCCACGGGTCGTGCGTGCGCTCCAGCGCCGCCTCGACGCCCGCGCGCAACTCCTCGACGCCGCGCCGATAAACCTCGCACAGCAGGTCTTCCTTGGCGGCGAAGTGGTAGTACAGAGACCCCGGCAGCATCGCGCTGGCCTCGGCGATGTCGCGCATCGATGTCGCCGAATATCCCTTGGCAGCGAACAGGGCCGCGGCGGCATCGAGCACGGCGGGCAGCCTGTTGTCGGCGCGCGGCGTCGTGGTGCGAGCAGCGCGCGTGGCGCGGGGGAGGATGGCGGACATGGTGAAAAACAAACGATCGTTTGTTTTATAGGGCAGGACGCAGCGCCCGTCAAGTCGAAGCTTTGCGGCGTCGGTGGACTGCCGTCAGGCGCCGTACCGGCGCAGGCCGTCGAGGTCGTCGATCAGGATCGCGCCATATTCGACACGCAGCAGCCCAGCCTGCTCGAGCGCATGCAGTGCCTGGTTGACGCGTTGGCGCGAAATGCCGGCCAGGTAGCCGATCTCTTCCTGCGACACTTCGAGCTTGTTCTCGATGCCGGGGTAGAGGATCGGGTTGAACAGCGCCGCCACGCAGCGGGCGACGCGGGCATCCGGGCCATGCAGCCGCTGCGCCTCGAGCATGCCGATGAACTGGCCCAGCCGCTCGTTGATCTGCACCAGCAGGAAGCGGTTGAAGGGAATGCTTGTATTCAGCAGCCACTCGAAGGTCTTCCGCGGCACGCGGGCGATGCGCGAAGCGCGCAGTGCGACGACGTCGTAGCGCCGCGGCTCGGTCTTCAGCAGGCTGCCTTCTCCGAACCAGCCGCCGGCGGGGATTCCGGTGAACGTCGAGGTCTTGCCGTCCGGTGCGGTGATCATCATCTTCACCAGACCGTCGAGCACGCCAAGCCAGGAATCGACCGGCTCTCCGCGTCGGCACACGTAGCCCTCGGCGGTCACGTCGACTTCGCTCGATTCGGCCACGACACGCGTGCGCTGTTCTGGCGTCAGCAGGGTGCCCCAGCGTGTAGCGGATAGATATTCGTCAAGGGTTTCCCGAGTCATGGCCGGATTGTCGCCCGGATGACAGCGCGGCGCAGCGAGGCTGGCTACCGTGCCTGCCTCGCTTTCCAGCATCGGCGGTGCTACCTTTCGCTGGCGCCAACGACCGAAGACCGCGCCCGAGCGCGGCAAAACCCGAAGGAAGACAGGAGACACGGGGTATGGTCATGCCATCCTCTGCAACACCGGACACGTTCCCCAAGCTGCTCCTGCAGCACGCCCACTTGCGCGCTGGGCACCCGGCACTGCGCGAGAAGGACCTGGGCATCTGGCAGACGTGGAGCTGGTCGAAGACGGCAGACGAAGTCCGCAAGCTCGCGGCTGGCCTGCACGTGCAGGGATTCCGGCGCGGGCAACACCTGGCGATCGTCGGAGAGAACCGCCCGCGGCTGTATTTCGCGATGATGGCCGTGCAGTGCCTGGGCGGCGTTCCGGTGCCGCTGTACCAGGACGCGATCGCCTCCGAAATGGTGTACGTGTTCGAGAACGCCGACATTGCCTATGCGATCGTCGAGGATCAGGAGCAGGTCGACAAGATGCTCGAGGTGCGCACGCAGCATCCGCAGCTCGAGCACATCTATTACGACGATCCTCGCGGGTTGCGGCACTACACCAATCCCGGCCTGCTGCCCTACGAGGAGCTGATCCGGCTGGGCGCCGGGCTGCTGTCGGTACAGCCGAAATTTGTCGACGAGGAGATCGCCAAGGGATCGCCGGACGATACGGCGGCGCTGTTCTACACCTCCGGAACCACGGGCAAGCCCAAGGGCGTGGTGCAGACCCATCGCGCGCTGATCGATCGCGCGCGCGCCTGTACCGAACTGGAGCAGCTGACCGTCTACGAGGATGTGCTGGCGTACCTGCCGATGGCGTGGATCGGGCAGAACATCTTTTCCTACGCGCAGGCGCTGGTGACGGGATACACGGTGAACTGTCCCGAGTCGCCGTCGACCGTGACCAACGATCTGCGCGAGATCGGACCGACCTATTACTTTGCGCCGCCGCGAGTGTTCGAGGGGCTTCTCACGCAGGTGATGATCCGCATGGAGGATGCCGGCCGCCTGAAGCGATGGCTGTTCCATTCGTTCATGGACGTGGCCAAGCGGGTCGGCGGCAAGATCCTCGACCACAAGCCGGTCGGTCTCGGGGACCGCTTGCTGTATTCGCTCGGAGACCTGCTGGTGTACGGACCGCTGCGCAACGTGCTCGGCATGAGCCGCATCAAGGTTGCCTACACCGCGGGCGAGGCAATCGGCCCGGATCTTTTCACCTTCTATCGCTCGATCGGCATCAACCTGAAGCAGCTGTATGGCTCGACGGAAACGTCCGTCTTTGTGTGCATGCAGCCCAATGGACGGGTCAAGCCCGATACGGTGGGCCCGCCGGCGGCAGGAGTCGAGCTCAAGATCAAGGAAAGCGGCGAAATTCTGCTGAAGAGCCCGGGCCTGCTGAAGGAGTACTACAAGAACCCGGAGGCAACCCGCGAAGTGCTCGATGCCGACGGCTGGTACCACACGGGAGATGCCGGCTACCTAGACAGCGACGGACACCTGAAGATCATCGATCGCGCGAGCGACGTGGGCAAGCTGGTAGACGGCACGCTGTTCGCGCCGAAGTACATCGAGAACAAGCTGAAGTTCTTTCCGCACATCAAGGAGGCGGTGGCTTTCGGTGACGGCCGCGACATGGTGTGCGCGTTCATCAATATCGACTACGAGGCGGTCGGCAACTGGGCCGAGAAGCGCGGCCTGCCCTATGCGGGCTATCTCGACCTGGCCGGCAAGCCCGAAGTGTTCGAGCTGATCGTCGAATGCATCGAAAAGGTCAACGCCGACCTGGCTGCCGACCCGAAGCTCGCGAATTCGCAGATCCACCGGTTCCTGATCCTGCACAAGGAGCTCGACCCGGACGACGACGAGCTGACGCGCACGCGCAAAGTTCGGCGCCGGTTCATCCAGGAAAAGTACAGCGTGCTGGTCGATGCGCTGTACTCCGGCAAGAGCGAGCAGTACATCGAGACCCAGGTCAAGTTCGAGGACGGCCGGACGGGCATGATCAGCGCCACGCTGAAGATCAGGGACGTGAAGGTCTTTGCGCCAGTGGCGCGCGCTGCATGAGGGTCTGGCCCGATGAAGGGAAAGAACTGGCTGGCCGTGATCTGTCTGGTCGCGGGCGTCGCGACAGCAGCCTACGGCCTGGCGCACGGCGCGTGGATTCTGGCGTTTGCGGGGATCGCGCTGGTGCTGGTGTTCTGGTACCTGGTCTGGCAGTGGCTCGCCGGCGTGAGCAAGCCGATGGGCGCGGAGGGGCAGATCAAGCCGGCCGCCAACGCCGCGTGGAAGCTGAAGGATCAGCCGGTGGCAGAGACGGCGGAAAAGAAAGAGTAACGGCATGGCGGAACGGCACATCGGCGAAGTGATCCTGGAAGTGGACGGGATCTCGCTCGCATTCGGCGGCGTGAAGGCGCTGACGGACGTGTCCTTCGATGTGCGCGAGCACGAGGTGCGGGCGATCATCGGTCCGAACGGGGCCGGGAAGAGCTCGATGCTTAACTGCATCAACGGCGTGTACTCGCCGCAGAGCGGGAAGATCACGCTTCGCGGCAAGACCTTCGCACGCATGAGTCCACGACGTGCAGCGGAAATGGGCATCGCGCGCACATTCCAGTCGCTCGCGCTCTTCAAGGGCATGAGCGTGCTCGACAACATCATGACGGGCCGCAATCTGAAGATGCGCAGCAACCTGCTGCTGCAAGCGGTGCGGATCGGACCGGCAATGAACGAGGAACTGCGTCACCGCGAGTTCGTCGAGCACATCATCGATTTCCTCGAGATCCAGGCCTATCGGAAGACGCCGGTGGGCAGGCTTCCGTATGGCCTGCAGAAGCGCGTTGATCTGGGTCGGGCGCTCGCAATGGAGCCCACGCTGCTGCTGCTCGACGAGCCGATGGCCGGGATGAACACCGAGGAGAAGCAGGACATGTGCCGTTTCATCCTCGACGTGAACGACGAATTTGGCACCACGATCGTCCTGATCGAGCACGACATGGGCGTGGTGATGGACCTTTCCGACCGCGTGGTCGTGCTCGACTACGGCAAGAAGATCGGCGACGGCACGCCGGATGAAGTCCGATCGAACCAGAACGTGATCGACGCCTACCTCGGCGTCGCCCATTGAAGAGAAGCGGGCATGGGCAAACTGAAAAGCAACTGGCCGATCGTCGCGCTTGCCACCGCTTTGCTGATCGGCATGGTGTTGCCATTGCTGCTTGGCCTGAGCGCGCCCGGCTTCTATATCGAAGTGCTGATCGGCGGCCTGATGTCGGGTGTGCTCTATTCGCTGGTGGCGCTCGGCTTCGTGCTGATATTCAAGGCATCCGGTGTTTTCAACTTTGCGCAGGGCGCGATGGTGCTATTTGCGGCCCTCGCGATGGCGCGGCTGGCCGAATGGATCCCGCCGCTGATCGGCATCCAAAGCCTGCTGCTGGCGAACCTGATCGCGTTCGCGCTTGCGCTGGTGATCATGATTGCGTTCGCGTGGCTGGTGGAGCGCCTGGTGCTGCGGCACCTGGTGAATCAGGAAGGCGTGGTGCTGCTGATGGCCACGCTCGGGGTCAGCTACTTCATCGATGGGGTAGGGCAGACGATCTGGGGCAGCGACATCTACGAGATCAACCTCGGCCTGCCGAAGACCCCGACGATCATCCTCGACAAGCTGTTCGATGGGGGGGTCCTGATCAATCTGGAGGATCTGGTTGCGGCGCTGGCTGCCGCACTCCTTGTGATCGCTCTCGCGGCGTTCTTCCAGAAGACATCGACCGGACGCGCGCTGCGTGCGGTGGCGGACGATCACCAGGCTGCGCAGTCGATCGGAATTCCGCTGAACACGATCTGGGTCATCGTCTGGGCCGTGGCGGGCGTGGTCGCGCTGGTGGCCGGCATGATCTGGGGTTCGAAACTGGGGGTGCAGTTCTCCCTGGCGCAGGTCGCACTGAAGGCGCTGCCGGTGGTCATTCTGGGTGGACTGACCTCCGTCCCGGGCGCGATTCTCGGCGGGCTGATCATCGGGGTCGGCGAGAAATTCGCCGAAGTGTTCCTCGGGCCGGTGCTGGTCAAGGCATTCGACCTCGCCGGCGGCGGCATCGAAAACTGGTTCGCCTACGTGCTGGCGCTGGCGTTCTTGTTGGTGCGGCCGGAAGGGCTGTTTGGTGAAAAGCACATCGATCGCGTCTAGCAATGGATGTGCTTTCGTTGGAGGCTAACCGCCAATAACGGACAACGAGCAACGGATAACGAGCAACTAGCAACGATGCTTTACAGAGAAAACGGCCAGTTCAAGACGAACTATCGCTCGGACCAACAGCTCCTGCCGATCCTGCAGGACCGCTGGTTCGTGTGGTCGGTGGTTGCGCTTGCTTTTCTGGTGTTGCCCCTTCTCGCCAGCGATTACCTTTTCCGCGCGCTGATCGTTCCTTTCCTGATCCTGAGCATCGCGGCGATCGGACTGAACATCCTCGTCGGCTACTGTGGCCAGATCTCGCTCGGTACCGCGGCATTCATGTCGATTGGCGCCTACGCAGCCTACAACTTTGCAACGCGCGTGCCCGGGCTGAACTTCATCGTTGTGCTGATACTTGCAGGCCTGGTGGCGGCGGTCATCGGCGTCGCGTTCGGAATTCCGAGCCTGCGCATCAAAGGCTTGTACCTCGCGGTCGCAACGCTGGCCGCGCAGTTCTTCATCGACTGGATCTTTGCCCGGGTGAAGTGGTTCACAGATTACTCGCCGTCCGGTTCGGTGTCGCCGGCACCGATCAACATGTTCGGCTGGTCGATCGAGCAGCCGATCCACAAGTACTGGTTCGTGCTTGGGATTGCGGTCGTGATGACGCTGTTGGCGAAAAACCTTGTGCGTTCGCACATCGGGCGCGCGTGGATGGCCATCCGCGACATGGACGTGGCGGCCGAGGTAATCGGCATCCGTCCGCTCTATGCCAAGTTGTCTGCGTTTGCAGTCAGTTCATTCTTTGCTGGCGTCGCGGGAGCACTGTGGGGATTCCTGCATCTGGGTGCGTGGGAACCATTGGCCTTCAACATCAATCTGAGCTTCAATCTGCTCTTCATGATCATCATCGGGGGGATGGGATCGATTCTTGGCAGCTATTTTGGTGCCGCGTTCATCGTCATGCTGCCGCTCGTGCTGAACCAGCTTCCGATCTGGTTCGGCATTCCGCTGTCGACTGCGATGATTTCGCACCTCGAGGCGATGATCTTCGGTACCCTGATCGTGTTCTTCCTGATCGTCGAGCCGCATGGACTGGCCCGGCTATGGGCGATCGGAAAAGAAAAACTGCGCCTGTGGCCGTTCCCACACTGATAAAGATCCAACCAGCGCTCGGGCATCACTATCCCGGCAACGACCTTCGAAAGGAGACTCGCACTATGAGATTCGCAACATTCAAGACCATCGTGGCCTCGGTGGGCTTCGTTGCTGCGCTGAGCAGCGGCGTCGTCTATGCGCAGGCGAAGGAGCAGTTCTTCCCTGCGTTGCCATATCGCACCGGCGCCTACGCACCTAACGGCGTGCCCTGGGCCAATGGCTACCTGGACTACCTGAAGCTGGTCAACGCGCGCGACGGCGGCATCAACGGCGTGAAGATCACGTTCGAAGAATGCGAGACGGGTTACGCGACCGATCGCGGCGTTGAGTGCTACGAGCGCCTGAAAGGCAAAGGGCCGACCGGCGCCACCCTGTTCCAGCCGTTGTCGACGGGGATCACCTTCGCGCTGACCGACAAGACATGGACCGACAAGATCCCGCTGATCACTGCGGGTTATGGTCGCGCCGACTCCGTCGAGGGCGAAGCGTTCCCGTACAACTTTCCGCTGATGGGGACTTACTGGGACGGTGCCGACATCCTGGTTCAGCACGTCGGCAAGATCAGTGGCGGGCTCGACAAGTTGAAGGGCAAGAAGATCGCACTCGTGTATCACGACTCTCCCTATGGCAAGGAGCCGATCGCCGCGCTGCAGGAGCGCGCGAAGATGCACGGATTCCAGTTGCTGCTGCTGCCGGTCACGCACCCCGGCGTGGAGCAGAAGGCTACGTGGTTGCAGATCCGCCAGCAGCGCCCCGACTTTGTCTTCCTGTGGGGCTGGGGGGTGATGAACTCGACCGCACTGAAGGAGGCGGTGGCCACTGGCTATCCGCGCGACAAGATGTACGGCGTTTGGTGGTCCGCGGCCGAGCCGGACGTAGAGCCCGTTGCAGAGGAGGCGAAGGGCTATCACGGGCTCGCGCTGCACGGTGTCGGTCGTTACAAGGTACACGCCGACATCCTGAAGTATGTATATGACAAGGGACAGGGCTCGGGTCCGAAGGAGCAGGTCGGCACGGTGCTCTACAACCGCGGCATGATCAGCGCGATGCTTGGGGTCGAGGGCGTGCGTCAAGCCCAGGAGCGTTACGGCAAGAAGCCGCTTACGGGCGAGCAGGTCCGGTGGGGTTTGGAAAACCTTAACCTCGACCAGAAGCGACTGGATGCGCTGGGCCTCTCCGGCATGATGCGGCCGCTGTCGACGAGCTGCCGCGAACATGCTGGCTCCCACTTCGCGCGCATCCAGACCTGGGACGGCAAGAAATGGGAATACACCTCCGACTGGTATGAGGCCGATCAGCAGATCCTGCGACCGCTGATCGAGCGCACCGCCAATGCCTACCTGGCGGAGAAGAAGCTGACGCGCCGTGATTGCGCGAAAGAGCTGACCGCATCGGCTGCGGCGCCAGCGCCGGCCGCGAAGAAGTGACGCGACAAGGTGGCACGGCGGCAGGCCGTGCCACCTTGGCGGGTTCGATCCAATCCGTCGCTCCTGAGGGGCGGGGTGGATTGGCGCTGAACGAAACGGAGATACCCCTATGACATCGACGCTGCTCAGAGTCAACGGCATCGAAGTCATCTACAACCACGTGATTCTCGTACTCAAGGGCGTGTCTCTGACGGTGCCGGAGGGGGGCATCGTCGCGCTGCTGGGTGCCAATGGCGCGGGCAAGACGACCACTCTGCGGGCGGTGTCGAACCTGCTGCATGGCGAGCGGGGCGAAGTAACCAAGGGATCGATCGAATATCGGGGTGAGAAGATTCAGAAGCTGACCGCGTACGACCTCGTCAAACGCGGCGTGGTCCAGGTCATGGAGGGTCGTCGTTGCTTTGCGCATCTGACAGTGGAAGAGAATTTGCTCACCGGCTCGTACACCAGCGTGCAATCGCGCGGTGAGATCGCCGCGCGCCTGGACAAGGTCTACGCGTACTTCCCGCGCCTGAAGGCGAGGCGAGAGAGCCAGTCAGGCTATACATCGGGGGGCGAGCAGCAGATGACGGCGATCGGCCGTGCGCTGATGGCAAAGCCATCGATGATTCTCCTTGACGAGCCGTCGATGGGATTGGCCCCACAGGTCGTCGAGGAGATCTTCGGCATCGTCCACGACCTGAACGAAAAGGAGCAGGTGTCGTTCCTGCTGGCCGAGCAGAACACGAACATCGCGCTTCGCTATGCGCACTACGGCTACATCCTGGAGAACGGCCGCGTGGTGATGGACGGAGCCGCGCGCGAACTGGCCGAGAACGAGGACGTGAAGGAGTTCTATCTCGGACTGGCGAAGGAGGGCCGCAGGAGTTTCCGCGATGCCAAGTTCTACCGGCGACGCAAGCGCTGGCTGGCCTGAATGACGCGCGTTGCCGTCGCATCGTTGGTAATCATTGGCCTGGCCGCGTGCAGCGGCCGCCAGGATTCGACACCGCTGCCGACGCGGCAGACCGCGATCGATCCGGTGATGAAGAAGCTCGACGCGGCTGCGCAGCAGGAGCAGAAACGGCGCGAAGAACTGGAACAGGCAGTCAAGTAGACAATCGATGAAGGCCGAATACTTCGACGCCCGGGAAACCCGGGACCCGGCCGCGCGCGAACACGACCTGATGATGCGGCTGCCCGCCCTCCTTGAGGCGGCGCTGGCCGCCCCTGGGTGGCGGGCGCATCTCGGGGATATCGACCCACGCGAGATCAACTCGCGCGCTGCGCTTGCGCGACTGCCGGTGCTGCGCAAGGGAGACTTGATCGAGTTACAACGCAATGCTCCGCCCTTCGGTGGGTTCATCGCCGGGCCAATGTCCGCCTTTGGCCGAATGTTCACTTCGCCCGGCCCGATCTTCGAGCCGGAGGGGCGGCACGACGACGCATGGCGATCCGCGCGCGGACTCTTTGCCGCCGGCTTCCGCGCGGGCGACGTCGTGCTGAACACCTTCTCGTATCACATGACGCCCGGCGGTTTCATCCTTGACGGCGGCGCTCGTGCGGTGGGCTGCACGGTAATACCGGCAGGACCCGGCAACACCGAGCAGCAGCTCGATCTGATCCTCCACCTGCGGCCGAACGCCTACGTGGGCACGCCGGATTTCCTCAAGATCCTGCTCGATGCAGGCGTTGCCGCGGGCAGGCCGGCGCCCTCGATCCAAAAGGCAGTCGTCTCCGGCGCCGCTTTTCCTCCGACACTGCAGGCGGAGATCCGGTCACGCGGGATCGATGCATATCAGATCTACGCAACCGCCGATCTGGGATGCGTCGCCTACGAAACCGCGGCGCGGGGCGGATTGGTGGTGGCGGAGGATGTGCTGGTCGAGATCGTCCGGCCGGGCACCGGCGATCCCATGGCAGACGGGGAAGTCGGGGAGGTTGTGGTCACGTCATTCGATCATGACCACCCGTGGATACGGCTCGCCCTGGGCGATCTGTCGGCAATCCTGCCGGGCGTCTCGGAGTGCGGGCGGACCAACTCGCGAATCAAGGGATGGATGGGGCGCGCGGACCAGACGACGAAAGTCAAAGGCATGTTCGTTCGACCGGAGCAGATCGCGGCGGTGGCCCGCCGGCATCCGGAATTGGGCCGCCTCAGGCTTGTCGTCGGTCGATCAGGTGAGATTGACACGATGACGCTGCGCGCCGAGTCGGCGACGCACGATCCGAGGGTCGCGGCTGCGGTGGGCGAATCACTGCGGGCCCAGACCAAACTCGGCGGTACGGTCGAGCTCGTCGCGCCCGGATCCCTGCCGAACGATGGCAAGATTATTGAAGACGCGCGTCCTGCCTAGCTCCGGCCAGGGGAAAAGAGCCGCGCGCTGCGCGGTCCTGACCGAAATCCCGGCGCCGTTACTTGCGGCCGGACCGCTTGGCCGCGGATCCCTTCGCCGTCTTCCTGACCGCCGCCGATTTGGGCGGGTGCGTCGCCGTTGCCTTGAGCGGCTGCCTTGCGGTGGGTTTTGATACCTGTGCGGCCTGTCGGGCAACAGTTGCCGCCGGTTTCCTGAGGCCCGCGGCGCCATGCGCGGATGCGGCACCTGCGACCGCCGCAGCGGCCGCTTGCGCCGCCAACTCAGCGGCGGTGGGTTTCAAGCTGATGACCTGCTTGCCTGGCGGCGGCGCGGCCTTTTCTTCCTTGATGTCCCAGAGTTTCAGCAACTCGGCTTGGGTAGGAACCGTCCCCTGCGAGACGCGGGTCCGCCGGGCGGCGACCGAGTCCCGCACGATCTTCTCGACTACGTCGAGCGGGAGCCGGTTCAGGTCGGAAAAACGGATAAAGCTGCGCCGAGCGTCGACGCCCGGCAGCACATCCTTGTGCCGTGCAACGACTTCCTGCTCAGCTACATACAGCGACATGTGGCGGCGGCCCGATTCGAGCGCAAAAAGCGGACCATCCAGTTCATAAAACGCGAGCCCGTAGCGCATGCTTTCGCGCACGCCACGTGCTGATCGGCGAATCATGCTGCATACGCGCGCCATGGCGACCCTGCGATCAGGCGGCAAGTCCCGCAGGTACGCGCCGACCGTCGTGGGCGTCATCATCATCAAAGTCCCCTCGGGCATGGTTCACTGCGACTCAAAGCAACATGCTATTTTAACCGACCCCCGGTCGGTTCTCATGCCATCCGCCAATCCTGCCCGAACGAACGGGCGTTTAAGGACCCGGGCGGACAGCGTTCCTCCTGTCATTCTTGGCGCGCGAGGGCGTGGCGCGCCGGGGACTTATCGCTTCGGGCGGACGCGCTGACGACCGAAGCAAATGCTGGGGCCATTGATCGCCGATGCCCGTGGCCGGCCCGCCAGGCAAGGACAAACTGCGCCTCCAAAATTCGCACGATCGTGCGAAATTTATGAAATGGGAGTGGCGGGCTTGACCAAGGCCGAACAGACTCGCGCGGCGATCGTCGACGCCGCGCTGGCCATGGCGCAGCAGATCGGGCTCGAGGGGCTGACAATTGGAAGCGTCGCGGACGAATCCGGATTGTCGAAGAGCGGAGTGTTTTCACGGGTCGGGTCGCGGGAAGAACTGCAAGTCGCAGCGCTGAAGGAATACGAGCGGCGGTTTGTGGAGCAAGTCATGACTCCGGCCCTGCGGGAGCCTCGTGGCCTGGCTCGGCTGCGGGCGACCTGGCAACGCTGGCTCGAGTGGGTGCGCTCGGGGTTAGGCGGAAGGGGCTGCCTGTTCGTCAGCGGTGCAACCGAGTACGACGATCGGCCCGGCGCAGTCCGCGACGCGCTGCTGACGGGACTGGCCGAGTTGCGCAAGCAACTGGCACGGATGATCAGACAGGCGATTGATCTGGGCGAGCTGGCATTGGACACCGACCCGGAGCAGGTTGCGTTCGAGTTATACGCAATCGTTCTTGCGCTGCACAACGAAGACCGACTGTTCCGTGATCGGGATGCTTATGCGAGGGCTCAGGCGGCTTTCGAACGGGTGGTGGCGAGCTGTGATCCTGCGCCAAGGATGGATGGGCGAGGCGCGCGGTCACCCTGATCGATCCGACTTTTTTTCGCAAGTTACGCACGGTCGTGCGATTCAGGAGGCGGCAGTGACGATTTCCTACTTATTTAGTCGGGTTTCGGGCACGGTGATCGAGATCGCCGTGAAGCTGCTGCTGCGCGCCGTGGGCAGTTCGGTCCAGTTGCCTCGATCGAACGAGGACTTCGCGCTCTATTAATGATCCGTTTCGAGTCCGGTTGCCGTTTGCCGGCGGTACTCGGCGAATTCATGAGTGTTGTCAGCGTGATTCCTGCTGCAGGCGTCGCATCATTGCCTCTCGCGCCGGGAAACGCGTGCAATCGACCGCTGACACCGGAGTATCGAGGAATTTGAGCGCGCTGCGATCAGCGCGTACAGCAGCCGTCCCGCTGGCCAGCCGCAGCTCGGTATTGTTCCTGCCGACGTTGCGCCACCTGGCGCCAACAACGACATAGCCCGCCTCGCCGCCGGCGCGCCCCGCACATTGCACGCTCGCGCTGTCGCCGGCGACCTCGCCCGGCCAGGTACGTTCGTCGAGTACGAGAAATCGCAGCCGTGCCTGATTGGCCGCGAGGATCTCGATCACCGAGCGGCGCAGGAGCCAGGCACGTACAGTGCCGCTGCAATCGGCAATCCACACTTCGAGATCTGACGTTCCAAGTGCGGCGCGCCAGGATGGCTCCACGGCGCACCCGGGTGGAAGTTGCAGGCCGGCACCGGGTTCGCTGTAAATGGGGCGCCCGAGGTACCCGGTCGACGCCGGTTGCGCACATGCCGCGCTCGCCGATATCAATAGCAGGACGATGGTCCAGGCCCGGAGGCTAATCGCGCGCACGGTAGAAGATGAAGTCGGCGGAAAAGTCCACGCGCAGCACTCGGTTTACCTCGCTGGCTTCGCAGCTGGGGGGAGGCATCCCACCGTGGGTGTTCACCCGTTGGACGTAGGCGATCGATGCAAGCGCACCATGGCCGAAGGACTTCGCCGACATCAGGACCCAGCGCAAGTCTGTGGGGCTCGGCGCATCATCGTAGGCGGTAATCTTCGCCACCAGGCGGCTGCCGTCTCGATGCTCGAAAGTGAAATTCGCGCCATGGCGCGCGACAAGCTGCCCGCGGTCATCGGTCAGATTGGCCTCGGGCTGGCGGAAGTGCCACAGGTATTCGCGGCCGAATGCCTCGCAACGGAAGATCTGCACGCCCGTCCCCTTCAGACGCAGTGCCGGCTCGAAACCGTTCGGGACCCGGATGCGACTGAAGAACCCCAGCGCCGGTGCTTCGCGATCGCCGGGCCGAGGCGATGGCAGAACGCTGCTGCAGCCGACCAGCACAGCCGCGACCATCAGTGCGGTCAACGCCGAAAACCGGAAAGGAGATGAAGCCCTCATCGATCAACATCGCGGACGCGCTCGCTCTCGATCTGCACCGCTCCAGCTGCAGCAAGCTCCTGCAGCGTGCGGTCGATCATCGTCGCAAACGCCTGGTCCGCAAAGTACCGCCGATGGATGACGTGGAAGTACCGCGCCGAATCAAAATGGGCGTGCGCGGCTTGACGGCTTGTCTCACGCACCTGCATCAACCAGAACTTCGTCAGAACCTTCAGTACATGGCGCGCGTTGCGCTCGGGACTGGCTGTCAATGCCTCCAGTCGCGCGTACGCGCGATCGAGCGCTGCATTGATCCCCCCGAACGGCGGCCCATGGCCGGGAATTGCAACGCGCGGACGCCGACGTTCGATCAACTGCAGCGCGGCACGCTGTTCAGCGAAACCGGACTCACCTTCGATCTCGGGAAAGATCGCACCGAACCCGTCTTCCCACAGCGCGTCGGCCGAGATGAGCAGTCCTTCGTCGTCGTTGATCAGCATCACCATGTGCGGATCGTGGCCCGGAGCCGCAAGCACTTCCCAATCGAGCCCGCCGAGCCGGATCGAATCGCCGGCGTCCAGGAGCAAGTCGTAATTGAAGCGAGGGCAGAACTGGCCGGTCGGCGCATATGTCAGCGCGTCCGTATCCCAGTGCAGGACCGCCGCGGCCTGTCCGGACGGGATGGCGACCGTCGCGGCGTGTATCTCACGCAGCTGCGCGTTTCCGCCAGCATGATCCGAATGCAGGTGAGTATTGATGATCCGTGTTAGGGCGCGGTCACCGCGGACGCGGTCGATCAGATACACGGTCTGCGCCGCATGTGCGTAGTAACCGGTGTCGACCACGGCGGCTTCGTCGCCGTCGATGAAGACCACGCTGTTCGACGACAGCCAGCCGCGCTCCAGCACGTGCATCGTGGACGGAAAGGGCCGTGCGGCAGGCATCGTTCGATCACCGCCGCCGAGGATAGGCGGCCGCGATCTGATCAAAGGCGGCCAGCAATTCCCGCGTGCCGCCGAAGTAGTAGCGAAAACGTCCGTTGACACTGCGCACGACCAGCCGGCGCGAAAACGCCGGACCTCGCACGCGCGCGTAGAGAATGTCGCTCCATTCGGTCTTGCGCTCGATTAAGCCGCTCTGGCGGATGCCTTGCGCGTCGATCGTTGTTCTGGAAGTGATCATGAAGTACAAGGTGCCTAGCAGCGCGAAGGCGGCGGCGCCGAGGACGATCCAGCCATCACCGTCCCCCCGCCCGATTCCCAGCGCGAGAACCGTGCGCGCACCCCACGCCAACAGTCCCAGCGCTGCAAACGCGGCCGCGGCGCGGAAGCCGCGGCCATAGGCCGGGCCGGTGACCGGTGGCTCGAAACTGACGCGCGCGCTCACTGCTTGTCGGTGACCAAGAGGAGTGCCGTGGCCGTCAGCACCGTCTCGTCGGCCTGGTTGATCGCTTCGCCGACCAGCGACACCAGTTCCCCCTGCAGCGACGGCTTGAACTCGATCCGTGTCACTGTCCAGCGCAGAAGCAGCGTGTCGCCCGCTTTGACTGCCTTGCGGAACCTGAGCGAAAAATCCAGGCCCAGAGGCTGGGCATGCTTGGAATAGTGGGTCGCAGTCAGCGCCATCAGCAGCGACGCGGTGTGCGTGCCGCTCGCGGTCAGCGTGCCGAAGCGTGATCGCGCAGCCACCGCCTCGTCGTGATGCAGCGGATTGAAATCCTCGACCGATGCCGCGAAGCGGCGAATCTCGGCAGGGTCGATGGATACGCGGCGTTCGAACGCCTCGCCTATATGCGCGTTGCGTGGCTTGTGACCGGGTGGATGGATGTCGTTCATTTCCTGCGTTTCGCCCCGAACGCGACTTGCGGCGCGAACTTGTACGGCGCGGAATCGAAGAACGGATCGCCGCGCAGGCGACCGAGCAGCATTTCAGTGGAGTCCTGCCCCCAGAACAAATCGTCGCCTACGATCGTGGACGGGACGCCGAACACGCCGGCTGCGATGGCCGTTTCGGTATTTGCCCGCAAGCTGAACTTCACCCCGGCGTCGTCGAGCATGGAGCGATCGACGTCGAGTTCGGCGAGCAGCGCATCGAATGCAGGTATGTCGTCCGGTGTGTGACCTTCCCGCCATACCCAGTCGTAAATGCGTGTCACCACTGCCGGTTCGGACGACTTCACGATGGCAAGCCGTAGCAGCGACAGCGGATTGAAGGGAAACGTCGTCGGCAGCGTGATCCGGACATCGTTCGTATGCGCGATCCAGCAGATGTGCTGAAGCGTGAAAGTGCGCTTCGGTGCGACCTCCGCTGGGCCCGTGGTGCCCCAGTGAGACAGCAAGCCAGCGAATAGCACCGGCACCCGTTCAACGTCGGCGGCCTCCTCGATCTGCGGCAGACGCAGTGACTGCAAGTACGCGTAAGGCGACACGAAGTCGAAATACCAGCGTACGGCGGGTCGCGTCATCGCATCAGGCGACGGCGCGCCGTCGTGGCAACTGAGCCACGATGGCTCGTTTTTCGTCGTCGTCGAAGACCGTCCAGCCGGCGATCTCATCGATGGTCCGCAGGCAGCCCTCGCAGTAGCCGGTTGCCGGATTCATCCGGCACACGGAGACGCATGGCGAAGCGACCGGGTCAGAAGCGGGCGCGACGGGCAGTGGCGGCGGACCGTGGAGCATCAGCTTGCTTCAAATGAAATATTCATTCTTACACATGCAATCGTCTTACGAAGTTCTTAGGAAATCCTTAGCGAACATTTAGCAGCGCCTCGGCACGACCGTTCCTAAGCTTCGATCTGTCCGCTCAAACGATAGAAACGAAGGAGAGATTACGTGATGACACCGCGCTTCGACATCTATGGCCCGATCCACAAGGCGCTGCGCGCCGTGATGACGGATACGCTGCTTGCCGTGGGGCGCATGGATGCGCTAGACGAGGCTGATACCACGGCGACGATAGCGCGTGTGCGTGCGCTGCTTGCGCTCGCGCGCGCCCACCTGGAAAAGGAAGACGAGTTCCTGCATCCCGCGCTGGAGGCATGCCGTCCAGGATCCAGCGCGGCGGCGGCGCGGGATCACGCGCATCACGAGGATTCGCTCGCCGCGCTCGAGGACCTGGCTGTGCGCGTGGAGGCGACTCCCGGTTCCGCCCGCATCGCAGAGGCTAACCGGCTGTACCGTGGGCTCTGCATTTTTGTCGCCGAGAACTTTGAGCACATGCATCTCGAGGAGACCGACCACAACGCAACTTTGTGGGCGAGCTACAGCGACGAGCAACTGCACGCGATTCACGACGCGCTGGTGCAGTCGGTCGACCCGCAGGAAATGGCGGAGGTGATGCGCTGGATGGTGCCGAACACCACGCCGATCGAGCGCGCGGGCGCGTTGGGTGACATGCAACGCAAGGCGCCCGCGCATGTCTTCGGTGGCGTCCTTGAACTGGTCCGGCCCCACCTGGCTGCGCGCGAGTGGGACAAGCTGATGCATGCACTGGCGCCGCTGCCCGTCGCGGCTTGACTGAGCGTCGAGAACATAGGGAGGCCGATACAAATGAAGCGATTCCACTGGTCCGAATATGCGTTGTGGAGCGTGGCATTGATTGCCGTCGTGCTGGCCTTCGCCCCAGCGTTCGCGCAAGCGGCGGAAGGCAGGACCACTGCCGAGCGCGGGCAGGTAAGCATCGAACGGGGTCGGTACGTTGCAAAAATCGCGGGCTGCAACGACTGCCATACCGCCGGCTACGCGGTGAGCGGCGGCAAGGTGCCCGAATCGGAATGGCTGAAGGGCGATTCGCTTGGCTGGAGGGGGCCATGGGGCACAACTTATCCGGCCAATCTGCGCCTGTTCATGTCCAAACTGACCGAGGAAGAGTGGGTCAAATTCGCGCGGACAACGCAGTTGCGCCCGCCGATGCCATGGTTCGCGCTGCGGGACATGAGCGATGCAGATCGGCGCTCTCTGTTTCGTTTCGTGAAGAGCCTCGGCGCGCCCGGCGAACCGGTGCCGGCATATCTGCCGCCGGGCCAGACGCCCACGGGACCGTTCGTGCAGTTTCCGGCGCCGCCCAAATAGTCATTCGCTCTCGGCGAGCCGCAATGGGCGCGCGATGTCGAGCCGGAAGCGCCCGCGCCCGGTCTTGACGATGCGCATCGACGGTACGCGCTCCTCCAGCCGGCGCGCCAGCAGGATCAGCCGGGCCTCGAGGTTGTCGCTGATGTCCGGTAAGCGCAGCGATGGGTCGAGCCGCAGTTCGCGGTTGGTGAACTCGGAGCGGCGGCCGGCCGCATACTCGCGCGCCAGCTTCCAGAGTATCGCGCCGGCCACACCCTTGATCAGGTACTCGTTGTCGACGAACACGCTGTCGTTGGCGGCGAAGTGTCGGATCATGATCGGCTCGCCCGTCGCCGGATGAGGGGTTGCCAGCATGGACGGAGATTCCTCGCTCGCATCCGCGGCGGTCTGCAGTGCCGCGATCGTTGCGCCCAGGTGCGTCGCTACCGCGAGCAGTGCGTCCTCGTCGTCGTAGTCGAAGCGCGCTGATTCCTCGCTCTCCACGTACAACGCGCCGACCACGCGGCTGCCAAGCACAATCGGCACCGCGAGCTGGCTGTGCGGTTCCGCGAGGCCTGGCAGCGGAATTTCGGTTTCGAGCGGATCGGCCGCGCCGCGGGCGATCCACTGCTCGCGCACCGCACGGCTGTACGTGTACTCGGCGGTGAAGTGCATGATGCGGATCGGCACACGCTGCTCAGCCGCCACGCCGATGACGCCCTGCCCAACGGGGATCTCCGAGCCGACGCCCGACGTTTCGTACCCGCGCGACGCAACCGTGTACAGGCGGGGCGCACGGCCCTTGCCGTCCTCGAGGATCAGCACTTTCGCGTAGTGGATCTCCATGTGTTCGTCGAGCGCCGCGAGCGCATCGTCGAGCAGCGCACGCAGGTCGCCGGCGGCGGCGATGCGCTGGGCGATCTGGCGCACCGCTGACATGGGTTGGTAGCGCCGCGGCTTCGGCGGCAGCAAGGGGCCATCGACCGGTTCGATCGCCACAACCTGATAGATGTCGGCACCGCGGAGTCTGAACACGCCGGTCATGCCAGAGTGCGACGCGATGCCGGCCAGCCTCGCCTTCAAGCTCTCGAAGGTCGGCCCGTTTTCCTCGGTTCGAAGGTACTTCAGTCGTAGCAGGTAGCGCCGTCCGATCGTCGTGTCACCGACGAGGGCGGTCACGTGTGGATTGACGAGGATGTTCTCGCGCGTCTTGTTGAAGAACTGGTAGGTAAGCGCCACGTGCTCACGATCGACGTAGTGAACCTGCGATACGTAGGTCACGTTTGGCATCCCATCGGCACTGCAGCTGGCGACCAGCGAAGGGATCAGTCCCTCCAGACAGGTACGGATCGCCTCCAGAGGACTGGACAGGGCCGGGCTCATTTATCCAATCTTGTGCCGGCGCCGGGGCCTGGGGTCTGCTCGAACGCGGCGGTCGGCGTAAAGGAAACCGCAATTAGCTGCTCAGGTACGAAATGAAAATAGCAGCGCACACCCGCCTCGGGATACCTGAGCGCCGTGAGATGCACTACTACGCTTTCGATCCGCTCGCGCGCGTATTCGCGATCAGCAGGAGTTGCCGATCCGATGTCGGCGCGTTCGCCTTTCAACTGTATCGATCGGTGGGTCCCCGGCTCGGTGAACACGGCGGCGACCGGGCTGCCGGCGCGCAGATCGCGCAGGACGCTCGCCGCCAGTTGCTGATCGACGTATAGCGTCACGCGGCGGCGATCCGGGCTCACGCGGCATGCCGCGGCCTTGAACAGCGACGGCACGTTGTTGGCGGCGCGGGACGCGACCGCGACGGAAGTATGTGGCCGCAATATGAACTCGGCGTGTCGTTCGTCGAGAGTGAAGCTCATCGCCAGCGTCGCGTGCGGTTCCGCATGAAAAGCGCGGCATCGTAACTCGCTTGCTCCGGGTCGGCTATCGGGGGCACTTGCGCGCGAGGCGGTTGTAGGGCCTCCTAAACTCAGATGTCGCGGGCTCCGCGAGCCGTCCAGATGCCTGATCGTCAGCATCGCATGCTCGACAGGCGAACGCCGTCCGACGTTGTCGTCTGCGGCGGCGGACCGGTCGGCGAACGCACTCACGCTCGGAGCCGTGGTCACGCCTTGCAAGAAGTCCACAGACATCTTGACGTTCCGTTACGGCAGCCGGTCCGGACTCGGCCTGATCGAGCGCACACTCCCCCCTGTCAGTTCGACTGGAACTGGCCGGCGAATCCTGTCGCCCTGACTCTGTGGAATGATGCGGGCCTCTCCGTCATTTCCATGGATCGCAAGCCGCTCGACGCCACCGCCCTCGGCCTGATGGTCGTGCTCACGATGCTGTGGGGCATGCAGCAGGTCGCGATCAAGGTCGCGCTCTTCGGCGTGTCGCCGGTCGCGCAGGCGGCGATCCGCTCGGCGGTCGCCACCCTCCTGCTGCTTGCATGGACGCGGGGGCGTGCGATTCCGCTGTTCGACCGCGACCGCACACTGGTACCTGGCGTCTTCGCCGGTCTGCTGTTCGCCGCCGAGTTCTTCCTGATCTACGTCGGGCTGAACCACACTTCGGCCTCGCGCATGGTCGTGTTCGTGTACCTGGCACCAATCCTCACCGCGCTTGGACTCGCCTGGCTCGTGCCCGGAGAGCGACTCACCGGGGTGCAGTGGGCAGGCGTTCTACTCGCATTCGCAGGGCTGGCGCTGGCGTTTGCAGACGGCTTCGCCACGCAGGCGCGCAGCACGGTGATCGGCGATCTATGCGGCATCCTGGCTGCGACGATGTGGGCCGCGACCACCGTGCTCATCCGGGCTACGCGGCTCGCCTCCGCGCGCGCAGAGAAGACTCTGCTTTATCAACTCGCGGTATCGGCGATAGTGCTCGCGCTTGCTTCGCCTGCGATAGGGGAGCCCGGCGTCGTGCACGTCGACGCACTTGTACTCGCGAGTCTCGTGTACCAGAGCGTGGTGGTCGCGTTCGCGAGTTACCTCGCGTGGTTCTGGCTGTTGACCAAGTACCTCGCGGCGCGCCTGGCGGTGTTCTCGTTCCTGGCGCCGATGTTCGGTGTGACGTTCGGCGTGCTGCTGCTCGCTGAGTCTCTGTCGTTGCGCTTTGGGGTTGCGGCGATCGCTGTTGGTGCCGGAATCGCGCTCGTAAATCTGCGGCGTGCTTAGGGCGCACGTTGTCGCGCCGGCGAGGGTTCACGCCATGAGGGACATCGGGACGTAAGCAAGATTCAGGCGGCGACTGCCAATCGACGCAGGGGATATGAGAAGACACTGTCGGGGGCGACAAGAAACGCGCCACCCACGGCGCCAGAGTCGGTGCCGGATGCGGGGAGTCAGACTCCTCGCGGCGGCTACTTGGCGAAGGCGGCCAGATGTAGCCGTCGTCAACGGCGGCGCTGCTTGGCGGAGCGCCTTCGCCGTGAGCAGGCCCCGCGTAGGGGCGGACGGCAACGCCCGGACTGAAGTCAGTTTGAGGGCACTATCAAACGTCGGAGCGCCGGCGCGCAGCGGTGAATTCGCTGCTCAAGTCGGCCCGCCAGTGAACGGCGACTCTCTTGGCCGAGTCGTTTGACAAGTGCTTGTCGCGCAACCATAATTTGCGGTTCCCTTACCGGAGGGGTGCCCGAGCGGCTAAAGGGGGCAGACTGTAAATCTGTTGGCTTACGCCTACGTTGGTTCGAATCCAACCTCCTCCACCATCAGCGAATGCAAAGGAAACCCCGGCTATTTGCTTTTTCGTGCGGCGGGCGCAGCGGTTCGAGGCTTTTGCGTGTCGATTCGACGGGCGGGTGTAGCTCAATGGTAGAGCAGAAGCCTTCCAAGCTTATGACGAGGGTTCGATTCCCTTCACCCGCTCCAAGTTTTTGCAGGGTGCGTGATTGGCACCTTCGCCCATGTGGCTCAGTGGTAGAGCACTCCCTTGGTAAGGGAGAGGTCACGCGTTCGATCCGCGTCATGGGCACCAGGATTATTCAGGTAAGTTGTTGATTTCGCCGGGCAACCCGGTCGGCAAACAGGACGAGGCAGTCAGGAGTCAGCGATGGCCAAAGGCAAATTTGAGCGGACGAAGCCGCACGTGAATGTGGGGACGATTGGGCACGTGGATCACGGGAAGACGACGTTGACGGCGGCGATGACGCTGGTGTTGAGCCGGAAGTAT
>JBLMYK010000257.1:0-2568 GCA_050258235.1 Gemmatimonadota bacterium | reverse complement strand
GTTTACGCTGCGGGATCCAGCATGAGGGTTCCGCACATGCCACCGCAGGGAATGTCGTTCCGCGACCGCACCGTCCTGATCACCGGCGCTTCGAGCGGTATCGGCCGCGAGACCGCGCTTGCGTTCGCTGCCGCCGGCGCGAATGTCGTGCTGCTGGCCCGTCGCGCGAAGGTGCTGGGCAGAGTGGCCGCCGAGGCTCGCAAGCTGGGCGCCGCGACACTGGTCGCGTCCACTGACGTCACTGATGCCGCCGCTGTGACAGCGGCCTTCCGCAAGGCGGTGAAGCGCTTCGGCGCCGTGGACATCGTCGTCAACAACGCGGGCGTGCTGATCGCGTCGAAGGTCGAAGACCTGCGCGACGCCGACCTGCAGAAGATGCTCGACGTGAACCTGATCGGCGCGCTGCACGTCATGCAGTCCGCCGTGCAAGTGATGCGGAAGCAGGGCCGCGGCCACGTCGTCAACGTAGGCTCGCTCGCCGGCCGTCGCGGCTTCTCACCCCTCGGTGGGTACTGCGCGAGCAAGTTCGCGCTGGTCGGCCTGACGGAAGCGCTTCGCACCGAGCTGGTAGGCGAACGCATCCATGTGTCGCTGGTGCTGCCCGGCGTCATCGACACGCCGATGGCCGCGCAGATCCAGGAGAACCCCGACACGGCGGAATTCTGGCCCGAGGCGCTGAACATGCCACCCTCCTGGGTCGTGTGGTCGATCTTCCTGGCGATCCGCTTCCGCCTGGCCGAGATTGCCGTGCCACCGGGGACGGCGCTGGTCGAGAAGCTCGCCGCGCTGGCGCCCGGAACGACCGATACGCTGCTGCGTCGGGCCACCGACGTCGCACGCCAGTTGCGTCGACGCGCGAACGCGTGATCCCGACTGTCCCGATACTTCGCACCCTGAGACGACCGATGACTTTCCAGAACCTGACCATCGAACGTGACGGCGCCGTTGCCCTGCTGTGGCTCGACCGCCCCGAGAAGCTGAACGCCCTGCACCGCGCCCTGTGGGATTCGATCCCGGCCGCCGTTGCCCACCTCGACGCGGATCCCGACGTGCGCGTCATCGTGCTGGCCGGCCGCGGCAAGGCGTTCTGTGCCGGAATCGATCTGATGGACCATGCCGCGGCGCTCGCGGGTGGCGGCGCGATCTCTGGCAAGGGCGAGTCCGGCGTCGGCAAGCGCCGAGCGCTGTACGACGACGTCCGTCGATACCAGCAGACCTGCTCGAGCTTCGCCAACACCAACAAGCCGGTGATCGCCGCGGTGCACGGCGCCTGCATCGGCGGAGGCATGGACCTGATCACTGCCTGCGACATGCGCCTCTGCTCCGCGGACGCCACGTTCTCGGTGCGCGAAACGCGGATCGCGATGGTGGCGGACGTGGGCACGCTGCAGCGGCTGCCGCGCGTGATCGGCGATGGACCGGCCCGTGAGCTGATCTTCACCGGCTGCGACATCGGCGCGGCGCGGGCGAAGGAGATCGGCCTCGTGAACCACGTACTGCCCGACCGGGAGGCCCTGTTCGAGCGCGCCCTGCGGCTGGCTCAGGAAATCGCCGCCAACTCACCGCTGGCGGTTCAGGGCTCGAAGCAGGTGCTCGGCTTCCCGGTACGCCGCGATGTCGACGCCGCGCTCGACTATGTCGCGCTGTGGAACTCTGCGTTCCTGCACTCCGACGATCTTACCGAGGCGATGACCGCGTTCATGCAGCGGCGCAAGCCGGTGTTCCGCGGGCAGTAGCTCGCACCCGCCCGGACATTCGTGTCCGGCGGGTGTACCATCGCCCTCCTGCCGCAGACCGTCCGGAGGGCTGAGCGATGACGCATCGCGACCAGTTCGGGGTTCCGCTGACGATTACTGACGGTGCCGCCCTGGCCCATTACGACGCGGCTGTCGCAAAGCTACTGACCTTCAACAACGATCCCGTCGCGGAAGTCGACCGGGCGACAGCGATCGACCCCGGCCTGGTCATGGGTCACGTCCTCAAGGGACTGCTGTGCGTGCTCGGCACCGAGAAGTCGCTGCTGCCGGAGGCGCGGGCGGCGCTTGCGGCGGGCCGGTCGGTCGCCCGCGGGGCCTCGGCACGCGAATTGCGCCACCTCGACGCCCTGGGGCGATGGATTGACGGGCGGCTGCACGACGCCTGCGCGGCGTGGGAGAAGATCCTCGTCGACCAGGCCGACGATGCGCTGGCGATGATCGCGGCGCACCAGGGCGATTTCTTCCTCGGGCAGTCGAGCGAGTTGCGGGACCGCGTGGCCCGCCGGCTGGGTTCGATCGAGGCAGGTTCCCGCCTCGAAGGCTATTACCTCGGCATGCACGCCTTCGGCCTCGAGGAAACGGGCGACTACGCGGCCGCAGAGGACGCCGGACGCCGCGCGCTCGATCGTGACCGACGCGACGCCTGGGCCGTTCACGCCGTAGCGCACGTGATGGAGATGACCAACCGCATCGACGACGGCCGCGAGTGGCTCGAATCGCGCACGGACGACTGGTCGACGGACAACTTCCTCGCCGTGCACAACTGGTGGCACCTGGCACTCTTCTATTTCGACCAGCAGCGCTGGAGCGA
>JBLMYK010000256.1:0-6302 GCA_050258235.1 Gemmatimonadota bacterium | reverse complement strand
ACCGGCCGGTGCCTGCGCAACGCGCATCTGGAGCGCTGGCTCGGACGCGAGGTGGAGCTGATGCGCCACCTCGACGACGAGGCGGCGAAATACGTCGCCGCGCGCAGCGCCGGCAACTTCGACGTCGCGGCGGTGATCGCCGGCGAGTCCTCCGGGCTGGTGCGGGATATCACGTCCGCGCGCGAGGTGATCGAACACACGGTGCGCGAGGCCGCGACGCTGCTGGCGCAGGGCCGGCAGCACGTCGAGGTCTCTTCGGCGTCGTGGAGTGCGGACTGATTCGGGTCAGGCGGCCTTCTTCGCCGCGATCGCGTTGCCGGCGCGCGCGAATGCCTTGCGGTTCAGGATGCCGCTGATCCATTGGCCGATCGCAACGACCTGATCGAGATCGATGCCGGTCTCGATGCCGAGGCCGCGCAGCAGGTACAGCACATCCTCGGTGGCGACGTTGCCGGTCGCGCCCTTGGCATACGGACAGCCGCCGAGCCCGGCGACACTGGTGTCGAAGGTGCTGATCCCCATCTCCAGGCACGCATAGACATTGCCGACCGCCTGGCCGTAGGTGTCGTGGAAGTGGCCCGACACGTCCTTCAGGTCGTAATGTTTCAGCGCCGCCTCCATCGCCGCTTGCGTGGCGCGCGGCGTGCCCACACCGATCGTGTCGGCCACGCCGCAGTGCTGCACGCCGATCTGCTTCAGCAGCTGCGCGACATAGCCAACGGCCTCCGGCTTCACCTCACCCTGGTACGGGCAGCCGAGTGCGCACGAGATCGCGCCGCGGATGTGGATGCCGTGCGCGCGGGCCGCCTCGCACACCGGCGCGAAGCGTTCGATCGATTCGGCGATCGAGCAGTTGATGTTCTTCTGCGAAAACGCCTCGCTCGCCGCGCCGAACACCACGATCTCGTCGGCCTTCGCTGCAAGCGCCCCTTCGAAGCCCTTCATGTTCGGCGTCAGCACCGAGTAGACGACGCCGGGCTTGCGCCGGATGCGCGCCATCACCTCGGCCGCGTCGGACATCTGCGGCACCCACTTCGGCGACACGAAGCTCGTAACCTCGATGTTGCCGAAGCCGGCGGCCGTCAGGCGGTCGACCAGCTCGACCTTGACGTCGGCCGGGATCATCTGCTTCTCGTTCTGCAGCCCGTCGCGCGGGCCGACGTCGACGATGGAAACCCAACTTGGCAGGGATGGCATTGGCTTCTCCTTCGAGTGTCGGCGATCTTACTGCGCGCACTGCGCTGCGACGGTAATTGCCGCCATTGGCACGCGAGGAGGCCGAGGGTATGGTTGCGGCGCCGTCAAGGTGGGGGCGGAATGGCGATCGAGGAGCGCAGGCACGGTCGAGAGGGGGCGCGCGGAGCCGCGTTGCCGGCAGCGCGTCGCACACGGCGCATCGACGCGGGCGCGCAGCTTTCGGCGACCCGCGAGATCCTGCGCGTGATCCCGCGCTCGCAGGGCGATGCGCAGCCGGTGTTCGAGATGATCGCGACGGCGGCGCTGAAGCTGTGTGGCGCCACCTCCGCCAATGTATTCACGTTCGATGGCAGGTTGGTGCAGATCGCGGCGCTCGCGGTCGAAAATCCAACCGCGGTCGACGCGCTGCGCGAAGTCTTTCCGCGCCCCGCCGATCGCGGCACCGCGGCCAGCCGGGCGGTGCTGACGCGCGGTGTGGTCGCGATTCACGACGTGCTCGCCGACCGCGAATACGTATTCAAGCGCGGAGCGCAGCTCGGCTTCCGCAGCGTGCTCTGCCTGCCGCTGCTGCGCGACGGCAGCCCGATTGGTGCGATCGCGGTTGGCCGCGCACGGTCCGGTCCGTTCAGCGAGCGCCAGATCGCGTTGCTCCAGACCTTCGCGGACCAGGCGATGATCGCAATCGAGAACTCGCGCCTGTTCCACGAGACCCGTCAGGCACTGGAACGTCAGACCGCGACGGCCGAGGTGCTGCGCGTCATCAGCGGCTCGGTGACCGACACCCAGCCAGTGTTCGACGTGATAGCCGAGCGGGCCGCGCACCTGACGGGCGCCAAAATCGGATGGGTCTTCACGTACGACGGCGAATGGATCCACAGTGCCAGCGCCTACGGGCTGACTCCCGACAGCCTGGCCGCGGCGCAGGCGCTGTTTCCAATGCGCCCCGGCGGGGCGTCGTATACGTCGCGCGCGATCCGCGATGGCAAGGTGATGAACGTCGCCGACGCGTTGGCGGAGACCGATCCTGAGTACGCCACCAAGGCGGTCGCCCGCGTCGCCGGCTATCGCAGCGTCCTGAGTGTGCCGATGTTCCGCGGACGCCAGGTGCTGGGTGCCATCTCGGTCAACCGCGCCGAGGTCGGGGAGTTCGCCGACGCCGAGGTCGAGCTGCTGCGCACCTTCGCCGACCAGGCAGTTATCGCGATCGAGAACTCGCGCATGGCGCGCGAGCGCGAGGCGCGCAACCAGGAACTCACTGAGGCACTCGAGCAGCGGACGGCCACCGGCGAGGTCCTGCGCGTGATATCCAGTTCGCCGCGCGACGTGCAGCCCGTGTTCGAGGCGATTGCGGCCGCCGCGGCCAAACTGTGCAGCGCGTCCGTGGTCAATCTGGTCACGTTCGACGGCAAGACAATGCATTTGGGAGCGCTCGCGAATCTGCTGAATCGCGAGGGCGCTGACAGGGCGCGTCGACTGTTTCCGCGACCGCCCGGTGCCGACACCGCGGCCGGCCGAGCCGTGCTGGCGCGCAGCGTGATCGCTATTCCGGATGTGCTCGACGATCGCGAGTACGCGTTCCGCGAAGGGCCGCAGTACGGCGTGCGCAGCGTGCTGGGAATTCCTCTGATGCGCGAAAGCGCACCCATCGGCGCGCTGGCGATCTGTCGGCCCGAGCCCGGATCATTTCCGGAGTCGCAGGTTGCGCTGCTGAAGACCTTCGCCGATCAGGCGGTGATCGCGATCGAGAACGCGCGGCTGTTCCGGGAACTGGAGGCGCGGACGAGTCAGCTCACCCGTTCGGTCGAACAGCTGCGGGCGTTGGGCGAAGTTGGCCAGGCGGTCAGTTCGACACTCGACCTGGAAACGGTGCTGAGCACGATCGTCGCGCGCGCCGCGCCGCTGGCTGGCATGGATGGCGGCGCCGTCTACGAATACGAAGAGGGGCTCGAGCAGTTTCGCCTGCACGCGACCGACCGGATGCCCGAAGAACTGGTCGAGTCACTCCGTTCGGCCGCGATTCCGAAGGGAGAGGGCGCGATTGGGCGCCTTGCGGTTACGCGAGAACCGGCGGCGATCGGCGACCTGGCCGACGAACATGCCTATCAAAGCCGGGTGCGTGCGATCCTGCTGCGCCTGGGTTACCGCTCGCTGCTCGCGGTGCCGCTGCTGAGGGAGGATCGGCTGCTCGGCGGACTGGTCGTCCATCGCAGGCACGCCGGCGAGTTCGCGCCGGAAGTGATTGACCTGCTGAAGGCATTCGCGACCCAGTCCGCGCTGGCGATCCAGAACGCGCGGCTGTTCCGCGAGATTGAGGAGAAGAGCCGGCAGCTCGAAATCGCGAGCCACCACAAGAGCGCGTTCCTTGCGAACATGTCGCACGAACTGCGCACTCCGCTGAATGCGATCATCGGCTTCACGCGCATCGTGATGCGTCGCTCGCAGGAGCGGCTCGAGCGAAAGCAGTTCGAGAACCTGGAAAAGATCCTCGCCAGCGCGCAGCAGCTGCTCGGGCTGATAAACGCTGTGCTCGACCTGGCGAAGGTCGAGGCCGGTCGCGTCGATCTGACGAGCGCCGATGTCGACCTCGGGCCCGTGTTGGAGCAATGCCTGCGTACCATCGAGCCGCTGGTCCCGGACACGGTAACAACGGTCAGGGCGTTTGCGGATGGGCTGCCGCGGGTCGTCGCCGACGAGGACAAGCTGCGCCAGATCGTGATGAACCTGCTCAGCAATGCCGCCAGGTTTACCGAGCGCGGCAGTATCCGCCTCGATGCCCGCGTGACCGGCGCCGCAATTGAAATAGCGGTAGCCGACACCGGGATCGGCATCCCCGGCGACAAGCTGGAATCGATCTTCGAGGAGTTCGAGCAGGTCGGCGCGAGCCGAACGCGCGAGCATGGTGGCACGGGCCTGGGGCTCGCGATCGCGCGACGGCTGGCGCGGCTGATGGGCGGCGATGTTCGCGCGCAGAGCACGCTGGGCGCGGGCTCGACGTTCACGTTGACCCTGCCGCTGCGCAGGCACATCGACGCCCCATGAAGACGATCCTGATCGTGGAGGACATCGAGCTGAACCGCGACTTGCTGGCGCAACTGCTCGAGGACCATTACCGCCTCGTGTTCGCCGCCGACGGCATAGCCGCGCTCGAGCGTGCCGCCGTCGAAAGACCGGATCTCGTCCTGATGGACCTGTCGCTGCCGCGCATGGATGGCTGGGAGGCGACACGTCGGCTGAAGGCCGACCCGGAGCTGGCGCGCATTCCGGTCATCGCACTGACCGCACATGCAATGAAGGACGACGAGGCGCGCGCCCTGGCCTGCGGCTGCGACAACTTCCTGACCAAGCCGATCGAAGAAGACGCATTGCTTTCCAAGCTTGCGACCTACCTTGGGCACTGATTCCGCGACCATCCTGATCGTCGACGACGAGCCACTGAACGTCGACCTGCTGACGCAGGAGCTCGAAGCGGCCGGCTATTGCACGCTCGCCGCCGCGAGCGGCGACCAGGCGCTGGCGCTCGCAGAGAGCCGTGTGCCGGACCTGATCCTTCTCGACGTGATGATGGACGGCATCGACGGCTACGAGACCTGCCGCCGGCTGAAGGCAAACGGGGTCACGCGCGCGATCCCGGTGATCTTCCTGACCGCGCTGAAGGAGACCTTCGAAAAGGTCCGCGCGTTCGGGGTTGGCGCGGTCGATTACGTGACCAAGCCGTTCGAACCCGAGGAACTTCTGGCGCGCGTGGGCACGCACGTCGCGCTGCGGCGCGAGGTCGAGGCGCACCGCAGGTCGAAGGCGGCGATCCGCGTGCTGGTCGACGACCAGCGCGATGACGCAATCATCGGCGAATCGCCGGCGCTCGCACGCGTGCGCGAGGCGATCGCGCAGGTTGCGCCGACCGACAGCACGGTGCTGATCCAGGGTGAGACTGGCACCGGCAAGGAACTCGCCGCGCGCGCAATCCATGCCGCGAGCGCGCGCAGTGACCGGCCGTTGATCAAGCTCAACTGCGCCGCATTGCCGCGCGAACTGGTCGAGAGCGAACTCTTCGGCCACGAGAAGGGCGCTTTCACCGGGGCAATCGCGCAGCGCCGCGGCCGCTTCGAACTCGCGGACGGCGGAACCCTGTTCCTCGACGAGATTGGTGAGCTGCCGCTGGAAGCGCAGGCGAAGCTGTTGCGCGTACTGCAAGACGGGGAGTTCGAGCGCGTCGGCGGCATGCGAAGCCTGCATGCCGACGCGCGCGTTATCGCTGCGACCAATCGCGACCTGCATGCCGAAGTCGTCGCCGGGCGTTTTCGCGCTGATCTGTATTACCGCCTGAACGTGTTTCCGATCGTGCTCCCGGCGCTGCGCGAGCGCCGCGAAGACATCCCGCGGTTGCTCACGCACTACGCCACGCGGCTGGCGCGCCGACTCGGCCGGACGCTGGATGGCATCGCTCCCGCGTTCATGGAGGCCGCCACTGCGTACGACTGGCCGGGCAACATCCGCGAACTGCAGAACGTGATCGAACGCGCGTTGATCCTGTCGCCGGGCGGCGCGCTCGATGCAGGCGAACTGCTGGCGCGGCCGCAGATACGCGCGACGCCGATGGCTCCCAGCGGAACGCTGGAGGAAGTCGAGCGCATGCACATTCGCACCATCCTGGAAGCGACGCGTTGGAGGATCGAGGGCAGCGGCGGCGCCGCGGAGAGGCTCGGACTGAATCCAAGCACGCTGCGCGGGCGCATGCGCAAACTCGGCATCTGCAAAGCGGATTGACCGTCGAATCCGACGGGCGCCGTCGGATGTGACGGGATTCCCGGACGGCAGGCGCGGGTCGAGCCTCGATCCATCAAGGGCTTACAGCGAGGATGCTGCTGGCACGGAGCGTGCGAAGCAATGCTTGCCGAGCGGGATCCGTCGATCCCTGGCCCAAGTAAAGGACAACGCCATGTCACGCAAGCACTCCGCCCTCCAACGTGCTGTCGTCGCTGCCGCCCTCGCCGTCTCGCTGCCGGTGATGAATCCGGCGGGCGCGCAGACGCCGGCTCCTTCTCTTGCCGAGCTTGAGCGCAACTTCTGGACATGCGACTACGCGACAACTCAGGCGCTGCTCGACT
>JBLMYK010000255.1:0-4572 GCA_050258235.1 Gemmatimonadota bacterium | reverse complement strand
GCCAGACAGCCGCGCCGCGGGAGCCGGCGTGCGCCCGCCCGGTCGCGAAACCGGCGAGCTCGCGAATCGACACGGTGCCGAACCGCAGGTGCACGGACAGGTATGACGGCCCCTTGACCGCCGGAAAGTCGCGCGTGCGGTCATACGTATCGATGCGCGCCTTGAATCCGTCGAGCAGTTTCGCGCCGCCTGACGCACCGGTTTCGATGGCCAGGCTGCCGAGGTCCGAGGGACGAAAGCCGAGCTGCTCCAGCGACGGGATCGGATCGAGCGTCGCTGGCTGCGCGAGCGCGGTGACGTGTCGGTCGACCTGATAGGCCTTCAGATGGAAAGGTGTCAGCGCTTTCAGCCACGCGTTCTTGTACGGCGTAAAGACCGAGAAAGGGCGGCCGGCGCCGGTCAGCAATTCGCCCTTCTCGAAGATCACCTGATCCTTGAACGTCAGCAGTTGCCGGCCGGCGGCGCCGAGCGCCGCGGCAACCTGCGCGTCGCGCGCAATCGCGTAAGGCTCGTAGTCGCCGTTGGCGAACACCGCGTCCACGCGCAGTTCCTGCGCCAGGCGGACGATTTCATCGGCGGCCACACCGTGCCGCACGATCAGCGCGCCACCGCGCCCGCGAAGCCGCCGGGCCAGTTCAGCCACGGAGCGGTGGATGAAGTCGACGCGTCGATCCGACCGGATGCCCTCCGCCAGCAGCGCGTCGAGGATCACGCGATCGAAGACGAAGGCGCAGTAGACGCGCCGGGCCGCACGCAGCGCGTGATACAGCGCGGCGTGATCGTGCAGGCGCAGGTCGCGGCGAAACCAGACGAGGGCAGCGTCCATGGATTGGCAAATGTCAAACGGCCTACCGGCTTTCGGTCGCCGTCCGGAACTGAGAATACAATTCTGCCCATGGGGAAGACGCAGCTGAACCTGACGCACCAGTTCCTGATCGCGATGCCGACGCTGGTCGATCCGAACTTCGAGCGCACCGTCGTGTACATCTGCGAGCACAACGACAAGGGTGCAATCGGGCTGGTGATCAATCGCTCGACCGAACTGACGCTCGCCAAGCTGTTCGACAAGATCGACCTGAAGCTGGAAATCGCGCCTTGGAAGGACACGCCGGTCTTCTTCGGCGGACCGGTCCAGACCGAGCGCGGATTCGTGCTGCACAGCCCGACCGGCCACTACAGTTCGTCGCTGACCGTGGCCGATGAGATCGCGCTCACCACCTCCAAGGACGTGCTCGAGGCCGTCGCCGACGGCACTGGTCCGCAGAAGCTGCTCGTCACGCTCGGGCACTCGGGCTGGGGCGGCGGGCAACTGGAGAACGAGATCGCGCACAACGCGTGGCTGACAGTTGGGGCGCGATCGGAGATCATCTTCGAGACGCCGGTGGAGCAGCGTTTCGACGCAGCGCTGAAGCTGCTTGGCGTCGATGCGACCCAGCTGTCCGGGATGGCCGGGCATGCTTGAGCGGATGCGCGTCGCAGCATCGGGTCGGCCGCTTTCGTTTCCCTCTTCTGTTTCCACGATGACCGACGCCGTCGTGCTCGCGTTCGATTTCGGCGCACGGCGCATCGGCGTCGCGATCGGCAACACGGTCACGCGGGAGGCGCGTCCGCTGACGGTGATCGACGCGCTCGGCGACGCGCGCTGGGCGCGGATCGGTGCGCTGATCGATGAGTGGCAGCCGGCACGG
Source organism: Gemmatimonadota bacterium (assembly GCA_050258235.1). Taxonomy (GTDB): domain Bacteria; phylum Pseudomonadota; class Gammaproteobacteria; order Burkholderiales; family Burkholderiaceae_F; genus JAKOQB01. The sequence goes on along the minus strand of JBLMYK010000255.1, from coordinate 2,884 downwards.
CTGGTGGTCGGCATTCCACGGCATCCCGACGGCGCGGCGCACGAGATGACCGCGCGCTGCGAGCGTTTCGCGCGCCAGCTCGAAGGGCGATACCATCGTCCGGTCGCGCTCGTCGACGAACGCTACTCCTCGGCGGTCGTTGCAGGCGGAGCGGACGATGCAGCCGCATCCGTGATCCTGCAGCAGTGGCTGGATGAATCGAAATGATCGCGCTCGACGCCGAAGCGATCTACCGTACCTTCTCGCAGCGCGTGCGTGAAATGGTGGCAGGCCGCGACGTGCGGCTCGTGGGCATCCATACCGGCGGCGTCTGGCTGGCGGAACGGTTGAAGGCGGAACTGAAGAGCCCGCATCCGGTCGGCGTGCTCGACATCTCGTTCTATCGCGACGACTTCAGTCGCTCGGGGCTTAACCCGAGCGTCAAGCCGTCGCGCATCCCGTTCGACGTCGACGGCGGCGAGATCCTGCTGGTCGACGACGTGCTGTACACCGGACGCACCGTCCGCGCCGCGATGAACGAGTTGTTCGACTATGGTCGGCCGGCGCGGATCGATCTGGCGGTGCTGATCGACCGCGGCGGGCGCGAGCTGCCGGTCGCGGCGGCGGTGGTCGGCCGCACCATCGAAGTCCCGCCCGAAGTCAGCGTCGTGCTGTCGCGCGACGAGGCCGGCAGACTGACCCTCACGCTCGAGCAGAAGAATGCGTAATCCGCAGCTCAATTCCAATGGCGAGCTGCATCACCTGCTGTCGATCGAGGGGTTGCCGCGGCCGATCATCGAGCGCGTCCTGACCACGGCGGACAGCTTCATCAATGTTGCCGCGCGCGAGGTGAAGAACGTGCCGCTGCTGCGCGGCAAGGCGGTGTTCAACCTGTTCTTCGAGAACAGCACCCGCACGCGCACCACGTTCGAGATCGCCGCGCGGCGGCTGTCGGCGGACGTGTTCAACCTCGACATCACGCGCTCCAGCACCACCAAAGGCGAATCGCTGCTCGACACGATCAACAACCTGACCGCGATGCAGGCGGACATGTTCGTGGTGCGGCATTCGGCCAGCGGCGCGCCCTTCCTGATCGCGCAGCACGTGGCGCCGCACGTCCACGTGATCAACGCGGGCGACGGCCGCCATGCGCATCCGACGCAGGGCCTGCTCGACATGTACACGATCCGCCACTACAAGCGGGATTTTTCCAATCTCACGGTGGCGATCGTCGGTGACATCCTGCACTCGCGCGTGGCGCGCTCCGACATCCATGCGCTGACCACGCTCGGCGTGCCCGAGGTGCGCGCGGTCGGTCCGCTGACCCTGCTGCCCGCCGGGCTCGAGGAGATGGGCGTGCGCGTGTGCACGCGGCTGGACGAGGGTATCCGCGGCGCGGACGTGATCATCATGCTGCGGCTGCAGAACGAGCGCATGCGCGGCGCGCTGTTGCCGAGCGCGCAGGAGTTCTTCCGCAACTACGGCCTGACGCAGGAGAAACTGCGGCTCGCCAAGCCCGATGCGATCGTGATGCACCCGGGCCCGATGAACCGCGGCGTCGAGATCGACTCGAGCGTCGCTGATGGAACGCAGAGCGTGATCCTGCCGCAGGTGACCTTCGGCATCGCGGTGCGGATGGCCGTGCTGTCGATCGCGGCGTCGTCGCAGAGGATGCAATGAACCTGGCGATTGTCCGCGGCCGCGTAATCGACCCGGCGTCGGGGCACGACGCGGTTGCCGACGTGTTCGTCGCCGACGGCCGCATTGCGGCGATCGGCGCGGCGCCGGCCGGGTTCAAGGCCGAGCGCACGATCGATGCGCGCGGGCTGGTCGTCGCGCCTGGCCTCGTCGACCTGTGCGCGCGGATGCGCGAACCGGGCGCGGAGGGGGCGCTGAAGGTGGAGATGCGCGCCGCGCTCGCCGGCGGTGTCACCGGCGTCGTTTGCCCGCCAGACACGGATCCGCCGCTCGACGAGCCCGGACTGGTGCGCATGCTGCGCCAGCGTTCGCGCGAGGCGGCCGGTGCCAGGCTTTATCCGCTCGGGGCGCTGACGGTCGGCCTGGGCGGCGAGGCGCTGGCCGAGATCGAGACGATGCACGAGGTTGGCTGTGTGGCGTTCATGCAGACGCGCGCGCTGCCGCACGACAACAGCGTGCTGCTGCAGGCGATGCGCTATGCGAAGACCTTTGACCTGCCGCTGTGGCTGCGGCCGGTCGAGGACACGCTCGCGGGCGCCGGCGTCGCGGCAAGCGGCGCAGTGGCGGGGCGCCTCGGCCTGCCGTCGATCCCGGTGGCAGCCGAGACGGTCGCGCTGCACACGGTGTTCGAACTGCAGCGCGCGGCGGGCCTGCCACGCGTGCATCTGGCGCGGCTGTCGTCGGCGGCGGGCGTCGAACTCGTGCGCCAGGCCAAGCGCGACGGCCTGCCGGTCACCGCGGACGTCAGCATTCTCCACGTGCACCTGACCGACATCGACATCGGCTACTTCGATCCGAAATACCGCCTTGATCCGCCGTTGCGGTCGCAGCGCGACCGCGACGCCATCGAGGCGGGACTGGCGGACGGCACCATCGACGCGATCTGCTCGAATCACACGCCGGTTGGCGCCGACGACAAGCTGCTGCCGTTCGGCGAGGCCGCAGCCGGCGCCACCGGGCTCGAGACACTGCTGCCGCTGGTGCTGAAATGGGCTGCACGCGCCAAGCTCCCGCTGGTGCGCGCGCTGGGCAAGGTCACGAGCGATGCGGCGCGCGTGCTTGGTGAGCCGACCGGCCGGCTCGGCGTCGGCGCCAAGGCCGACGTGGTCGTGTTCGACCCGGCTGCACACTGGCGCGTGCTCCCCGACGCCCTTGCAAGCGACGGCAAGGACACGCCGTTCGCCGGCCACGAACTGGAAGGCCAGGC
>JBLMYK010000254.1:0-7647 GCA_050258235.1 Gemmatimonadota bacterium | reverse complement strand
ACCGCCGGCGCGACGCGCTGCGCGGTGCGCGTCGGATGCAGCCCGCGCGGCGAGCGCACGAACAGCTCGTCGCCGAAGAATTCGCGCAGGCGCGCCAGCGCATTGCTGGTCGCCGGCTGCGACAGCGCGAGCTGGCGCCCCGCCTCGGTCACCGAGCCGGTGCGGTACACCGCGGCCAGCACTCGAAGCAGGTTCAGGTCGAGATGGCGAAAGCTGCGCTTCGGCATCCTCATCCACGCCGTCAATGCGGCGAATTCTGACAATCAATTGGACGAATGGATAGATCCGGCCTAGATTCGCATCCGATCGGGGAGGCCGAGGGCGAGGCCGGCCGCCGCGGCAGATGCCAGGGAGGCAATCCGTGCTTCAAATCATGATCCAGGGCCGCGGCGGCCAGGGCGCGCAGACGGCCGGCAACCTGCTGGCGATGGCGTTCTTCGCCGAAGGCCGACAGGTGCAGGCCTTCTCCAGCTACGGCGGAGCGCGGCGGGGCACGCCCGTCAACTCGTTCATCCGCGTCGACGACAAGCCGATCCGCGTGCGCTGCGACATCGAGAAGGCCGACGCGATCCTCTGTTTCGATGCCAGCCTGCTCGAGGGAAGGCTGCTCGCCACCGCACGCCCCGACACGCTGATCGTCGTGAACTCCGCCCGGACACCGGCCGATTACGCACGCCTGCTGCCCGGCTATCGGGTGATCCCGGTGGACGGCATCGGCATATCGCGCCGCAACGGGCTGGGCCGCATCGTCAATTCCGCGCTGCTGGGCGGCTTCGCGCGCGCGATCGAGGCGCCGGCGCTCGATGCGCTGACGCGCACGCTGACCGAAGAGGCGCCCAAGCTGCACGACGAGAACATCGCCGCCTGCGAGGAAGGCTACCGCTGGGTCGACGCGCAGATGCAGAAGGTGGCCGCATGAACGCGCCTGTCCCGCCCATCTGGACCACCGGCTCGACCGAAGTCTTCAAGACCGGCACCTGGCGCGCCGCCCTGCCGCAGCACATCCGCGCGCCGTCGCCGTGCCACCAGGCGTGCCCGGTCAACGGCGACATCGCCGAATGGATCGGCCGCGCGCGTGCGAAGGACTTCCGCGGCGCATGGGAGATCCTGACGCGCCACAACCCGTTTCCCGCGATCGCCGGCCGCATCTGCCATCACCCCTGCGAGGCGGCGTGCAACCGGTCCGGGTTCGACCAGTCGCTGGCGATCTGCAAGCTCGAGCGCTTCGTCGGCGACGCCGCGCTTGCCGAGGGCTGGGCATACGAGAAGCCCGCCGAGCAGCGCACGGAACGCATCGCCGTCGTCGGCGCCGGTCCGTCGGGCCTGTCGGCCGCGTTCCAGCTCGCGCGGCGCGGCTACCAGGTGACGCTGATCGAGTCGCAGCCGGAGCTTGGCGGACTGATGCGCTACGGCATCCCGCCGTACCGGCTCGCGCGCAGCGTGCTCGACGGCGAGATCTCGCGCATCGTCGCACTCGGCGTCGACGTGCGTTGCGGGCAGGCGCTCGCGTCGCCCGCCGACCTGGAGAAGTTGCGGAAGGAATTCGACGCGGTCTATCTCGCGACCGGCGCGCGCCGGCAGAAGCGGCTGAAGCAGCTGGATTACGCGCAGCCGTGGGTAATGGACGGCGCCGATTATCTGGAGCGTTCGAGCCGCGGCGAGAAGCCGGCACTCGGCCGCCGCGTGGTGGTGATCGGCGGCGGCAGCGCCGCGCTCGATGCGGCGCGCAGCGCGCGCCGCGCCGGCCACGAAGTGACGATCCTCGCGCTCGAGAAGTTCGCGCAGATGCCGGCACAGCGCGAGGAGATCGAAGAAGCGGTCGAGGAAGGAATCGTGCTGGTCACCGGCTCGATGCTGACCGAGGTCATGCCGTTCGAGGGCCACGGCCTGCGGCTGAACTGCGTGCGTGTACGGTTCGAACCCGGCGCGCAGCGCGGCCAGTTCACCGTGTCGCCGGTCGCCGACAGCGAATTCGCGCTCGAGGCCGATGCGATCGTGCCGTCGATCGGCCAGGACCCAGATCTTGCGCCGCTGCAAACGCTCGATGCCGCCGGAGCGCTGCTGAAGGTCGATGCGCGGCAGGCGACCAGCGTCGAAGGCGTGTATGCCGGTGGCGACGTCGCGAGCATGGCGCGCTTCGTGACCGAGGCGATCGGCATGGGCAAGCGCGCGGCGCAGGAGATCGACCGCGCGCTGCGCGCGCGTGCTGCCGGCGCCGGTGCGGACGGAGAAGCCGTTGTCAAGCTCGGAAACATCGCGACCGCCTATTACCCGAAACAGGAGCGCCCGGCCGAGCGCCATCTGGACGCCGAGCAGCGGCTGAAGAGCGCTCTCGAAGTGCAGATCGGCTTCGACCTCGACGTCGCGCTGGCGGAGACGGAGCGCTGCTTCTCCTGCGGCACCTGCATCTTCTGCGACAACTGCGTCAACTACTGCCCCGATCTTGCGGTGAAGCGGCGCGAAGACGGCGCCGGCTACCTGGTGCTGACCGACTACTGCAAGGGCTGCGGCCTGTGCGTGAAGGAATGCCCGACCGGCTCGATGAAGATGGTCGAGGAGGTGAGATGAACGCCCCCGACAGGTTGGCCGTGGCTCGGCCGCAGCTCATGACCGGCAACCATGCATTCGCGTGGGCGGCCAAGCTTTCGCGGCCGAAGGTGGTGCCGGTGTATCCGATCACGCCGCAGACGCCGGTGATGGAGAAGCTGACCGAATTCCAGGCCGACGGCGAATTCGACGCCGAGATCCTCACACCGGAATCCGAGCACTCGGTGATGGCGGCATGCATTCCCGCATCGCTCGCCGGCGTGCGCGTGTTCACCGCGACCGCATCGCAGGGCCTGCTGTTGATGCACGAGTTGCTGCACTACGCGGCCGGCGCGCGCGCGCCGATCGTGATGGCCAACATCAACCGCACGGTGGCGTCGCCGTGGGCGTTCTGGCCCGACCAGACCGACAGCCTCGCACAGCGCGACACCGGCTGGATCCAGTTCTATTCGGAGAGCGCGCAGGAATCGCTCGACACGACGATCCAGGCGTTCCGCGTCGCCGAGCACGTGCTGCTGCCGGCGATGATCAGCCACGATGCCTTCTACATCTCGCATGCGCTGGAGCCGGTCGCGATTCCGCCCCAGGAACTCGTCGACCGCTTCCTGCCGCCGTATCAGCCTGCACACCGGCTCGACACCGCCCGGCCCGAATCGTGGGGCAACGTGGTCACGCAGGACATGTTCTATCGCCACCGGCAGGATCTGGAGTCGGCGATGGCGCAGGTCGCCGAGCTCGTCGACGCGGCCGACCGTGACTGGGCGCAGCTGACCGGGCGCAGCTATGGCGGCGCGCTGGAGCGCTACCGCTGCGACGATGCGCAGGTGGTCGTCGTCACCATGGGCAGCATGTGCGGCACCGCGCGCGACGCGGTCGACGCACTGCGCGATGCCGGCGAGGCGGTTGGTTTGCTCAAGGTGCGGCTGTTCCGCCCGCTGCCGGTGCAGGCACTGCGCGCGGCACTCGCCGGAGTGCCGATCGTCGCGGTGCTCGATCGCAACCATTCGCCCGGCGCTGGCGGCGTGCTGCATCAGGAACTGCGCGCTGCGCTGTACGGCCTGCCGGACGCGCCGCGCGTGCATGGCTATCTGGCCGGCGTCGGCGGCGTCAACGTGCCGCCGGAGAAGATCGCGGAATTCGTGCGCAACGCGCGCACGACTGAGCCGAAGGCGCTATCGGTATGGGTCAGGTGACGGCATGATCAAGCTAGAACTTCACGACGAACCGATGCTGTGCGCCGGCCATGCCGCCTGCCCAGGCTGCATCGATGCGCTGTCGGTGCGCCACGTGCTGGCGACCCTGGGCCCGGACACGATGGCGGTCGTGCCGCCGTCGTGCATGGCGATCATCGCCGGGCCGCAGCCGTACAGCTCGCTGAAGATCCCCGTGTACCAGCCCACGCTCGAAGCGAGCGCAGCCGCCGCCTCCGGCCTGCGCCGCGCGCTCGATGCGCAGGGCAAGCGCGACACGCAGGTGATCGTGCTCGCCGGCGACGGCGGCACGTACGACATCGGCTTTCAGTGCCTGTCGTCGGCTGCCGAGCGCAACGAGGACTTCATCTACTTCTGCCTCGACAACGAGGGCTACATGAACACCGGCGCGCAGAAGTCGTCGTCGACGCCGCACTATGCGAGTACCGGCTCCACGCCGGCCGGCAAGACCTCGCGCAAGAAGAATCTCACCGAGATCATGGCCGCGCACGAGGTGCCTTACGTCGCCACCGCCAGCGCGGCGTTCCTGCCCGACCTGATCCGCAAGGTGCAGAAGGCGAAGACGATCCGCGGCACGCGGCTGATCACGCTGCTGATCCCCTGCCTCGACGGCTGGGGCATGCCCGACGACGCGGGACTGACCGCGGCGCGCTACGCGGTCGAGTGCGGCGCGTTTCCGCTCTATGAAGTCGAGAACGGCCGCACCTGGACGCTGAACCAAGCCGACAGGTCGCGCCCGATCAGCGACTATCTGTCGCTGCAGCGGCGCTACCGCCACCTGACGCCGGAGCAGATCGACGCGCTGCAGGCGGAGATCGACGAAGGCTGGGCAAGGCTGGCGCAGAAGGCCGGGCACGTGGATCTCGCCGCGCAGGGAGTGCATTCGTGAAGTCGGCGCGGGCGCCGGACATCGCGCAGGCAACAGTAATCCTGGAGCGCGCGGCCGGCGAGGGACGCGCAGCGCTTGCATCCGGCGAGATCGGTTCGCTGCTCGCGTCGCTCGGCATCGCGTTCGGCGGCGGAGCGGCGGGCGCGCCGGCGCCGGTTGAACTGCGCATCGTCCTGGCGAACACGCGCGAGTTCGGGCTGGTGCTTTCGGCCGGCGGGGGAGGGCCCGACGCCCGGCTGGACGAACGCAATTTCCAGCGCGATCGAGGCGCCGTTCACGCCGCCGCGGAACTGACCGACGCGGCGGATTTCCTGCGCCTGTTTCGCCGCACGGTCGCGTACCAGAAGCTCGTCGCGAGCGGCGCACCTGCCGATGCGCGGCTCGAAGCCTGTTTCGGCGCGCTGCTTTCCCTCGCGAAAGCGCATCCGGCCGGTGCGCCGGACGCTCGCTTCGCGCTGGACCGGATCGAACTGGATCCGGTCCGCATCGGAGACGCCTTGACGGTGACTGCCGCGCAGTGCTCGATCGGCGCGCCGGTCGCGCGTCCGCTGCCGCGCCCGATCTCAAAGATCGACAAGCTGCTGCACCCGCAGTCGCTCGGCATCATCGGCGTTTCGGCGAGCGGCATGAACTTCGCCCGCATCATCCTGCGCAACCTGATGGGCAGCGGCTATCCGAAGGAACGGATCACGATCATCCGGCCCGGCGAGACCGAGATCGACGGCGTGCGCTGCGCCGAGAGCCTACGCAAGCTTGATCATCGCCTCGATCTGCTGATCGTTGCCGTCAACGCCGACGCCGTCTACGGCCTAGTCGACGAGATCATCGAGACCGACGCCGTCGACGCGGTGATGCTGATCCCGGGCGGACTGGGCGAGACGAGAAAGAGCCGCGAGCCCGCCGCGGCAATGGCGGCGCGGATCAACGCTGCGCATGGCAAGGCGGGCGGAGGACCGATCTTCCTCGGCGCCAACTGCCTCGGTGTCGTGTCGCATCCGGGCACGTACGACTCGTGGTTCATCCCGCTGGAGCGGCTGCCGAAGCCGCAGAAGAAGCCCGAGCGCACCGCGGTCATGCTGAGCCAGAGCGGCGCGTTCATGATCACGCGCCTGTCGCACAACCCGTGGCTGGATCCGCGCTACATGCTGGCGATGGGCAACCAGACCGATCTGACGCACGGCGACCTGCTCGCGTATTTCGCCGACCACCCGGCGATCGAGACGATCGGCATCTATATCGAGGGGTTCAGGGATCTCGACGGGCTCGACTTCGCGCGCGCAGTGCGTAGAGCCGTACGCAACGGCAAGGACGTGGTGGTCTACAAGGCCGGCCGCACCGCGCCGGGCGTGGGCGGCGCGCTGGGGCACACGGCGTCGGTCGCGGGCGGCTACGCGCTGTTCGAGTCGGTCGTACGGCACGCGGGCGCGATGGTCGCGGACACGGTCACCGGCTTCGACGACCTGTTCTACATCGCCGGCGCGCTGCACGGAAAGCAGATCCGCGGCGGGCGGCTGGGCGCGATCAGCGGCGCGGGGTTCGAGGCGGTCAGCATGGCCGACTCGATCGACGTGGGCAGTTTTTCGATGCAGATGGGCGCGCTCGAACCAGCCACGATCGAACGGCTGAACGAGATCCTGAAGGCCAAGCGGCTCGATACGCTGGTCGAGGTGAACAATCCGATCGACATCAATCCGGGTGCCGACGACGAGGCGCACCTGCAGATCGCCGAGGCATTCCTGCAGGACCCCAACATCGACGCGGTGGTGGTCGCGCTCGACCCGACCGCGCCGGCGGTGCGCGCGCTCGAAACGAGCAGGCTCAGGCCCGGGTTCGACATCAACGACCCGGCGAGCACCGTCGCCCTGATGCCGCCACTCGTCGCCCGCAATGACAAGCCGATCATCGGCGTGATCGATGCCGGCCGGCTCTACGACGCGATGGCCGCGCGCCTGATGGATCAGGGCGTCTGTATCTTCCGCAACTGCGCGCGCGCCACGACCGCGCTGGTCCACTATGCCGAAGCGCGCGTCAATGCGGCCGCGCAGTCAGCCATCCACGAGGATCCACGATGAGCGAAACACTGAAACCAGGACTCACCCTCACCCGTCGCATCACCGTCGACCGCGACCGCACGATCAGCTTCATGGGCGACGAATGCCGCGTGTATGCGACTCCGCTGATGCTGTACGACGTCGAGTTCGCCTGCCGCGACCTGGTGAAGGAACATCTGGATCCGGGCAAGGACACCGTCGGCACGCGGGTCGAACTCGACCACGTCGGCGCCACGCTGCTCGGCATGTGGGTCGAGATCACCGTCACGCTGGCGAAGGTGGACGGCAATGCCGTGTCGTTCGACTTCACCGTGCGCGACGCGGTCGAGGAAGTCGCGCGCGGCAAGCACAACCGCTTCATCGTCGGCGTCGAAAAGACGGCGCAGCGCCTGAAGGCGAAGCTGGCGAAGGCAGGGGGCTGAGCATCGCTGGGTCTTGCTGTGATTCCGAGCGGCACGTCCGGAGTCTTGTAAGCGACACTCGGATCGCCGGTCAAAGGGTGGACCGGGCGTTGCGCGGGTTCGGGTGCGCATCCGAGAAATCGAAGGAAACGTCTCGCGAGGCTTGCGGTACAGAGTTCCGCCCTGAGCGAACGTTGCGGCGCCGGCCAACTCCGTTCCCGACGCGCTTCGGGTCTGGCGTGACTCTGTACCGCAAGCCTCGCGAGATGTTGACTCGGATTTCTCGGATGCGCACGCGACCTCGCGCAACGGCCGGTCCACCCTTTGACCGGCGATCCGAGTGTCGCTTACAACACTCCCGACGTGGCGCTCGGAATCAAAGCAATACCCAGCAATGCTCAGGCCCCCGCCTTGGCCAGTTTCGCCTTCAGACGCTGCGCCGTCTTTTCGACGCCGACGATGAAGCGGTTGTGCTTGCCGCGCGCGACTTCCTCGACCGCGTCGCGCACGGTGAAGTCGAACGACACGGCATTGCCGTCCACCTTCGC
>JBLMYK010000253.1:0-8826 GCA_050258235.1 Gemmatimonadota bacterium | reverse complement strand
CATGCATGCGTGCGCCCAGGTTGTGGCCGATCTGCTCGCGCGTCGGGATGTTGAAGCGGTGCGCGCAGGCGACGATGTACGGATGCATGGTGTCGCCGCGCACGAACAGCGTGGTGCGCGCACGCGGGCTGCCGCAGACGACGGTCAGGGTCTTTTCGATCAGGTGCGCCTGCAGGCGCTCGGTGCCTCCCGGCCCGAGTGCCGGAAGCAAGCGCGTCTTGGCCTTGCCCGCGACGGGCGGCCGGGCAAACACACCAACGGCAAACGGAGGGGGCTTCATCGAATATTGCGATATCGCATCAACAGCTGCGCCGGATCGGCTCCGAGGAAGTAAGCGGCCCGTAGCCGCCACATCAACATTATCGTCCGAAGCACGCCGTACTTTTCCCAACGTCGGCCGGAAGTACTAACGCACTCGGGTAGTGCAATCGGACGAGACAGGCGGCGCGCGCGGCGGCAGAACTCGACGTCCTCCATCAGCGGAATCGGCGCGAATCCGTCCAGTGCGACGAAGCTGCTGCGTTCGATGAAGATCGCCTGATCGCCGGTCGCGATGCCCGTCAGGCGCGAGCGCCAGTTCATGAACCGGGACACGACGCGCAGCGCCACCTGGTTGCGGGGCTGCTCGGCGGCGATCGAAACATCGAACCGGCCCCACACGCGATCCGAATTCGCGAGTGCCCGGAAGATGATCCGGTCCGCCTCGGGCGGCAGTCGCGTATCCGCGTGAAGGAACAGCAGCACATCGCCGTCGATTGCTTCCGGCGTGCGCGCCCCGGCATTCATCTGCAGGGCGCGTCCGCGCGCGGCACCCACGACGCGGTCGGCCGCCGCTGCGCGGGCCACCGTGTCGTCGTGACTGCCGCCATCGACGACGATCACGCGCGCGCCGCGCGCGCGCAGGTCGCCCAGGCGCTCGATTGCCCCCACGATGACCGTTGCCTCGTTCAGGACCGGGATGATGACGGCGAGCCGCATGCGCCGATGCTAATGGCGTGAATCGATGCGCGCGGGCCGTGCCGACGCGCGGCTACTTCGCGTCGTTCAGCGACCAGTCGTAGTCGAGAAATCTAATCGGCACCGTTCCGCTGCGCAGCGCCTGTCGGTCGGCGGCAGTGTCGGCCAGCTGGTCGGCATATTTCGCCACCACGTCCTGCAGGCTGGCAAAGCCCTTGTGGCCCAACTCGAAGTCCTTGCGGTACCACTCGAAGATCGGCGACAGCTCGACAGTGCGGGTGCGCGGGTCGTAGCGGTTGCGCGTGCGGTCCGACATGAAGCGGCGGAACAGGTCGTCGAGCTGCGCGTCGAGGCGGTCGGCGGTGAACGCCTGGTTCGCCAGCATCGGGCAGCCGATCGACGCGCAATTCACCGCCACGTGCACGCGGGGATCGTCGTAGCGGCCGGGCGCGCGCAGCATGTCGTGCTCGATCCAGTCGAGGCTGTGGCGGGCGCCCAGCAGGGTGAAGAACTCGTCCTTCCACGGATTGCCGAACACGCGGCCGAAGTCACGGATGGACTTCAGGTCCGGGTAGCGCGTGAGGATCTTCTCGACCGTGAACGCGTTGTACGCGTTGGCGAGAAACGCGAACTGCTGCGCCTTGGTCCAGCCGGCGAATTCGGCGGCCGTCACGGCCGACAGGGCCTTCAGGTAACTCTGCAGCGCGGCGCGATCGGCGGCAAAGCCCCGGTAGTCGACGCGCGAGGCGTTGCCGTTCGAGATCAGCGTCACGTGCCGCGCGAGCAGCGCGGTCCACGCCGCGTGCGAGTGGTCGAAGCTCTGCGCTGCAACGAGGCCCGGCAGCAGCGCGACCAGCAGACAGAGAAGCAGGCGCTTCATGGTGACTCGCGTTCGCTCAATGTGCGTCGGCAGCGTAGGCCTTGCGCTTGTCGCTGAGCAGGGGCCCGATCTGTCCCAGCACCGCGCGGACGCCGAACGCGCCGCGGCGCCAGGCCTGGAATGCGGTCAGGAACCTCCACTGGCCCTGAGTCACGGTCGACCGCTTCCAGTTGCCGGCGGCGTACTTGTTCGCCTCCGCCAGCGTCGGATAGGTGTGGATCGTGCCGAGGATCTTGTTCAGGCCAAGGCTGTGCTTCATCGCCAGCACGTACTCCGCGAGCAGGTCGCCCGCATGTTCTCCGACGATGGTGACCCCAAGGATCCGGTCGGTGCCCGGCCGCGTCAGCACCTTGACGAAGCCGCGCGCCTCGCCGTCGGCAATCGCGCGGTCGAGGTCGTCGATGCCGTAGACCGTCACCGTGTGCGGGATCTTCTTCTCGGTCGCCTCGGTTTCGTTCAGTCCGACCCGCGCGACCTCCGGCTCGGTGAACGTCGCCCAAGGGATCACGCGGTAGTCAGCCTTGAAGCGCCTGAAGGACCCGAACAGCGAGTTCACCGCCGCGTACCACGCCTGGTGCGCGGCGGTGTGCGTGAACTGGTACGGGCCGGCGACGTCGCCGCAGGCGTAGATGTTGGGGTAGATCGTCTGCAGGTAGTCGTCGGTCTCGATCGTGCGCGTCTTCGTGACACCGATGCCGAGTTCCTCGAGTCCATATCCCTGCGTGTTGGCGACGCGGCCGACCGCCACCAGCAACTGGTCGAACGGCACGCGGACATCCTGCCCGGCGTGCTCGAGGATCGCGATCTTCTCGCCGTTCTCGACCGCGAACTGCTTGGCCTTGTGGGAGGTACACACGCGGATGCCTTCGGACTCGAACTGCCTCTGCACCAGCGCGGAGACTTCGGGATCCTCGCGGATCAGGATCCGCGGCAGCATCTCGACCTGCGTGACCTGCGAGCCGAAGCGCGCGAACGCCTGCGTGAGTTCGGTGCCAATCGGGCCACCGCCGAGCACGACCAGCCGCTTCGGCAGTTCGCGCAGGTTCCATACGGTGTCTGAGGTCAGGTAGCCGACCTCTTCGATGCCGGGGATCGGCGGCACGAACGGCCGCGCGCCGGCGGCGATCACGATGTTCTTCGTCGTTAACGTCCTCGGGCCGGCGGCGGTCGTTACCTCGACCGTCCACGGCGACGTGATCTTCGCGGCTCCGGTCACGCACTCCACGCCGAGTCTGGTGTAGCGCTCGATCGAGTCGTGTGGCTCGACCGTCTTGACGACTTGCGCCACGCGCTCCATCACGTCGGCGAAATCGAAGCTCGCGGACGCCCCGGCGATGCCGAATTCCTTCGAGCGCGCGATGTGCGACAGCAGCTTGGCGGAGCGGATCAGCGCCTTGCTCGGCACGCAGCCGGTGTTCAGGCAGTCGCCCCCCATCCGGTGCTTCTCGATCAGCGCGACCTTCGCCTTCGTGGCTGCACCGATATATGCCGATACCAGCCCGGCGCTGCCTGCGCCGATCACGACCAGGTTGTAGTCGTAGCTCGGCGGGCGTTGGTCGGCCCATCTCGAGTAGACCTTGCGCGCCTTCAACGCGTCGAGCGCCTTCTTGGCAGCGAGCGGGAAGATGCCGAGCAGCACGAACGCGAAGACGAGCCCGGCAGAAATCCTGAACTGGCCGAGCTGCGTGCCCGCATACACATAGACGATCGTGCCGGCCAGCATGCCGAGCTGGCTGACCCAGTAGAAGGTCGCGGTGCGGATCTTCGTCAGCCCCATGACGAGGTTGATCACGAAGAACGGGAACAGGGGGACGAGCCGCAGCGCGAACAGGTAGAACACGCCCTCCTTCTCCATGCCGGCGTTGATCGGCGCCAGCTTGTCGGCGAACTTCGTCTGCACCCACTCGCCGAGGATCAGCCGCGCGATCAGGAACGCCAGCGTGGCGCCGATCGCCGATGCAAACGACACCAGCACGGTGCCGGCGACGAGGCCGAAGATCGCACCGGCGGCGAGGGTCATCACGGCGGCGCCGGGCAGCGACAAGGCGGTGACGGCGACGTAGATCGCGAAGTAGATCGCCGCGGTCTGTGCGTAGTGCGCATCGCGATAAGCCTCGATCCGCGCGCGACTGGCCTGGAAGAACTCCAGGCTGAAGTACTGCTTCAGGTCGAAGATGAAGAATGCCGCGATCGCTGCGAAGATGATCAGCAGCAGCAGCACCCGCTTCCTGTCCATGATTCCCCCAACGATTCGTGTCGCCCGGGTTGTCGCCCGTGCCGCGATCAGTCGGAAACCCGCAAAGGGCCTTACGTCGACAAGGCTACGCGCACGTGGCCGCGCGGTGCGCCTCGCCAAGCGCCTGCGCAACGGTGAAGCGCGGCCCGTCGGTGATGCGGCGCCGGTACGCAACCGCGGCGGGCGAATCGGCGCTCCACAGCCCATCGAATCGTTCGAGCCAGGCGCCGAAGTCGAAATCGACACGCAGCGCGTCGACGAATATGCCGGCGGCACTGACTCCGTATAGCCGCGAGCGCGCGATCGCATCGGTCGGGGGACGAACCGAGACGCGCGTGATCACGCCGTGCCTCGCGCCTTCGAAATTCGCCATCCCGGCTGCGCCGTTGTTGATCACGAATCGGCTGCCCACCACTCTCAGTGCCGGCGCGCAGGTATGGCTGCAGGCGAAGCCGTCGACGGCGGCCTGCTCGAAGGCCGCGACGAGCAGCGGTTCGCGCGCCGGATCGTGCAGCGCGTCGTGTGCAAAGCGCCAGCCGGCGAGCGACCAGGCATCGCCGTGGACGATCGCGATGCGCGCCGCCCCGACTTCGACCACCGCATGCATCGGCAGCAGCACAGCGGCATCGTCGAGGCGGCACTGCCGCGCGACCGTCCGCAGCCGCTCGATGATCGCGTTGCTGCGCTCGACGTCCCCGTCGGGCACCGATTCCGGATACGCACAGCCGCAGCCAGCGGCGCGATCATCGCCGCCGAGCTCGGTCTCGACGTTGCCGCGCAGAGCGATGTTCGGCTGCGCCGCGACGCGGCGCCGGATCTCCGCGAACAGAGCGGGGTCGGCGTCGAACCAGTGAAAGTCGCCGTTGAAGACGAGCCGCGGCCGCACCGGCTCCTGCGCGGCCAGCCGCTCGATGGCGTCGAGCGCGAAACCGTTGCCGTACAGGCCGCCGATCACGTAGATCGTGTCCTCCACGAACTGCGCCGCCCGCGCAAAGACCCGCGGGGAGTAGCCGTAGCGGGGAGGGCAGACACGGCCGGGGATCGTTGCTCGTTGTTCGTTGTCGGTTGTCCGTTGTCCGTGGCCCGCTGCAGCGCGCTGCCCGCCCAGATCGAGGTCGTTGCGACCAGTGCGTGGCTTCACGTGATCGACACCCTCAACGAGCAACGGACAACAGGCAACTGGCGACGATCACGAGCCGAGCGCTCCCCCGCAGCTCGACCCCTGGCCGGCGGTACATCCGTAGCAGTGATCCGCGACCACGATCGGGTTGCCGGTCAGGTCCATCTCGAGCCAGTCCTCGAGGTGCACGCGGCCGTGGCCGCGGCCGCCTTCGTGCAGGTGCAGTCCGAGCATCTGATTGAAATCGCAGTCGTACAGGTAACCCTGCCAGTCGACCGACACCAGACTGCGGCACATCACGTGCTCCGCGTTCTCCGGGCGGTGCGCCTGCCGCAGCCGCGTCATGTAGCTGCGGAACTCGCCCTTGCTGATCAGCGTCGAGCCGAAGCGCGCGATCGGCATGTTGGCGAGCGCCAAGAGGCGCGTGAACACGATGCCGAAGCGCTCGCCGAGCATGCGGCGGTAATCGGACTCGAGGCCGGCCTGGCCGGGCGGCAGCGAAGGTCCCTGCGGGTTGTAAACAAGCGACAGCGGCAGTTTGTTCCCGTAGCCGAGCGAGTTGAGCAGCTGCAGCGCTCGGATGCTCTTGTCGAACACGCCCTTGCCGCGCTGCCGATCGACGTTGTCCTCCCGGTAGCAGGGCAGCGACGCGACGATCTCGACCTCGCTGCGTGCGAGGAATTCGGCCAGTTCCTCCTGGCCGGGCTCGAACAGGATCGTCAGGTTGCAGCGGTCGATCACGTGGATGCCGCGTGCACGGGCCTCCCGCACCAGATCGCGGAAGTGCGGATTCAGCTCCGGTGCGCCGCCGGTCAGGTCGAGAGTGCCGATGTCCTTCGCAGTCGCCACGTCGAGCACGAGGTCGATCGTGGCGCGATCCATCTGCTCGGTCCGGTTCGGCCCCGCGTCCACGTGGCAGTGCACGCAGGACTGGTTGCACGTGTAGCCGAGATTAACCTGCAGGGTGTCGACAGTGCGGCGGCGCAGCGCCGGGAAGTCGGTCAGCTTGAGCAGCGGCAGGGTGGCGTGCAAGGCAATCGCTCCACTTGTTCGGGCCAGTCCCGCTTGGTCGGGGTTGGCGCGCAAAACTTACCGGCGACCGGCCCGGGGGCCCATCCGGACCTTTCGCAATGCGGCCGGTTCCGCGTCAGCGATCGATGCGCCGCATGGCTTCGCGCATGAACGCCATCTGTCGTTCGACCCGCGAGCAGAAGTCGCAGAAGCGCAGGTGCAGCCACAGCCGGAACCGGTCCCAGTTTCCCACCGGCGCCCGGTCCATGCGGGCGCTGAGCAACACGTGCGCGTGCTGGCACTTGATCCTGAGCCACCCGGGCGCGCTCATCGCGATCCCCCCATCGCAAACCAGTTCATTTCGAGGCACTCTCGCAGCCGCATCCGCGCCCGATGCAGCATCACGAAGCAATTCGTCGAGGTAATCGCCATTTCCTTACAGATCTGGTCGGTCTCGTATTCGAGCCACTCGCGCATCATGAAGATGCGTCCGAGGCCAGCGGGCAACTTGTCGACGCACATCTGCAAGATCTCGAAGAACTCGGTGCGCTCGAGCGATGCGTGCGGATCGCCCCAGTCCAGCGGCGGGTTCGCCTTGTGTCCGCCGGTGTCGTACAGATCCTCGAGGTCGTCGGCCTCCGCCGCCTCCATCTGCGCATCCGCAGAAACCTCGCGGCTGGCACGCCGGAACTGGTCGATGATCTTGTGCTTCAGGATCCCCACCACCCAGGTCTTGATCTGCGACTTCTGGGCGAACGACGCAGCGCTTTCCAGCGCGGCGATCATGGTCTCCGACACGACGTCCTCGGCCCAGGCGTCGTTGCGCAACTGCAGGCGCGCGATGCGGATCAGCGTCGGCCGCAACTCCCCGAGCACCTGCTGCAGCGCGGGCGCGTCCATCCGCGCGTCAATTCTGCAGCCGCCGCAGCCGGCGGATCAGCGATGACGTATCCCAACGCCCGCCGCCGAGGGCCTGCACGTCGGCATAGAACTGATCGACCAGCGCCGCCACCGGCAGCGTCGCGCCGTTGCGCCGCGCTTCGTCCAGGCAAAGCCCGAGATCCTTGCGCATCCAGTCGACCGCGAAGCCGAAATCGAACTTGTCGTCGATCATCGTCGTGCCGCGGTTGTCCATCTGCCAGCTCTGGGCCGCTCCCTTGCCGATCACCTGCAGGACCAGCTTCATGTCCAGCCCAGCCGCCAGCCCGAAGTTGATCCCTTCGGACAGCGACTGCAGCAGGCCAGCGATGCAGAGCTGATTGACCATCTTGGCGATCTGGCCACTGCCGCTGCCGCCGATCAGCGTGACCGCTTTCGCATACGCCATCGCAACGGGCTGCGCTCGCGCAAATGCCGCCGCATCGCCGCCGCACATGACGGTGAGCAGGCCGTTGACAGCGCCGGCCTGGCCACCCGATACGGGTGCGTCGATGAAATGCAGCCCGCGCTTGGCCGCCTCGGCATGCAGTTCGCGCGCCACCAGTGCCGACGCGGTCGTGTTGTCGACGAAGATCGCGTCGCGATCCATGCCCGCAAACGCGCCGTGGTCGCCCAGGACCACGCTTCTCAAGTCGTCGTCATTGCCGACGCAGGCGAACACGATCTGCGCGCCGGATGCCGCTTCGCGCGGCGTGGCCGCGGCGCGTCCGCCGTACTCATCGACCCAGCGTTCCGCCTTCTTCGCGGTGCGGTTGAAGACGGTGACATGATGGCCGGCGCGTGCCAGATGGCCCGCCATCGGGAAGCCCATCACGCCCAGCCCGAGGAACGCAACCCGGTGCGGCGGCACCGGTTCATAAGTCTTGCTCGACATCGCCTGCCCAGGAAAACGAACGCGCGGACGATACACCGGTGTAAACGTATTGGCACTCGCCCGACAAAGGGGAACGCTTACCCCGGAGGCTGCATATGTCCCTGTCCACCGTGCTTGCCGCTGCGCTGGCCGCCACCTGCTCGGTGACCAGTCCCCCGCACACCGTCGCCCTGGTCGAGCTTTACACGTCGCAAGGCTGCTCGAGTTGTCCGCCGGCCGATCGCTGGCTGTCGAAACTAGGTCCGGCCGACCGGGTCATTCCTTTGGCGCTTCACGTCGGCTACTGGGACTACATCGGCTGGAAGGATCCGTTCGCGAGGCGCGAGTTCAACGAGCGCCAGCGCCGGCTCGCGGACCTGAACGGCAGTCGAACCGTCTACACGCCGGGCGTGTTCGTCCAGGGCCGCGAGACGCCACGCTGGTCGGATGCACGTGCTTTTGCCGCCGCAGTCAATGCGATCAACGCGCTGCCGGCGCCGGCCCGCATCGATCTGACCGCAGGAATCGCGCACGGTCGCATCGAAGCACGCGCCGCCGTCGCAGCAACGGGCGTCAAGCGGCCGCAGGTCATGCTCGCGCTGGTGCAGGACGGCAACGTCACCCGGGTCAGTGCGGGCGAAAACCGCGGTGAGACTCTGGTCGACGATCACGTGGTCACGGAGTGGAGCGGCTGGCTCGCACCGGACGTGGCGGTCCAGCGCTGGAACCTGCCCGACGTTCCGACCGAGCGGCTGAGCGTCGTGGCAGCGGTACAGGACGGCAGCGGCCGCCTGCTGCAATCCGTCGCGCTGCCGCTGGCGGCCTGTGTC
>JBLMYK010000252.1:0-4651 GCA_050258235.1 Gemmatimonadota bacterium | reverse complement strand
CGATCGTCGGTCGTCATCGCAACTGTGCTGGGAAATCGAGCGGGCCAGTTGTTGAAATTGCACGCATAACTGTACTGGCACTGTACCGGTCAACGCTGCTAGATTGCAAGCCTCATCGCCCGCCCCCGCCGATTCCGACCATGCTCCCAGATCTCTCCTCGCTGCAACGCGCGGCCGACGTCGTCTACCGGACGATGAAGCCGACCGCGCAGTTCGCCTGGCCGCTGCTGCGCGACGCGCTCGGCGCCGAGGTCTGGGTCAAGCACGAGAACCACACGCCGGTCGGCGCCTTCAAGCTGCGCGGCGGATTGGTCTACTTCGACGAACTGAAGCGGCGCGAGCCCGCCTGCCCGGGCGTGATCACGGCGACCAAGGGCAACCACGGGCAGTCGGTCGGCTTCGCGGCACGCGCCGCCGGACTGCCGGCAACGATCTACGTGCCTTTCGGCAACTCGCGCGAGAAGAACGCCGCGATGCGCGCACTCGGCGTCGAACTGATCGAGCACGGCCACGATTTCCAGGCCGCGCGCGAAGAGGCCGCGCGCGTCGCCGCGGCGCGCGGACTGCACTTCATCCCCGCGTTTCACCGCGATCTGGTGCGCGGCGTGGCGAGCTACTGGCTGGAGATGTTCGGGGCCGCGCCGGCACTCGACGTCGTCTTCGTGCCGATCGGCCAGGGATCGGGCATCAACGCCTGCGTCGCCGCGCGCGAGGCGCTGGGCCTGGCGACTCGCATCATCGGCGTCGTGTCGGCACAGGCCCCCTGCTACGCGCTGTCGTACCGCGCCGGCCAGGCCATCGAGGCGCCGGTCACCACGCAACTGGCCGACGGCCTGGCGTGCCGCGTTCCGGACCAGGATTCCCTCGACGTGATCCGTCGCTTCGTCGATGACGTGATCGAAGTCGACGATGCCGAGATCGCGGCGGCGATGCGGCTGCTGTTCGCAGCAACCCACAACGTCGCCGAGGGCGCCGGCGCCGCGCCGCTCGCGGCAGCGTTCAAATGGCGCGACCGGATCGCGGGCAGGAAGATCGGCCTCGTGGTAAGCGGCGGCAACGTCGATTCCGACCAGTTCGCGCGCGTGCTGGGCGGCGCAGAACACTGATGGGCCACGAACAGCTGATCGCGCTGATCGTCTTCGCGCTCGCCGGTTCGTTCACGCCGGGGCCGAACAACACGATCGCGACCGCGACCGGCGCCAATCACGGGCTGCGCGCCGCGGTGCCGCACATCTTCGGCGTGCCGTTCGGTCTTTCCTCGATGCTGGCCGTCGGCGCGGTGGGCGCGGCTGCGCTGATCGCTGCGCATCCGGCCCTTGCAGCCGGGATCCGCTGGGCGGGAATTGCGTACCTGCTCGCCATCGCGTGGTCGATCGCGCGCACTTCGGCGATCGGTGAGCGCGCGGTCGCACGCCCGCTCACCTTCTGGCAATCGGCGGCCTTCCAGTATGCGAACCCCAAGGCCTGGATGCTCGCCGCCGCCACGGCCGGCACGTACACGGCGGCCGACGAGGGACTGTCGCAGATCGTCGTGATCTGCGCGGTGTTCTCGTCCGCTTGCGCCGCGAGCCTCGTCGTCTGGGCCGCGGCGGGCGCAGCGCTGAAGGAGTGGCTGAAGCGCGGCGCGCGCCTGCGCACGTTCAACGCGCTGATGGGCGCGCTGCTCGCCGCGACGGCAGTGTGGATGGCCTTCGAGTGAAGGCGACGACTCAAAGGGAGAGATGACATGAACGCACCGGTGAGCGAACTCACGGCCGCGCTGCGGCCCGCGCGCCGCACCGAGCAGGTCAAGAGCTCGATGATCCGCGAGATCCTGAAGGTCACGCAGCGGCCCGACATGATTTCGCTCGCGGGCGGCCTGCCGGCCCCGGAGACCTTCCCGGTCGAGGCAATGCGTGCGGCGTTCGATGCGGTTCTTGCGCAGGACGGTCCGGGCGCCCTGCAGTACAGCACGACCGAGGGCTACACGCCGCTGCGGGAATGGATCGCCGCACAGGAGACTGCGCGGGGCGCTCCGACGCACGCTGACGAGGTACTGGTGGTCGCCGGCAGCCAGCAGGCCCTCGATCTCGTCGGCAAGGCCTTCGCCGAGACCGGCGCGCCGCTGCTGGTCGAGGCGCCGAGCTATCTCGGCGCGCTGCAGGCGTTTTCGGTTTTCGAGCCCGTGTTCCACACCATTCCGACCGACGCCGGCGGACTGATTCCGCAGGCGATCGACCAGGCGCTCGCGCGCGATGCCCGCATCGCGTACGTGATGCCGAATTTCTCAAATCCGACCGGCCGCACGCTGAGTGTCGAGCGCCGCGCCGCGCTCGCGCAGTCGGCGCGCGCGACCGATCTCTGGCTCGTCGAAGACGACCCCTATGGTGAGCTGTGGTATCGCGCCGCGCCGCCGCCGAGCCTGCGCACCTGGGCACCGGAACGGACGATCCGCATCTGCTCGTTCTCGAAAGTGCTCGCGCCCGGGCTGCGGCTCGGCTACGTGGTGGCGCCGCGCGCGTGCATCGACCTTCTGGTGCGGCTGAAACAGGCAACTGACCTGCATACCGCCACGCTGTCGCAGCGCGCGGCGCACCGCATCGTGTCGAGCACGGACTTCCCCGCGCATCTGGCACGCGTGCGCGCACGTTACGCGGATCAATGTCGCGTGATGCTGGCCGCGCTCGAGCAGTCGATGCCGGCGGGCGTCGAGTGGACGCGCCCCGACGGCGGGATGTTCGTCTGGCTGACGCTACCCGCGCCGGTCGATGCGACCGCGATGCTGGCACGCGCAATCGAACGAAACGTCGTCTACGTGCCCGGCGAACCGTTCTACGCGCTCTCCCCCGCGCGCAACACGCTGCGGCTGTCGTTCGTGACCGTGCCGCCGGCGGCGATAGAGCGCGGCGTGCGGACGCTGGCCGGTCTGATCCGGGAACAACTTTGATGCTGAAGATCTGGGGGCGGCTCAGTTCGATCAACGTGCAGAAGGTCGTCTGGGCCGCGCAGGAGGCCGGCGTCGCCTTCGAACGCACCGACGCTGGCGGAAGCTTCGGCCTGGTCGGCACCGACTGGTACCGCGCGCTGAATCCGAACCGGCTGGTGCCGGTGATCGAAGACGAGGGCTTCGTGCTGTGGGAGTCAAACGCGATCGTGCGCTATCTCGCAGCGAAGTACGCGCCGGGGCGGCTGTACCCGGACGAGCTGAACCGGCGCTTCGACGCCGAGCGCTGGATGGACTGGCAGCAGACCACGCTCAATCCCGCCGGGCGCGATGCGTTCATGCAGTTGATCCGCACGCCTCAGGCGCAGCGCAACGCCGCGCTGATCGAGCAGTCGCGTACAAGGACCGCGCCGCTGCTGCAGATGCTGGATGCGCACCTGGCCACGCGCCGCTTCATGATCGGCGACGACTTCACGATGGCCGACATCCCGGTCGGCTGCCAGATCCACCGCTGGTTCGGGCTGCCGATCGACCAAACGCCGCTGCCGCACCTCGAGCGCTGGTACCGCGAGGTTTCGACGCGCGCTGCCGCGCGCAGCGTGCTGACCCTGCCGATCACATGAGCGCCACCGGGCCGCTCCCAAGGCGCTCGCCCTCCCTCGGGGGAACAGCACGCAGGTCGAAGGGGGCATCATGAGTTCGATCGCGGTCGGGTCGGCGCCCAACGCACGCGCGGGCCTGCTGCTCGGCCTGCTGGGCGTGCTCGCCTTCAGCCTGACCCTGCCGATGACCCGCGTCGCGGTGGCCGAGCTCGATGCGTCGTTTGTCGCCTTCGGACGCATGGCGATCGCGGGCCTGGTCGCGGTCGCATGGCTGATCGTCACGCGCGCCCGCGCACCCGCGCGACGCCAGTGGGCGCCGCTGGCGTGGGCATCGCTCGGTATCGTGTTCGGCTTTCCGCTGCTGTCGTCGCTGGCGATGCGCTCGATGCCGGCCAGCCACGGCGCGATCGTCAACGGGCTGCTCCCTTTCACCACCGCGCTCTTCGCAGCGGCGCTGCATCGCGACCGGCAGGGTGCACGCTTCTGGATCTGCGCCGCGATCGGTTCGGCGATCGTGATCGCGTTCGCGCTGCGCGAAGGCAACGCGACGCTGACCGCCGGCGACCTGTGGATGCTCGGCGCGGTCGTCCTGGGCGCGCTTGGTTACGTGATGGGCGGCCGGCTCGCGGCCGCGATCGGCGGCATCGACGTGATCCTGTGGGCGCTCGCGATCGCGCTGCCGATCTCGTTGCCGATCGCACTCGCACTCGCGTTCACCACGCCGCTGGCGGCGAGCGCACCTGCGTGGAGCGGCTTCGTCTACGTCGCGCTCGTGTCGCAGCTGGTCGGCTTCTTTGCCTGGTACAACGGGCTCGCTCTGGGTGGCATCGCGCGCGTCGGGCAGGTGCAGCTGCTGCAGGTGTTCTTCACGATCGCGTTTGCCGCGCTGCTGTTCGGCGAGCGCGTCGAGCCCGCCACCTGGCTCGCCGCCACGGCGGTGGTCGCATGCATCGCAGTTGGACGATGGTCACCGAAACAGGAGGCACGATGACGCGCGTTGCGAAGTACGTGACGGTCGATGTATTCACCAGCCAGCGCTTCGGCGGCAATCCGCTCGCGGTGTTCACCGACGCACGCGGACTGTCCGACCGCGAGATGCAGTCGCTTGCGGCCGAGATGAACTACA
>JBLMYK010000251.1:0-8167 GCA_050258235.1 Gemmatimonadota bacterium | reverse complement strand
GGCAGGTTCTCGACATGCTCGACGTCCCTGACACCGCGCCCCATGAAGCGCTTGACCGACACGATCGTGTTGCGCGGATCGGTCGCCTGGTGCTGCTGCGCCTCGAAACCGACCTCGACCGTTCCATCCGCGAGATAGCGGACGATCGACGGCAGCAGCGGCCGGCCGTGCTGGTCGCCGATGACCTCGGGCAGGCTGTGCCGCACCGTGGCGACCAGCGAATTCGTCGTGCCGAGGTCGATGCCGACCGCAAGCCGATGCTCGTGCGGCGCGGTCGACATGCCCGGTTCCGCGATCTGCAGCAGTGCCATGCGGTTCAGCCCATGTCTGACGGCGCCTCGACCTGCGCATGGCGCACGCGCTCGATCTCGTCTCGCATCTTGTCGACGAACATCAGCTGGCGCACCAGCGCAGACGCGCGGACAAAGTCGCGGTCAGCGTCGATCGCGCGCGTCAAATCGTCCACCAGCCCGGCGCGCGCGGAGTCCGTTTGCCGCGCCAGCACGTCGAGTGCGTGCGGATCCGCGGCCTTCGCGGCTTCCGCCAGCGCTTCGCGCCATTCGAGCTGCTGCATCAGGAACGCCGGCGGCATCACGGTGTTCGACTCGGCGCCGAGCGCGACGCCGTTGAGTTCGCATAGATAGGCCGCGCGCCGGACTGGCGAGCGCAGTGTCTGCAGCGCCTCGTTTGCGCGCGCCGCCCACTGCACTGCAATGCGCCGCTCGGCCGGCGTGCCACCCGCGAAACGGTCGGGGTGCACCTTGTCCTGCACGCGCTTGTAGGCGATGTCCAGCAGTCCTGCATCGAGCGCGAAGCGCGGCTCGAGGCCGAAGAGTGCGAAATGGTCCGGAATGCTGCTCGCCATGTCGGAAACGAAAAGCGGCTGCCGGGTCGGCTCACCGACGGACAGCCGCGTGATCGGGTGGGACTCGGGACGGATGCGCCGCTTACACCCGGAACGACTCGCCGCAGCCGCAGCGGTCCTTTTCCCTCGGGTTGTTGAACTTGAATCCCTGGTTGAGCCCTTCGCGCACGAAGTCCAGTTCGGTGCCGTCCAGATACGCGAGGCTCTTCGGATCGACGAGGATGCGAACGCCGTGGCTCTCGAACTGCTGGTCGTCGGGATTGGCGGCATCTGCGTACTCGAGCTTGTACGCCATCCCGGAACACCCGGTCGTGCGCACCCCGAGGCGCAGGCCGATACCCTTGCCGCGCTTGGCGATGAAACCGGCAACGTGGGTCGCCGCGCGTTCCGTCATCGTGACGGCCATGGCTTTACTCCTTCTTCAGCTGATTGGCACTCAGGCCGCCGCCTTCTGCTGTTCGGTCGGCTCGTCGAGGCCGTGCTTCTTCCGGTAATCGTTGATCGCGGCCTTGATCGCATCCTCGGCCAGGATCGAACAGTGGATCTTGACCGGCGGCAGCGCGAGCTCCTCGGCGATGTGGGTGTTCTTGATCGTCATCGCCTGGTCGAGCGTCTTGCCCTTGACCCATTCGGTGACCAGCGACGACGAGGCGATCGCCGAGCCGCAGCCGTAGGTTTTGAAGCGCGCGTCCTCGATCACCCCCTGCGGGTTGACCTTGATCTGCAGCTTCATCACGTCGCCGCAGGCGGGCGCGCCGACCATGCCGGTACCGATAGCATCGTCGCTCTTGTCGAACGCGCCTACGTTGCGCGGATTCTCGTAGTGATCAATGACCTTTTCACTGTAAGCCATGTCTGTTCCTCTTACGAATTCAGTGTGCTGCCCATTGCACCGTGTTCAGATCGATGCCTTCCTTGTGCATTTCCCACAGCGGCGAGAGGTCGCGCAGCTTGGCGACCTTGCGCTTGATCAATGCCACCGCATAGTCGATCTCCTCCTCCGTCGTGAAGCGGCCGACCGTGAAGCGTATCGAGCTGTGCGCCAGTTCGTCACTGCGACCCAGCGCGCGCAGCACGTATGAAGGCTCCAGGCTGGCAGACGTGCACGCCGAACCTGACGACACCGCGATGTCCTTGATCGCCATGATCAGTGACTCGCCTTCGACGAAGTTGAAGCTCACGTTCAGGTTGTGCGGGACCCGGTGGTCCATGTCACCGTTGACGTAGACCTCCTCGATCTCGGACAGGCCCTTCCACAAACGGTCGCGCAGCATGCGGATGCGTTCGTTCTCGGTGGCCATTTCCAGCCGCGCCAGGCGAAATGCCTCCCCCATGCCGACGATCTGGTGCGTGGGCAAAGTACCCGACCGCAACCCGCGCTCGTGGCCGCCGCCATGCATCTGCGCCTCGAGCCGGACGCGCGGCTTGCGGCGCACATACAGCGCCCCGATCCCCTTAGGTCCGTACGTCTTGTGCGCAGAAAATGACATCAGGTCGACCTTGAGCTTCTGCAGGTCGATCACGACCTTGCCGGTCGCTTGCGCCGCGTCGACGTGGAACAGGATGCCGCGACTGCGGCACATCTCGCCGATCGTGGCGATGTCCTGGATCACGCCGATCTCGTTGTTCACGAACATCACCGACACCAGGATCGTGTCGGGGCGCAGTGTCGCCTTCAGCACTTCGAGGTCGAGCAGGCCGTTCTGCAGCACGTCGAGATAGGTGACCTCGAAGCCCTCGCGCTCGAGTTCCCGCATCGCATCGAGGGTGGCCTTGTGCTCGGTCTTGACCGTGACGAGGTGCTTGCCCTTGTCCTTGTAGAAGTGTGCCGCGCCCTTCAGCGCGAGGTTGATCGCCTCCGTCGCGCCGGAGGTCCAGATGATCTCCCGCGCGTCGGCGTTGACGAGCGCTGCCACCTGCTCGCGTGCATTCTCGACCGCCTTTTCCGCCTCCCAGCCGAAGGAATGGCTGCGCGACGCAGGATTGCCGAAATGCTCACGCAGATACGGCACCATCTTGTCGACCACGCGTGGGTCGACCGGCGTCGTGGCCGAATAGTCGAGATAGATCGGAAGCTGCATCGACACTGCTCCTAGCTCATTGCAGGCTGCTTCTCGCTGACCGCGGGGCGGCGCGCGGCGCGCCGATTATCGTGCAACTGCGCCAGGTTGATGCCCTGCTGCGCCATCCGCTGTTTCTGCTGTTCGACGAGTTCCTGCAGCGAAACCGAATCCAGGAAGTCGACCATGACCCGGTTCAGGTTTGCCCACAGGTCGTGCGTCATGCAGCGCTGGTCGTTATCGCAGTTTTCCTTGCCTCCGCATTGGGTTGCATCAAGAGGCTCGTCGACCGCATAGATGATGTCGGCGACGGAAATGTCTGCTGCACCGCGCCCGAGCGTATAGCCGCCCCCCGGTCCGCGCGTGCTCTCCACCAGCGCGTGCCTGCGCAGCTTGCCGAATAACTGCTCCAGATAGGACAGCGAGATCCGCTGTCGTTGGCTGATCGCCGCCAAGGTCACCGGGCCATGATGCTGGCGCAGGCCAAGATCGATCATCGCTGTGACCGCGAAGCGGCCTTTCGTCGTCAATCGCATAAGCGTCTCTTTCTGCCGGCATGCATGGAATCCGGCCGGCGGGTCGTTGCTCGGTCAGCGAATGGGATTCGTCATATCCGACCAACTTGCTGGGAATTGTAGGGAACCCGAGCAATTTAATCAAGTATGAGTCTGGCCGGGGGACGGGCGGACTCAAAGACTCCTAGCGGCAGGAAGGTCGCTCGCGGGAGCAAGGTCGGCCGAACCCGCCGGGTTCGGCCGGGGTTGCAGTGCCTGTCAGGCAGCCGCGTACATCGTCGCGCGCTTGCGGACGACTTCGATCAGTCCCTGGCAGGCGTCCTCGACGTAATCAAGAACCGTATTAAAACCCTCCGGCCCGCCGTAATAGGGATCCGGCACTGTTGCCGCGTCGTGCTCGCCCGCGAAGCGCATCAACAGGTGAAGCTTGTGCTTGTACTGGCGCGGACACTGCTGCTGCAGGAGGGCAAGGTTCTCCCAGTCCATCGCAAGGATCAGGTCGTAGTCGCGAAAATCGTCCTGCGTCACCTGACGCGCGCGCAAATCGTCGAGTTCATAGTTCCGCCGCCGCGCTGCCTGCTGCGCGCGCAGATCCGGGGGCTCGCCCACGTGGTACGCGTGCGTCCCGGCGGAGTCGATCTGCACGACATCCTGCAGACCGGCATCGCGCACCATCTTGCGGAACACACCTTCAGCCGTGGGCGAGCGGCAGATATTGCCCATGCAAACGAACAGAACCTTGGTCATTTTTCCATCACGCCTTTCTGGTTCGGGCCGGCGTTCCAGCTGCCCGCGTTATGCCGCGCGGCGCATGGCCTTGCGGCTCTTTCACCCAAAGAAATCCCGTGCGGCAGACAATCCGCACCAAAGACCGACGTAGTCCCCTGAAGTTCAACCCTGCAAGCCTTTCCTCAAACGGTTCCTGTAATCAAGTGCTACCGCCTGCTGGCGCTATGCCGCCTTCTCGGCTGGCATCAGCGCCGCAACATTTCCGCCCTGGCCTCCGAATACCCGCTGCCGCAACAGCGCCAATTGATCGCGCACCTTCGCCGCCTTCTCGAACTCGAGGTTCTTGGCGTGTTCGAACATCGCCTTCTCGAGCCGCTTGATCTCGCGCGCGACCTGCTTTTCGCTGAGAACCTCGTAATCCGCCACCTCGCTGGCCGCCTTCGACGCGCTGCGCGCCGGCGCGGCTTCGATCACGCCATCGATCAGTTCGCGCACTTCCTTCTGCACGCTGCGCGGGACGATGCCATGCTCGCGGTTGAAGTCGTCCTGCTTGCGGCGCCGCCGGTCGGTCTCGTCGATCGCCCGGCGCATCGAATCGGTCATCTCGTCCGCGTACATGATCGCGGTGCCGTCCTGGTGGCGCGCCGCGCGACCGATGGTCTGGATCAATGAGCGCTCCGAACGCAGGAACCCTTCCTTGTCGGCATCGAGGATCGCCACCAGCGATACTTCCGGCAGGTCCAACCCCTCGCGCAGCAGATTGATGCCGACCAGCACGTCGAAAACCCCGGCGCGGAGGTCGCGGATGATTTCGACTCGTTCGACCGTGTCGATATCCGAGTGCAGATAGCGCACCTTGACGCCATGCTCGGATAAAAACGACGTCAGATCCTCGGCCATGCGCTTGGTCAGCGTGGTGATCAGCACCCTGTCGCCCGCTTCGACGCGCAGCCGGATCTCGGACAAGACATCGTCCACCTGGGTCCGGGCCGGGCGCACTTCGACGCGCGGATCGACCAGGCCGGTCGGACGCACCACCTGTTCCACCACCTGTGACGAACGCTCGAGCTCGAAGTCGGTCGGCGTGGCCGAGACGAAGATGCAGCGTCGCATCTTGCGCTCGAACTCGTCGAATCGCAGCGGGCGGTTGTCGAGCGCCGACGGCAGGCGAAAACCGTATTCGACCAGCGTTTCCTTGCGCGCCCGGTCGCCGCGGTACATGCCGCCAAGCTGCGGAATGGTGACATGCGACTCGTCGATGATCATCATCGCATCGGCAGGAAGGTAATCGATCAGCGTCGGCGGCGGTTCGCCCGGCATCGATCCGGCCAGGTGCCGCGTGTAGTTCTCGATGCCCTTGCAGAAACCGAGTTCGGCGAGCATCTCGAGGTCGAATCGGGTGCGCTGTTCCAGGCGCTGTGCCTCGACCAGCCTGCCCCCCACCACCAGTTCATCGACGCGCTGCTTCAATTCAACCTTGATGTCCTCGATCGCACGCAGCACCGTCTGCCGCGGAGTCACGTAGTGAGACGAGGGATACACGATGAAGCGCGGAATCTTCTGCCGGATTCGTCCCGTGAGCGGATCGAACAGCTGGAGGCTGTCGATTTCGTCATCGAGCAATTCGATCCGCACCGCAAGCTCCGCGTGCTCGGCCGGGAACACGTCGATGGTGTCGCCGCGGACGCGATACGTGCCGCGCGTGAATTCCGTCTCGTTGCGGCGGTACTGCATCGAGGTCAAGCGCGCGATCACGTCGCGCTGGCTCAGGCGGTCCTTCACGCGCAATGCAAGGACCATTGCGTGGTAGTCGTTCGGATTGCCGATGCCGTAAATCGCCGATACCGTTGCCACGATGACCGTGTCGCGGCGCTCGAGGAGCGACTTCGTGGCGGACAGCCGCATCTGCTCGATGTGCTCGTTGATGCTGCTGTCCTTCTCGATGTACAGGTCGCGCGACGGGACGTACGCCTCTGGCTGGTAGTAGTCGTAATAGGAAACGAAGTACTCGACCGCGTTGCTCGGGAAAAATTCGCGAAACTCCGAATACAACTGCGCCGCGAGAGTCTTGTTTGGTGCGAGGACCAGCGTCGGCACCCCGATCTGGGCAATCACGTTTGCCATCGTGAACGTCTTGCCGGACCCGGTCACCCCGAGCAAGGTCTGAAAAGCCAGACCGTCGCTCAATCCTTGCACGAGCCGATCGATCGCCTCGGGTTGGTCGCCCGATGGCAGAAACGGCTGATGCAGCTGGAACGGGGAGTTCACCTTCGCGAGCACAAGTTTTTTTGCGATGCAATATCGCACGCCGAATGCGGAAGTCTAAAAGCTAGCCGCGGAAAAACCTAGCCCTGGCAAGAGCCGCCACGCATCGACCATACTCAATAGAAACAATGACTTACAAACGTACTAACTAGAGTGATCAGGGCTTGACTTTTCTGTCGATGATTGCCCCGACCGGAAGGAGTCACGCTCGCTCGAAGGGCGATCATGCTGCGGCGTGTAAACTCGCGCGTCTGAGCCGCCAGCCCTCATGTCTGAGCGGCAGGAACGATGACTGCGAGCATTTTCGACGGCGTTGAACTGGCGCCGCGTGATCCGATCCTTGGTCTGACCGAGGCTTTTGCTGCGGACACCCGACCGAACAAGGTCAATCTCGGCGTCGGGGTCTATTACGACGATCAGGGAAAGATCCCGGTCCTGCAAGCCATCCGCGAAGCAGAGCGGGCACGCATCGAAACCGCATCGCCTCGCGGGTATCTGCCGATTGAAGGCATCGCGGCCTATGACGCAGCGGTGCAACGACTTCTGTTCGGCGATGGTTCGCCGCTGATCAAGGAGGGCCGCCTCATCACGGCACAGGCCCTTGGAGGCACCGGCGGACTGAAGATCGGCGCGGACCTGTTGAAGCGCATCGAACCGAATGCGAGCGTGCTGATCAGCGATCCAAGCTGGGAAAACCACCGCGCGCTTTTCGAGGGCGCCGGTTTCAAGGTTTCCACGTACGCGTACTACGAAGCCACGACGCACGGCGTGGACTTTGCCGGGATGCAGAAGGCACTGAGTGCCGCAGGCCCCGGCACGATCGTCGTCCTGCACGCCTGCTGTCACAACCCGACCGGTGTGGACCTGACCAGAGAGCAATGGGAGGTCGTCGTCCGCATCGCGCGCGAGCGCGGTTTCATGCCGTTCCTGGACATCGCGTACCAGGGCTTTGGTGAAGGGATCGAACCCGACGGCCTCGCAGTGAGGCTGTTCGCAGAAGCGGGGATTCCGTTCTTCGTGTCGAGTTCGTTTTCCAAGTCCTTCTCGCTCTATGGCGAACGTGTCGGCGCTCTGACGATCGTCGCCACCAGCAAGGACGAAGCGGCCCGCGTCATGAGTCAGTTGAAGCGCGTGATCCGTAGTAACTACTCGACCCCTCCGACACATGGAGGCAGCATCATTGCCGCCGTCCTGACGGATGCCCGCCTGCGCGCCTTGTGGGAAAAGGAACTCGCGGACATGCGCGACCGCATCAAGCAGATGCGTGCGCGGTTCGTCGAAGGCCTGAAAGGGCGCGGCGTCGCGCAGGATTTCTCCTTTGTTCTGCGCCAGCGCGGCATGTTTTCATACTCCGGGCTGACCGCGGCGCAGGTCGAGCGCCTCAAGAGCGAGTTCGGTATCTATGCAGTGTCATCCGGGCGGATCTGTGTCGCGGCGTTGAACTCGAAGAACATCGATTACGTTCTTGACTCGATCGCGGCCGTGCTGCGCAGCTAGCTGAATTTTGGTAGGGACACTTCCCGTCGCTATAATCCGCGGCTTCTTCCCCGATAGCTCAGTCGGTAGAGCGACGGACTGTTAATCCGCAGGTCCCTGGTTCGAGTCCAGGTCGGGGAGCCAGATGTTTCGAGGGGTCGCGTCGCGAGGCGCGGCCCCTTTTCGTTTCTGGGGGCGATCGGCTGACGAATGGTCCGCAGGTCCCTCCATCGCCCGTGAACTCGCTGTCGCCGGGC
>JBLMYK010000250.1:0-5721 GCA_050258235.1 Gemmatimonadota bacterium | reverse complement strand
AGTAGGCCGGCGTCCTGATCCCGGGTATTCACATGGCACGCACAACCTCGCGCTCGCTCGAGCAGATTCCGACCACCGCGCGCGCGATCGACGCCGCGGCGCGCCGCTGTCGCAAGATCGTGATGAAGCGCGCGCTGGTCTCGGGTATGGCGGCCGTGGTGCCGATTCCGGGCATCGATCTGGCGGTCGACCTCGGCATGCTGATGAAGATGCTGCAGCAGATCAATGCCGAATTCGGACTGACGCCGGAACAGATCGAGCAGATGGCACCGAAGCGGCGCCTGTCCGCCTACAAGGCGATTGCCGCGGTCGGCTCCACCGTGATCGGCCGTGCGCTCACGCGCGAGATGCTGTCGCTGATCCTGAAGCGCGTGGCCCGGCGCGTGGCGACAGCGGCGGCGGCGAAGTATGTGCCGCTGGCAGGGCAGGCGGTCGCCGCCGCGATCTCGTTCGGGGCGCTCAAGTACATCGGGGACCGTCACATCGACGATTGCGTCGCGGTCGCGGAGCTCGTTGCCGGCCGACGCGAACGGGCGCGGCGGACACGGGTCGCCTGATCCGGTGATATCGGGTCCGGGCGCACCTCTATCATCGCGCCATGGGTCCGACACTGTCCCGACGGAGCGGGTTGAGCGAACTGAGTCACTCGCTGCTGCGCTGGCTCGCCGGCTGGTGGCGCCTGATTCACCTCGGCGCGCTGATGCTGGTGCTGACGCTGTCGCCGTCGACCTATGGCCGCGAGAACCGCGCGGCGCTGGCGCGCAATATCTACCTCGACACCGCGCCCAGCCTGCTGTGGTTCACGGTGCTGTCGGCATTGATCAGCCTCGTGCTGATTCGGATCGTGATCGTCACGGCGGAGAGCTACGGGCTCACGCAGTACGCGTTCCAGATGGTGGTACGCGTGCTGGTGCTGGAGCTGATCCCGCTGACGGCGGCGGTGTTTGCCGCCGTGCGTGTCACGCTGCCCAACGGCACCGAAATCGCGGAGCTTCGCGCGCGCGGCGAGTTCGAGGCGCTGCGCAGCCGCGGTATCGATCCGCTGCAGCACGAGGTTCTCCCGCGTGTCGTGTCCGGCGTGTTCTGCGTGCTGATGCTGGCGGCGGTGAGCGGGGTGCTCGCGCTGATCTTGGCCTACCTGCATGTGTACGGATTCACCACCGAGGGGCTCGCCACCTACACGCGGCAGGTCGGGCGCGTGTTCAGTGCGCCGGTGACGATGATCTTCGCGCTCAAGACCTTCTTTCTCGCGCTCGCGGTGGCGCTGATTCCGATCGCGTCGGTGCTGTACGAAATGCCGCGCCGCGCGCGCGCGAGCGCCGAGCTGCAGGGCCTGGTGCGCCTGTTCCTGGTGATCCTGCTGATCGAGGCCGCGTCACTCGTCGGCAACTACTATTGAGCCGCCCGGATCGACAGCGATGAGTGAACCCCCCAGCACGACGCCACCGCCGGTCTCGCACGTCGAGTTCAAGGCCGGACTGCTGCTGGCGCTGCTGGTGCTGCTGCTGTTCGGGTCGATCGTGTACGTGATGTACGCGCGCGGCGTGTTCGAGGCCACGCAGCGACTGGTGCTGGTCGCGGACGATTCCGAAGGCGTGCGGCCGGGCATGGATCTCACGTTCTCGGGCTTTCCGATCGGGCGGGTGCGCCGCATCGAACTCGGGGCCGATGGCGCGGCACGCATCATCATCGACGTCCCGCGCAAGGACGCACACTGGCTGCGCGAATCGAGCGTGTTCACGCTGACGCGCGGACTGGTGGGGACGATCAGCATCAAGGCGTTCACCGGTATCCCGGACGATCCGCCGCTGCCAGATGGCGCCGTGCGCAAGGTGCTGATTGGCGACGCGAGCGCCGAGATCCCGCGCCTGGTGGCCGCCGCAAAGGACCTGGTGCAGAACCTGACCGCGATGACCGCGCCCGACTCGCCACTGAACGCGACGCTGGCCGACGTGCAGGACCTCACGCAGAAGATCAAGGGACCGCGCGGCGCGCTCGGGGTGCTGTTCGGCAACGAGGCCGACGCCGGCAAGCTGGTCGCGATGCTCGATCGCGCCAACGCGCTGCTCGTGAGGCTCGACGCGCTGACCGCCAAGGCGGACACGCAGGTCTTCGGCGCCGACGGCGTGATGAGCGAGACGCGCGCCAGCATCGTCGAGATGAAGGCCACGCTCACCGATGCGCGCGCGACGCTGAAACGGGTCGACGCGCTGCTCGAAGAGGCGCAGGGCATCGCTGCCAACACGCGCGCGGCCACGACCGATCTCGGCGCGCTGCGCACCGAAGTCGAAGTGAACCTGCGCAAGATCGAGCGCCTGGTCGACGAGGTCAATCGCAAATGGCCGTTCGCGCGCGACACGGAGCTGAAGCTGCCATGAGCCATCGCCGGGCCGCCCCAAGATGGCTCGCTCTCCCCCGGGGGGACAGCGCCGAAGGCGCGAAGGGGGCGACGTGAGCGAACGACTGCAACGGTGGCGCATGCCGATCGTCTCCGCACTGGCGGCGCTGCTTGCCGCGTGTGCGAGCGGCCCGCCCCCGCCCGACTGGCAGGCGAACGCGAAGGACTCGATGGACCGCGCGCTGGCCGCGTATCTCGAGGGCGACACCCGCGTCGCCGACGCGGAGTTCGACCGCGCGCGTGGCGCAGTCGCGCGCACCGGGCGCGCCGATCTGCTGGCGCGCGCCGAGCTGATGCGCTGTGCGGCGCGCGTGGCAAGCCTCGTGTTCGGGCCATGCGAGGGCTTCGAGCGCCTGCGCCCCGATGCGCCGGCGGCGGAGCGCGCATACGCGGATTTCCTCGCCGGACGCATCCAGCCGCAGGACATCGCGCTGCTGCCGCCGGCACAACGCGATGCGGCGGCGGCCGGCGCCGAAGCGGCCGCCGCAGCGGTGCAGGCGATCAGCGATCCGCTGGCGCGGCTCGTGGCCGCGGGCGTGCTGTTCGAGAGCGGGCGCGCGAGCCCGACGGTGATGTCGCTCGCCGCCGACACCGCATCCGCGCAGGGATGGCGCCGGCCGCTGCTCGCGTGGCTGTACGTGCAGGCGCTGCGCGCGGAAAAGGCGGGCGAAGTCGCCGAGGCGGAACGGCTGCGTCGGCGCATCGGCATCGTCGAGCAGGGCAAGTGACCGGCCATTGAAGCGCGATCCTCACATCCCGGCGGCACTGCAGCGCGAGTTCGCGGACTGGAATCTGTGGCTGACCCGCGTGGTCGTGATCGGTGCGGCCGCGTGCGCCGGGCTGAGCGTGGTCGGGTTCACGCGGCTGACCGAAGTCGCGATCCGGCTCTTCTCCGAATTGCATGCGCTGTGGTGGTGGGCACCCCTGATCTGGACCCCGCTGCTGACCGCGCTGATCGTCTGGGCCACCGGCCGCTACGCGCCGGGCGCCGCCGGCTCCGGAATCCCGCAGGTGATGGCAACTCTCGATCCTGCGGTCGATGCGTCGAACCGTGGTCTGTTCGTCTCGCTGCGGCTGTCGCTGGCGAAAGTCGGTCTGACGACGGGCGGCCTGCTGGCCGGGCTTTCGCTCGGACGCGAGGGACCCTCGGTGCAGGTGGCGGCCGGCGTGATGCTCGCCGCACGGCGCTGGCTGCCGGCGCGCAGCACCGTGCACGATCACGGATTGCTGGTCGCCGGAGGTGCAGCGGGGATCGCTGCCGCGTTCAACACGCCGCTGGCCGGAGTGATGTTCGCGATCGAGGAGCTGTCGCGCTCGCCTGAACAGCGCAGCAGCGGCCTGCTGATCGCGGGGATCGTGCTGGCCGGGATCGTTGCGGTGTCGCTCAACGGCAACGCGACGTATTTCGGCGTGATCCGCGTCCCCGAATTCGAGGCCGCGCTGCTGCTGCCGGGGCTGCTGACCGCCGTCGCCAGCGGAGTCGCGGGAGGCCTGTTTGCCCGGTTGCTGAAGGTTTCGCTCGAGGGGCGCCTGCCCGACCGTTTCACGCGCTGGAGGCGGGCGCGCCCGGTGGTGTTCGCCGCGGCCTGCGGGCTGGGTATCGCGGTGATCGGTATCGCGACCGGCGGCGCGGCATTCGGCAGCGGCTACGACGCAACGCGCGCGATGCTCGAGGGCCAGCAATCGACGCCGATGATCTACTTTCTGCTGAAGTTCGTCGCCACCTGGCTCACGACGTGGACCGGGGTGCCGGCCGGCATCTTCGCGCCGGCGCTGTCGATCGGCGGTGCGCTCGGCAACGACATTGCGGCGCTGACGAACTATCCGCATGCCGCCGCGTTGATCGCGCTCGGGATGACGGGGTTTCTCGCCGCGACCACGCAGGCTCCGCTGACGGCGTTCATCATCGTGATGGAAATGGTCGACGGCCACTCGATGGTCCTCACGCTGATGGCGGCCGCGCTGATCGCCAGCGGCATCTCGCGCATCCTGTGCGTGCCGCTGTACGGCGCGTTGGCGCGCCTGCAGCTCGGGCGCCTCGGCCCCGCTGCGCCCGTGGCATCGGCCGCTGCGGACGGTGCCCGCGGCGCCGCGCCGGGCCGATGACGATCCGCGCGTTCGACGCAGTCCGGTGCCGATAGGCCGCGACCGATGATTCCCGGCGCGCTGGCCGCCCACCGGTCCTTCTTGCGGTTCTGGCTGGCGCGGGTCGCCGGCACGATGGCGCAGCAGATGCTGATGGTCGCGCTGGGCTGGCAGATGTACGAGCTGACGCGCAGCGCATGGGACCTCGGTCTCGTCGGGCTGGCGCAGTTCGTGCCGGCGCTCGCGCTCGCGCTGGTCGCCGGCCATGTGATCGATCGACATCCGCGCCACGTGATCATCGCCGCCTGCCTGGCATTGCAGACTGCAGTGGCGCTCGTGCTCGTCGCGGCCACGACGGGCGGATGGGTGAGCCGCGAGTGGATACTGAGTCTGTCGCTGCTGATCGGCGCAGCGCGGGCGTTCCAGATGCCGGCGCAGCAGGCGCTGACGCCACAGCTCGTTCCGGCCGACATCCTGCCGCGCGCGTTCGCCTTCAGTTCGGCGGGCATGCAGACCGCGATCATCGCGGGTCCCGCACTCGGCGGGTTCGTCTATGCGATCGACGCGACCGCGGCGTATGCGCTGTGCGCGCTGCTGTTCGTCGTCGGCAGCGCGCTGCTGCTCGCGCTGCGTGTGCAGAAGCGCCCGCGCGCACGCGAAACGACCACGCTCGCGACACTTTTCGCCGGCTTTCATTTCATCTGGCGCCGCAAGACGGTGCTCGGTGCGATCTCGCTCGACCTGTTTGCGGTGCTGCTCGGCGGCGCGACCGCGTTGCTGCCGATCTTTGCCAGGGACATCCTGCACACCGGCCCGTGGGGCATGGGGCTGTTGCGCGCCGCGCCCGCAGTGGGCGCGCTGGCGATGTCGATCGTTCTCACCCGCTGGCCGATCGAGCGCCGCGTCGGCAAGGTGATGTTCGGCGCCGTCGCGCTGTACGGCGTGGCGACGATCGGGTTCGGCCTGTCGAGCGCGTTCTGGCTGTCGTTCGCCACGCTGCTGGCGGCCGGCGCGGCCGACATGGTGAGCGTGGTGATCCGTCACTCGCTGGTGCAGCTGGACACGCCGGACGCGATGCGCGGCCGAGTATCCGCTGTGAATTCGATCTTCATCGGTGCGAGCAACCAGCTGGGAGAGTTCGAGTCCGGGGTGACCGCGGCGCTGTTCGGCGCAGTCGGATCCGTACTGCTGGGCGGCGTCGGCACGCTGGTCGTGGTCGTGCTGTGGATGCGGTGGTT
>JBLMYK010000249.1:0-7898 GCA_050258235.1 Gemmatimonadota bacterium | reverse complement strand
GGGGCGCTGAAGCTGGCGCGCGTCGCCGCGCTGGCCGGGTCCGACTTCAGCGCGGACCTGGCGGCGGACGTCCTCGCCGTGCACGCGCTCGATCTTGCCGAGCCCTGGCGCGAGCTCGAGGCCGCACAGGTGATCCGCGACAACGCCTTTGCGCATGATTTGATCTTCGAGGCCACGTTGCGCTCGGTGCCGCAACAGATCGCTCAGCTGATGAACCGGGCGATCGCCGTGTTCCTCGACGCCCGGAGCGCGCCTGCCGCCCGCATTGCCGAGCACTGGGCCGATGCGCGCGAATGGAGCCGCGCCGGCAAGGCGTTCGCGGCGGCCGCTCTGGATGCACGCCGCATGTCGCAGCGCACCAGCGAAGTCGAGCTCTGGCAGCGCGCGTGCGACAGCTACGAACGCGCCGGGGAACACGATCCGGCGTTCGATGCCCGGCGCGAAAGCATCGAATCGCTGATCCTGATTCATGGCGTCGCGCGCGCGACCGAAGTCGTCGCCGCGCTGCTCAGCGAAGCGCGCTCTGATGCGCAGCGCGTCGCCGCGCTTACCGCGCACGCCCATCTGCGATTGATGGCGGCCGATCATGCTGCCGGTATAGCGGCTGCGCGCGAGGCGCACGAGATGGCGCGCGGCTTCGACTCGCCCTGGCCGCAGTTCGAGGCCGCGCGGCTGCTCGCGATCGGCCTGTCGCAGCAGGAGCGCGCCGGGGAGGCGTTGCAGCTGATCGAGCCGTTTCGCGAGGTGGTGGAGCGCGAGGGCACGCGCGAGCAGCGCGGCAAGTTCTGGGCCGACTACGCGTACGCGCTGAACTCGGCGCGCCGGCTGCGCGCGACCGCCGATGCGCTGACGCACGCGATCGACAATGCGCGCGCGCTCGGCGACATCGGCGAACTTGCCACGCTGACCTCGAACCTGGCGCTGGTGAATGGCAACCTCGGCCTGCTCGACGCGTCCCTCGAGCAGGCGTTGCGTGCGCGTGCGCTGCGCGAGCAACTGGGGGAAACCGGCGGCCCGCCGGGCGCGGCGATCGACATGTACATCGGGATGTACAGCGGCATGCTCGGCCGCTATCGCGAAGCGCTGGCGAGCCTCGATGCCGCGCTCGACGTCTTCATCCGTGACCAGCAGACGGTATGGATTGCGGTCGCCAGCAATCACAAGGCCGGCATCCTGCTCGATCTCGGCCAGAGCGCCCGTGCCAGGAAGGCGCTCGACTATGCGACGCCGACGATCGACTCGGTGCGCGCGCGCCGCGCGGTCCTCGAATCGCGCATCGAACGATTCAGCGGGCGCTCCGGCGAGGAACAGATCCGCACCGCGGTCGTCGCTCTCGGCGAGCAGGGCGACCTTTTCGTCCGGATGCTGACGCAGCTGGACGAGGCACGAATGCTGCCGGCGTCGCGGGCGGTGGCGCTGTGCGATTCTGTCCGTCACACGGCGGAACAGCTCGAGTACGAAGGCGTCGCCATCAAGGCGCGTTTATGGAGTGCGCGCCACCGCCTGCGCAGTGGGGACGTGCAGTCAAGCGCGGCCGAGCTGCACGAACTGCTGCCCCATCTCGAGACAGTGCGGCCCGCCGACATGTACTTTCCCGAAGCATGGTGGATCGCGTTCGAGGTGCTCGAAGCCAACCAGGAGGAGGCGGCCGCGAGCGCCGCCCTGCGGCGCGGCGCCGACTGGATCCGCGACACCGCGGCTCCGAACGTCCCCGACGAGTTCCGCGACAGCTTTCTCGACCGCAACCCTGTCAATCGCGCGATTCTGACCACCGCGAGCCGGCGCTTGCGCGGCTGAGGCGGTGGTAACGGTGCGGTAACGCGCCTGCGCCTAGATTCATCGTCAACGGTCGACGGTGTACGTCCGCTGCTCCCGCATGGCGGCCTCCCCGATGCGACCTGATCGCGGGGATCACGATGAGTCGCTTCGAGCTTTGTGTTGGTGCCGCGCTTCTTTGCTCGGCGCATGTGGCGATCGCACAAGTGACGACCTACGATGCCGCGAGCGGGATCGTCTACATCCCGTCGGTCAGCGTCGGCGGCGACACCTACGTCGACGTCACGCTGAAGAATGTCGGCGGACTGAACTTCGCGTTGCAGGGCGCGACGCAGCAGGTTCCGCGCATGGGGCAGGGCATCGCGACCTACGATGGCGCGACGGGCGTGCTGGTTCTGCCGACGGTCGTCGTCGGGTGCTCCACCTATGCCGACGTCACGCTGAAGAACATCGGCAGCTTCACTTTCGCGGTGCAGACCGCCACGGAAAAGCTGCCGGCGATGAGCACGCCGCTGGCAATCCGCGTGCAGCCTGCCAATGTCAACGTGACGACCGGCCAGCCCGCGAGCTTCAGCGTGCTGGCCGGCGGCAATCCGCCTTTCGGCTATCAATGGAAGCGCAATGGCGTCGACATCCCGGGCGCGACCTCGTCGAGCTATGCAACGCCGGCGCTGTCATTTGCCGACAACGGCGCGCTGTATTCGGTCACAGTTTCGAATGCCGCCGGCAGCGTCGCCAGTGCGAACGCGACAGTCGCCGTCACGACGGGACCCTTGGGCATGTCGATCAGCGCCGATCCCGTCAGCTACACGTCGGTGAACGTCGGCGACACGCCGGTGCTGAGCGTGCAGGCCAACGGCTTTGCGCCGACGTTTCAGTGGCGGCGCAACGGCGTGCCGATCGCCGGCGCGACGGCGAGCAGCTTCACGTTGCCACCGGTAACCGGATCCGACGACGGCGCGTGGTATTCATTGATGGCGTGCAACGCGGCCGGTTGCGTGACCAGCCTTAACGCTCAGATCCAGGTGGTCAGCGGCACGACGTCACCGACGGTGCAACTGGTCGCCGCCAACAATCATTCACTCGCGCTGCGCGCCGACGGAACCGTCTGGGGCTGGGGGCAGTCGCTCGGAGGGACCGTCAGCCTCGCACGTCCGGCGACGGCCGTGACGAACCAGGGGTACCCGGCGCAGGCCATGTGCGCGACGACAGTGTCGTTCACCGACGTAATCCAGGTCGCCGGCGGTTACAGCCACTCGCTTGCCTTGAGGCGCGACGGCACGGTTTGGGCGACCGGTAGCGGCGGCTACGGCGAACTGGGGAGCGGCACAAGCCAGCCGAGCAACGCCTTCGGCATGGTGATGCTTTCGCTGGGTGTGCCGCTCGAAGGCGCGACACTCATCGCGGCGGGAACCGGCACCAGCCACGCGATTCGCTCCGACGGCTCCGCCTGGGCCTGGGGAAACAATGGCTACGGCGAACTCGGCGATGGCACCAAGACCAACCGTGCCTTTCCGGTTCAAGTCCGGGACGCATCCGGCGCGCCGCTGACGGGTGTGACGTCAGTGAAGGCGGGCACCATTCATGCGCTCTGGCTGAAGTCCGACGGCACCGTCTGGGCTTCGGGCAGCAATACCCACGGTCAACTTGGCGACGGCACCGGATCTGATCGGACCTCGGCGGTACAGGTCATGACGGCGCCGGGTGTTGCGCTCAACGGCGTCACCGCGATTGCGGCCGGCCAGACGCACAGCCTGGCGCTGTTGAGCGACGGTACCGCGATGGCCTGGGGCAGTTACGCCGGTCCAGTAGTCGGGCGCCCGACGGGGACGCAGCTCTTCGCCACACCTGTCGGCGACGGGACCGGCAAGGTCCTGACCGGCATCGTCGCAATCGAGGCCGGCCAGGACTCAAGCTACTTCGTGCGGAGCGACGGCAGCATTCTCGCGGTTGGTTCTGTGGCGATCAACTCGTCGACCTATCAGAGCGTGCCGTCGCCGATACGCGACAGTGCCGGCAATGTCTTCGGCAACCTGCGATCGATTTCGGCGCAATTCCGCGG
This sequence comes from Gemmatimonadota bacterium, assembly GCA_050258235.1. GTDB lineage: Bacteria > Pseudomonadota > Gammaproteobacteria > Burkholderiales > Burkholderiaceae_F > JAKOQB01. The sequence continues at coordinate 4,060 of JBLMYK010000249.1, read as the reverse complement.
CGCGCTGGCGATCAGGACGGACGACACGGTCTGGGGCTGGGGCAACAATGCCTCGATGAACCTGGCCGACGGGACCCGCATTGATCGTTCATCGCCGGTGAAAGTGCAGGGCCTGGCGCCTTAGTCAATCGTTCAATCCGGCGCAGGGAGCCAATCATGTGTTCTTCCGATGTCGGTGACTGTTGCGGCAGATCGTTTGACGACGCCGTGTCGGTGGCCGGCACGGATGCAGCCGGTTGCGTCGCGCACTGACGCACCTTATGCGCAGCTCGAGCCTGTTGCTGATGACACTGGTGGGGACGCCGCCGCGCCATGCGGTCACCCTTGGCGACGTGGCTTCCGCGCTTGCGGATTGCGGGCGGAATCCGTACGACGGCTGGGACACTTTCCGCGCGATCGAGGGCGCAAGCTGGCGTGACAGGATCGTCTCGGGGGCATCGATCGCACGAGAAACGACGGTGATGCTGGCTGGTCTGGGTCCGGCGACGGTGCTCGTCTTCGGCGAGCGTCCGAAGAAGTTCGACGCGGAGGTTTCCGTATCCACCGCCGTCGACCTGAAGAGCCTGCTGCGTCGCCTGAAGTCGCAGTTTCCCGCGGACGCACGGATCGAACCGTTGCGCAGTTGCTTCACCGGCATGGCAGGCGAAGCACCGCCGCGCGTCTTCCGCGTAACGCGAACGGGCCGGCGCCCGCTCTATCTTGGCGTCGTATCGGTGACGAACAGACGAGCGCGAGCAAAGAAAACGGTGTTCCTGCTCGCGCACGAAGTCAAGTCAGACTGGCAATGTCAGGGAGATGCCGATGATCGTGAATCTTCGCCGCGCTAGCTGGACGCTGCTCATGGCATCCATGATGCTCGTTGCCCATCGCGCGGGGGCACAGACACCGCAGCAGTTGCAGCAGATGGAATACGAGCGCCAGCAGCGCGAATACTGGCGCCAGCAGGAGCAGCAGCGCTTGGAACAGCAGCGGCAGCAGCAGATCTGGGAGGAGAACGCGCGCCGCCAGCAGGAGGAATCCCGCCGATCGAACGTCCCGATCGGATCGGGCGCTTCACCGGCGATGCCCGGCGGCGCGCCGCCGGTTGGTGGCGCATACCAGGGCGGCGCGCAGGCGGCGGAACTCGAGAAGGCGCGCCAGATCTGGCTGCGGCGCCCCGCTCTGGCGGCCGACCACAATCCGCTGCTCGGCAAATGGATGCGGCCGAGGTCGACGCGCGGCAATTCGTCGGATCCGTTCGCGCAGCTCGGCGCGCTGCTGAAGGGCGGCGCCTGCGAAGTGTTCTTCGGCGGCGGCGGTGTGTTCGAGTTCCGCCCCGACCGCATGGTCGGTTCGGATGCGCAGACAAAGGAGATGGAGCTCGACCGCGTCGAGTACCGCGGCGACGCGAAGCGCGTGGTCGTGATCCCGAAGACGACGCTGCGGCTGATCGTGTTCGACTTCGAGGGTCCGAACCGCATCAACTGGGCCGGCCAGGACTGCGAGCTGGTACGGGTCGGCGCGGGCCGGACGGCCGCCGCGCCTTCCCCGATCCAGGCGGCGGCACCCGCTACGGCGGCGCGTGCGAATGCCGGCGGCGCGGTGCTGAAGCTCACCGCCGGATTCTCGTCGGATGGCGGTGCATTCAGTCCGTTGGCCGGCAGCAAGTTCATCGTGCTCAGGCACAGCGTCGATGTGGCACTGGCGAGTCGCGGCTACCGGCCGCCGCCGGGCGTGTCCGTGTACCAGGGCTGGGTCACCGCGTGCCAGGCGCGTGCGCCCGGCTGCGCACAGGGCCTGCAGGGGGTGAAATCGGACGCCCTGGGCGTGCTGCAGACCGACCCGCAGGGCATTGCCCGCACGCAGCCGATTTCAGCGGGAACCTATTACCTCTTCGGCAGCGCCAGGCGCGGCGCACAGGGAATGATGTGGAATGTGCGTGTCGATCTGAAGCCGGGCGACAACGCAGTCACCCTCGATCAGCGCAATGCGGTCGCATTGAACTGAGCGCACAAGCGGGCAATCAGCCTCGGCCCTGAATCAACTGCGCGGTGTCGATCGGCTCCGCGCACGGCTCCTCGTCGAACGCGATTTCGCCGTCCGCCTCCGCGACGCCGGTGGCCTGCAGGTCCCGGAACCCGAACAGTCCGGCATCGAGCAGGTGCGACGGCACCACGCGGGTCAGCGCATTGAAGACAGTCTCCACGCGGCCGGGGAAGCGCTTCTCCCACTCGGCGAGCATCCGCTTCACTTCCTGCCGCTTCAGGTTTGCCTGCGAGCCGCACAGGTTGCACGGAATGATCGGGAAGTCGCGCACCTGCGCGTAGCGCGCCAGATCGGCCTCCTTCACGTATGCGAGCGGCCGGATAACGACATGCCGGCCGTCGTCGCTGACGAGCTTGGGCGGCATGGCCTTCAGCTTGCCGCCGTAGAACATGTTGAGGAAGAACGTGCCGAGAATGTCGTCGCGGTGGTGTCCGAGCGCAACCTTGGTCGCGCCCAGCTCGCTCGCAACCCGGTACAGGATGCCGCGCCGCAGCCGCGAGCACAGCGAGCACATCGTCCTGCCCTGCGGAATCACGCGCGTGACGATCGAGTAGGTGTCCTGCGCCTCGATGCGGAACGGCACGCCGAGCCGCGTCAGATACTCGGGCAGCACGTGTTCGGGAAAGCCGGGCTGCTTCTGGTCGAGGTTGACCGCGACGATCTCGAACGCCACCGGCGCGCGCTCGCGCAGTTTCAGCAGCACGTCGAGCAGCCCGTAGCTGTCCTTGCCGCCGGACAGGCAGACCATGACCTTGTCGCCGGCCTCGATCATGTTGAAGTCGGCGATCGCCTGGCCGGCCAGCCGGGTGAGCCGCTTCTCCAGCTTGTGGTTCTCGCGCGCGAACTTCTCGGCGCGCTGAATTTCTGCCGGCGCGTTCATCACCCGGCTTCCCTGAACCGGAACACCTCGACGCCGACCGCCTCGACATCGGCGTAGACGTCGGGCTTCTCGCTCGACACGCGCACCGCCGTCACCGCGGGATGCGCGAGCAGCGCGCGCACCAGGTCGTCGACCAGGGTTTCCTGCAGGTTGATGTGACCCTGTTCGATGCGATGGCGGATCGTGGAGCGCACGAAGTCGTAGTCGACCACCTCGCTGATCTTGTCGTGCTGCGGCGTGGACAGCCCCAGCGGCACGAACATGTCGACGCTGATCACCAGCCGCTGGGCGCCGGCCTTCTCGAAGGCATGAATGCCGATGTTGGCGTCGAGCAGCACCTCGCGCAGGAAGATGCGCCGGCATTGCGCCAGCCGCGGGTCGCTCCACCAGTTCATTCGGGCTCCGCCAGGAACATCACGTCGCGCGGCGACGCCGCCAGATGCTGTCCGCCGTCGACCAGCAGCGTCGTGCCGGTCACCGCGCGTGCGCCTGCGGCATACACGACCGCCTGCGCGATGTCTTCCGGCGTGCTGGAACGTCCCAGCGGTGTGCGCTTGTGCGCCGCCTCGAAACCGGCATCGCTCTGCCCGACGGAGGCCAGCGTGATCCCGGGCGCCACCCCGACCACCCGCACCCGGGGCGCGAGCGCCTGCGCCAGCAGCCGGGTGGCTTCCTTCAGCGCGGCCTTGCTCAGCGTGTAGCTGAGGAAATCGGGATTCGGATTCCACAGCTTCTGGTCGAGCAGGTTGATCACCACGCCCTCGTCGCCGTCGCGCAACTGCGCATGCAACGCCTGCGCGAGCAGGATCGGCGCCGCGGTGTTGGTGCGCATCATGCGCTGCAGGAATTCGGGTTCGAACCGCCGTGCATCGTCGTACTCGAACAGCGAAGCATTGTTGACCACGCAGCGCACCGGGCCGAGTGCTGCGCTGCAGTCCGGCAGCAGCGCCCTTACGCCGGACTCGATCGACAGGTCGCGCGCCACCGCGACCGCGCGGCGCCCGAGCTGCTCGATCTCGCGCACGGTCCGGTCCGCGTCCGCGCGCGAGGTGCCGAAGTGAACCGCAATGTCCCAGCCGTCGCGCGCGAGAGCCAGCGCGATCGCGCGGCCGAGCCGGCGCGCCGCGCCGGTGACGAGCGCGACGCGCGGGGTCG
>JBLMYK010000248.1:0-5686 GCA_050258235.1 Gemmatimonadota bacterium | reverse complement strand
GTAGTCGCTCACGATGGCGTCCACGCCCTTCTGTTCCAGAAAGGCATTCAAGTGGCGGCGGACGACGACTTCGGTGTCGGTGGATCGGATCTCCATTCAGGTGGCTCCGGTTCGGTTTGGGGTTGACAGGCAGTGACGAGCCATCGTGCCGGAAGCGGCAGCGCTCGACTCTGCCGAGAGTCGCCGGCGGTTGCTCGCGCGTCCGCGATCGACCCGCGGACCGATGCGGGGTCCGCGTGCTGGGGAATCGGAGCGCGTGACGGAGTCCCACGTCTTGCTCACCTGCAACTGCGCGGGGGACCACGTAGCGCGCTCGGTCACCCGCTCGGGCTCGGAAGACGATCGAGCAAGTCGTGCCGACTCTCGATCAAGTCGCGTGCCGTCGCCGACGCGGATGCGGAGCCGCGGACAAGGATCCGCGACGCAGAGCCAAGCGTCACGCACCGCAATTCCGAACAATGCGCTTCATCGCTGTCGGCCGTGTGATGTGAAAACCGGCAGCCTTGTTTACGCACCGTATCGCAATGAAGCTTCCCCTTCATATCCGCTCAGCACCCGCCCGCCTTGTCGGACGTCTCATCGCGTGGCGCCGTCGCCTGCGCGCGCACGCCAGATTGCGCGGGTCGGCCGATCGCCACTTTCCCGATGCGGATCTGACGCGTGCCGAAGACGTCAGGCGAACCAGCAGGCCGCTATGGTTCGTTTGAATGACCTGACGCGCGAGGCGCCGCCCATGTCGATCCGGACTTCGGGAGCGTCCGATCGCGAACGATTGCTCTCGCACGGCGGCGCCGCGAATTCGCACCGCGCGATGAGCGGCACCGATTGGCGCGGGAGCAGCGTCACCGGCGCGACACCGGCGGCGCTGGATGATTACGAGCGGGCCCTCGCCGCGTTCCAGTCGTGGCGCAGCGGCGCCGATATCCTGCTCGCCGATGCGCTGCGCGAAGCACCCGCCTTCGTCATGGCGCACGTGCTGCAGGCCTGGCTGCTCGTGTGCAGCCGTGATCCGCGCCGCGTCCGGTCGGCGCGCCCGGTGCTGGAGCACGCCGCCGAGCTACCCGCGAACGAACGGGAGCGACTTCACCTCGCGGCGCTTTCCGCCGTGCTCGCCGACGACTATGAACGCGCCAAGTCGCTGCTCGGGCGCCTGCTGCGCCGGCACCCGCGCGATGTACTCGCCCTTCAGGTGGCACACGCATTCGACTATGTGACCGGGGACACCACCCGCATGGCGGACCGCATAGCAGCCGTGCTGCCGGCGTGGTCCCGCGACCTGCCTGGCTATCACGCCGTGCTCGCGATGCACGCCTTCGGCCTCGAAGAAGGCGGCGAATATGAACGCGCCGAGTCGGCCGCCCGCGCAGCGCTCGACCTGAACCCCCTCGATGCCCGGGCGCACCACGTAATGGCCCACGTCTTCGAGATGACCGACCGGGTCGACGCGGGAGTGCGCTGGATGAATGCGCACGTCGCCGGCTGGGATGCGGACACCATCGTCGCGACGCACTGCTGGTGGCATCTGGCGCTCTTCCACCTGGCGCAAGGGCAGCTCGGTCGCGCGCTCACGCTATACGACCATCGCGTGCGCGCGGGGCAGTCCGGCGAAATCGCCGACCTGATCGATGCCGCGGCGCTGCTGTGGCGGATCCGGCTGCTCGGCGGCGATACCGGAGCGCGCTGGATCGAACTGGCCGCTGCCTGGGCGCCGCATATCGATGACGGCTTCTGCAGCTTCAACGATGTGCACGCGATGCTGGCCTTTGTCGGTGCGCGCGACTGGGAAAGCGCGCGGCGCCTCGAGTTCGCGCTGACGACGAGCCAGTCGCTGCAGACGCGCTATGGCGAGACCACGCGGCGGCTCGGCCTGCCGGTGTGCCGTGCGCTGATCGCATTCGGCCGCGGCAACGTAATGCTCGCGATCACCCTGCTTGCAAGCCTGCCGGCGCACGCGCACCGACTCGGCGGCAGCCATGCACAGCGCGACGTCCTGAACCAGACTCTTCTGCATGCCGTCGAGCGCGTTCGCCGGCCGGCCCGCCGACCGCGTCTTGCGACCACGCCGATGGTCGCCCACGCGTGACGTCGGGCCGCGATGTCGTGCGGCTCATCGGATCGTTTCGAGTGGTGTGATCCGGCCTGGCAATCGCCGGTCAGCGCCGCCTGCACCCGGAATGGTGCGCCAATGGCCCGCGGCGCGAGCCTTCCCCGGCGGCTTCAGTGCGGCATCGCGCGCGCGATCAGCGCGTCCAGATCGCAACCGGCCGGCAGCGCGCCGAACACGTCGGCGGCGGAGTCGAGCCGCGATGCGCAGAACGCGTCGAACATCGTGTCGGTCGCGTGCTGCCGCAGCAGCGCCGCCTGCAGCACCAGCGCGGTGTCGCGCGCAAGCCGGCGCGCCTGCGCTTCTTCGGTGGCGCCGTCGAGTGCGGCCAGCACCTGGGCGATCGCGCGGTCGAGCGAGCGGTGCGCACCCCGCACCGGCGCCAGTTCCTGCGCCAGCGCCTCGGCCACCGGCCCGCTCCGCAGGGCGCGCAACAGATCGAGCGCGATGATGTTGCCGGCGCCCTCCCAGATCGAGTTCACCGGCATCTCGCGGTAGATGCGCGCCATCACGCCCTCGCCGTCTTCCTCGACGTAGCCGTTGCCGCCGAGGCATTCCATCGCTTCCTGCGCAAAGTGGCTGCCGCGCTTGCAGATCCAGAACTTGGCGATCGGCGTCAGCACGCGCCGGATCAGCGCCTCGTGGCCCGAGCCTTCGCCCGCGCGTTCGCTGCGATCGACCGCGCGCGCCAGCCGCAGCGCCAGCGCGGTGGCCGCTTCGCTTTCGATCGCGAGGTCGGCGAGCACGTTCTTCATCATCGGCTGCTCGACCAGCCGCTTGCCGAATGCGCTGCGCTCACCGGTGTGGTGCAGCGCCAGCGCCAGCGCCTGCCGCATCAGGCCGGCAGTGCCGAGCGCGCAGTCGAGCCGGGTGAGCGCACCCATCGCCAGGATCTGCGGCACGCCGCGCCCTTCCTCGCCGACCAGCCACGCGGTCGCGCGCTCGAACTCGACCTCGGAACTCGCATTGGCACGGTTGCCGAGCTTGTCCTTCAGCCGCTCGATCCGCATCGCGTTGACGCGGCCATCCGGCAGCCAGCGCGGCAGCAGGAAGCAGGACAGCGCGTCGCCCGCGTACGCGAGCACCAGGAACGCGTCGCACATCGGCGCCGACAGGAACCACTTGTGCCCGGTGATCAGGTAGCGCCGGCCCCACGCGTCTTCGCCGTCGAATTCCGCGCGCGACGTGTTCGCGCGCACGTCGGACCCGCCCTGCTTCTCGGTCATGCCCATGCCGAGCGTGACCGCGCGCTTCTCTTCCATCGGCACGAAACGCTCGTCGTACTGGGTGGCGGCGACCTTCGGCCCCCACACCGCATGCAGCGCCGCGTTCGCCCGCAGCGCGGGCGTCACCGCATAGGTCATCGACACCGGGCACAACACCGACGGCTCCAGCCCGGTGAAGAGGAGGAACGCCGCCGCGCGCTCGACGTGGCTGCCCGGCCCCTCGGCCCACGGCGAGCCGTGCAGCCGGTGCCGCAGCGCGGACGCCATCAGCGCGTGATAACTCGGATGAAACTCGACCTGGTCGGTGCGGTGTCCGAAGCGGTCGTAGTTCTTCAGCGTCGGCGCAAAGGTGTTGGCCAGGCGCGCGTGCGTCTGCATGGCTTCGGCGCCGATTTCCGCGCCGAGTGCGACGAAGCGCTGCTCGTCGAAACCCGGATGGTTGAACCGCAACGCATCCTGCAGCGCGCGGTTGCCCAGGTACAGGTTCACGTCCGCGAGCGGCGTGCTCTGGTTGAAGACTTCGTGCGTGGCAGGCATGGCGTGCGCTCCTGCGATTGCGTGCGATGCGGCAGTGTAGGTCGGCGCGATGCGCCGAACGCGCCAATCAGGGCCCGGCCGTGACCAGGGTCAGGATCTGCGCGCCATAGCGCTGCAGCTTGGCTTCGCCGATGCCGGAGATCGCCCGCAGTTCGTCCGGCGTGCGCGGCTGCACTTGCGCGATCGCATGCAGCGTGCCGTCATGGAACACCACGTAGGCCGGCACGCCGTGCGCCCGGGCGACCTGCGCACGCCACTCGCGCAGCCTCTCGAACAGCGCAGCGCCGGCTCCGGCCGGCGCCGCCGCAGCGCTCGCTTTCGATTTCTTCGCCCTGCGCGCCGGTTGCGCCGCCTGCTGCCGCAGTTCGATACGCTGTTCGCCACGCAAGACCGCGCGGCTTGCTTCCGTCAGGCGCAGCACGTTGTAGTGTGCGTAGTCGACCTCGACCAGATGCCGTGCAACCAGTTGCCGCAGCAGCAGTCGCCATTCGGCCTCCGAGACTTCGGCGCCGATGCCGAAAGTGGAAAGCTTCTCGTGCCCGAACTTCTGCGTCTTCTCGCTCGTCTTGCCGCGCAGCACGTCGATGATGTGGGTGGCGGCGAAGCCGAAGCCGCTCTTCTCGTGGCAGCGGTAGATGCATGACAGCAGCTTTCTCGCATCTTCGGTCGCGTCGCGCCGCGCCGGCGGGGCGAGGCAGTTGTCGCAGTTGCCGCAGGCACCGCTGGCCTCGCCGAAGTATTCGAGCAGCCGCACGCGCCGGCAGTCGGCGGTTTCCGCCAGCCCGAGCATCGCGTCGAGCTTGGCGGTCGACAGCCGCTTGTACTGCTCGTCCGCCTCGGACAGTTCGATCAGGCGCCGCTGCTGCACGACGTCCTGCAATCCATAGGCCATCCATGCGTCGGCCGGCAGCCCGTCGCGGCCGGCGCGACCGGTCTCCTGGAAATAGCCCTCGATGCTCTTCGGCATGTCCAGATGCGCGACGAAGCGCACGTCGGGCTTGTCGATGCCCATGCCGAATGCGATCGTCGCGACGATCACCTGGCCGTCACGCTCCTTGAAGCGGCGCTGATGGCCGGCGCGCGCCGCTGCCTCCATGCCGGCGTGATACGGCGCCGCGTCGATGCCGTGCGTGTTGAGGAACGCCGCGACTTCCTCGACCGTGTTGCGCGCCAGGCAGTAGACGATGCCGGCGTCGCCCGCGTGCTCGTCGCGGATGAAGCGCAGCAGCTGTTCCCGCGGCTCGCGTTTCTCGACGATCCGGTAGCGGATGTTGGGGCGGTCGAAGCTGGCGACGAATTCGCGCGCGTCGATGAGCAGCCTGTCGACGATCTCGCGCCGCGTCGGCACGTCGGCGGTCGCCGTCAGCGCGACCCTGGGGACCTGCGGCCATCGTTCGCGCAGGATCGCGAGCCGGCCGTACTCGGGACGGAAGTCGTGACCCCACTGCGACACGCAGTGCGCCTCGTCGATCGCGAACAGGGCGAGCCGGCACTCGTCGAGCAGTTTCAGGCAGCGCTCCGTGACCAGCCGCTCGGGCGAAATGTAGACGAGGTCGAGCTCGCCGCGCCTCATCTTCGCCTCGACCGCGCCCGCCTCGCGCGCGGTCAGCGTCGAGTTCAGGAACGCCGCATGCACGCCCAGCTCGTCGAGCGCGGCGACCTGGTCCTGCATCAGCGCGATCAATGGCGAGATCACGACGCCCACGCCGTCGCGGATCAGCGCCGGGATCTGGTAGGTCAGCGACTTGCCGCCTCCGGTCGGCATCAGCACCAGCGCATCGTGCCCGGCGACCACGTGCTCGATCACTTCGCGCTGGAA
>JBLMYK010000247.1:0-2710 GCA_050258235.1 Gemmatimonadota bacterium | reverse complement strand
ACGGGCACACCAGTTCCTGCGCGCCGCGCGCCACCGCGCGTTCCGCCGCCAGGCCGATGCCGCGCAGCTTGAACGATCCCGACGGCTGCAGCGCGTCCATCTTCAGCGCCAGCGGCCGCGCCGCGCGCGTGTACGAGGCCGGTGCGCGCAGCACCGGCGTATGCGAGTGCAGCGGCACGGCGCGGCTACATAGTCTCCGCGAAGTACTCCCGCCCGATCAGCATCCGCCGGATCTCCGAGGTGCCCGCGCCAATTTCGTAAAGCTTCGCATCGCGCCACAGGCGGCCGGTCGGGTACTCGTTGATGTAGCCGTTGCCGCCGAGGATCTGGATCGCCTCGCCGGCCATCCAGGTCGCCTTCTCCGCCGTGTACAGGATCACGCCGGCGCAGTCCTTGCGCACCTGGCGCACGTGCTCGCGGCCGAGCGCGTCGAGGTTCTTGCCGACCGTGTAGCAGTAGGCGCGGCACGCGGCGAGCGTGGTGTACATGTCGGCGACCTTGCCCTGGATCAGCTGGAACTCGCCGATCGAGGTGCCGAACTGCTTGCGATCGTGGATGTACGGCGTCACCACGTCCATGCATGCCTGCATGATGCCGATCGGGCCGGCCGCGAGCACCGCGCGTTCGTAGTCCAGGCCGCTCATCAACACCTTGACGCCCTTGTTGATCTCGCCGAGCACGTTCTCGGCCGGCACCTCGACGTTGTCGAACACCAGTTCGCCGGTGTGCGAGCCGCGCATGCCGAGCTTGTCGAGCTTCTGCGCGATCGAGAAGCCCTTCATACCCTTCTCGATCAGGAAGGCGGTGATGCCGGACGCACCCAGTTCCGGCTCCGTCTTCGCGTACACGACCAGCGTGTCGGCGTCCGGGCCGTTGGTGATCCAGAACTTGGTGCCGTTCAGCAGGTAATAGCCGCCCTTGTCCTGTGCCCGCAGCTTCATGCTCACCACATCGGAACCCGAGCCCGCTTCGCTCATCGCCAGCGCGCCGACGTGCTCGCCGGAAATCAGCTTCGGCAGGTACTTCTTCTTCTGCTCGCGGCTCCCGTTGCGGTGGATCTGGTTCACGCACAGGTTCGAGTGCGCACCGTACGACAGGCCGACCGACGCGCTCGCGCGACTGATTTCCTCCATCGCCACCATGTGCGCCAGATAGCCCATGTTGGCGCCGCCGTATTCCTCGGCGACCGTGACGCCGAGCGTGCCGAGGCTGCCCAGTTTTCTCCACAGGTCCATCGGGAACTGGTCGGTGCGATCGATCTCGGTGGCGCGCGGTGCAATCTCGCGCTGAGCGAATTCATGCACCGCGTCTCGCAGCGCGTCGACGTCGGCGCCGAGGTCGAAGTTCAGTCCAGGCAGGTTCATTGCGGTCTCCCGTCTCGATATCAGACGCGCGGCTCGTCGCTCATGCCGTGCATCACCATGAGGGTCTGCTGCATCGCTGCGATCAGCGTTTCCTTGCCGCCGGCCAGCGCGTAGACGTCGGCGCGGACGATCGACAGCGTCCGGCCGGGCTTCAGCACGGAGCCCACGGCGATCAGCCGCTCGCCCTGCGCCGGCGCCAGCATGTTGAGCTTGTACTCCACCGTCAGAACCGAGGCATCGGCCGGCATCAGCGTGAAGGCGGCGTAACCGCCCGCGCTGTCGGCAATCATCCCGACGATGCCCCCATGCACGAATCCGTGCTGCTGGCCCAGGTCGTCGCGTACCGGCAGCTCGATCGTCACGCGCCCCGGCTCGACCATCGCGAGTTGCGCACCGATCAGCCCCATCGCCGCCTGGCGGTTGAACGAGGCGCGTACGCGCGCGGCGAAACTGGGGTTCAGGGGCTTGAACTGCATCGACGCGCCTCGAGTGAGAGCGCCGCAAGTTAGGCCAAGTTGACGTTAACGTCAACTTGGCCGGGTCATGGCACCGGGCGCGCGGCGCCGAGCCGGAAGGCGCCGCGCACCACGCGATAGATGTACCAGAACCAGACGCCGATCAGCCCGAACGCGCCCGCGAGCGCGAGTCCGGCGGTGAGGAAGATCGACTCCCACTCCAGCTGGATCGTCGTGCCCGCGGCGCCCCAGTCGCCGCCCGACTGCTGGTAGGCGACGATCACGTCGCGTGCCAGTGGCCATGCGGCCGAAACGATGATGCCGAGGCACAGCACGTAGCCGAGCAGCGACCAGCCGAAGGTGCGCGCGAGCCACCGGTAGTGGGAATCGATGAACGCGGAATCCGGCGCGCCCCGTTTGGCCAGGCAGACGATCACGCCGATCAGCGCCGGCCACCAGATGAACGCGCCGACCGCGAACAGTGCATAGGCGACCCACGCGGCGGTGAACTCGCGCGTCGGGGGAACGGCTTCGATCGTGGCGCCCATCTCGGGTCTCGGAAGGTTGTTCGTTTTCCGTTGGCCGTTGCTCGTTACTTCGGGCGGCACCGTGCCGGGCAACGGACAACGAGCAACGGGCAACGGGCAACGGATGCGATGCTACGCGGTACGGCCGCGCGCTTCACCCGCGATTGCTACGCTTCAGCCATGCCAGCGCGCAGTCCATCGCAGGTGCTGAAGGGGGTCTTCGGCTACGACACGTTTCGCGGATTCCAGCGCGAAGTGATCGAGCACGTGGTCGCCGGGCACGATGCGCTGGTGCTGATGCCGACCGGAGGCGGCAAGTCGCTGACCTACCAGATCCCGGCGCTGATCCGCGACGGCGTGGGCG
>JBLMYK010000246.1:0-3830 GCA_050258235.1 Gemmatimonadota bacterium | reverse complement strand
CTTGCGCCGGCGACCAGCCCCGCGATGTCGACGAACTCGACCGTGGCCGGTATCACCTTCTCGGGCTTCGCGATCTTCGCCAGTGCGTCCAGGCGCGGATCGGGAACCTCGACGATGCCGATGTTTGGCTCGATGGTGCAGAACGGGTAGTTCTCGGCGGCGATACCCGCCTTGGTGAGTGCGTTGAAGAGCGTCGATTTGCCGACATTCGGCAGGCCGACGATGCCGCATCTGAGGGCCATGAAGATCCTTGAGTCGAAGCCGCGCGAGTCGCGCTGCAGGCAAAAGGCGAATTATCGCCCGGTGCGTATGCTCGCCGCCCTGGTCCGGAGCAACGCGATGATCCGCACGCCGTTCACCTTTGGCCGCTGGCGCGCCGTCGAGGCGGCCGCGGCCGACATCGCCGCGGTCCAAGCGTTCTTCGAGGTCAATCCGGACTACACGCTGCTGTGCGACGGCCGCGCGCCGCTGCCCTCCGAGGGCAGCGAGTACGTCGACAGCCTGCCGCCGCCCGATTTCACGTTTCGCGACCATTACACGCTGCTGCTGCTCGACCCCGACGATGTGATCGACGGTCTGGCAAGTGTCGCGGTCGATCTGCCCGCGCCGGGCGCCTGGCACCTGGGACTGTTCATCGCCGCGACCCGGCTGCACGGCAGCGGCTTCGCGCAGCGCGCCTACGACGCCTACGAGCAGTGGGCGCGCGCCGGTGGTGCGCGCTGGCTGCGGCTCGGCGTGGTCACGCAGAACCTGCGCGCGCACGCCTTCTGGCGCCGGCAGGGTTACATCGAAGTGAAGCGGCGTGACGGCGTGCCGATGGGCGAACTCGTCAACACGGTCATCGTGATGGTCAAGCCGATCGCCGGTGCGCTGGATGACTATCTGGACTGCGCGCCGCGCGATCGTCGCTAGAGCGGGCGCAGCAGCGAGGGATCCGGCCGCGCGAGCCAGGCCACCACGTCGTCGGCGAAGCGCGCGCTCTCGGCAATCGCGCGCTTCCAGTCGCGCACGCGCGCCGCGTGGTCGATGCCATAGCGGTAGAAATCGCTGCGGTCCGGCAGCTTGCGGTTGGGCATGCGGGCCAGCAGCGCGGGCGACGGCGCGATCAGCAGCACGTTATCGAGCCATGGATGCGCACGCTCCTGGCGGCGCCAGGGCAGGAATTTGTCGAGCCAGCCCGGGGTGACGTACGGAACGAAGTGCGGATAGAGCACGAGGCCGCCGAGCACGTGATAAGGAAGCCGCAGGTGGTAGTCGATCAGGCCGCCGTCCCAGTAGTCGCCGTGCGGCGCGCCGGCGATGTCCGGCACCGGATCGCATACCAGAGGGATCGACCCCGATGCGAGCAGCGCGTCCTCCGCGTTGTGCTCGTCGAGCGCGACGCGCGTCAGCCCGAAGGCATCCGGAGCGTGCGTGGGAAACTGCGCCGCCGCGGTGTGAAAGACGACGCGCTCCATGTGCGCGGCCAGGCGTGCGCGCGCCAGCGTGTTGGCGAATGCGGCACGCGCGAACGCGGCCTTCGACCGGCTTGCCTGCAGCACGCCGCGCGCGCGCGTGGCGAGGATCGACAGCCCGATGCCGGCGCGGGGCTTGATTGTGCGTTCGCCGCCGAGCACCGCGCGCGCGAGCTTGCGGCATTCTTCGCTGACGTACCTGGTGGTCGGCCGACGCGGATACGTCTGCGCGACATAGCCATCTGCGAGCCGCCGCAGCGCGGCGACCGGAGTTGCCATCGCCGCCGCCGCCATCCGCCAAGCGCCGATCGACGCGCCGATCAGCTCGACGTGCGCCGCGTCGCGTAGCCATTCGCCGAACAGCAGCTTGTCGAGCGGAATCAGCGCCAGCCCCTTGGGCCCGCCGGCCGCGGCCGGGATGCACGCGATGTCGCGCGGTGCGATGCCATCGGCACGCACGTGCGCCGCCGCGCGCGCGCCGGCGTGCACGACGAATGCGGGCTCGCTCATGCGGCCGGGGTTTTCGGCGCCGAGTGCAGTTTCATCATCGCGCGCTCGAACTGTCCGTCGATCAGCGCGGGGACGATGTCGAGCGCGCGCGTGATCGCGTCATCGATCGCGGCCTCGTGCTCGCGGCTGGGCGGATGCAGCACGAAGTCGGCGACTTCCTGCGAAAGGGCGAGCGAGCGCGGATGGCCCACGCCGATGCGCAGGCGCCAGAAGTCGGGCGTCGTGAGCTTCGCCTGGATGTCCTTCAGTCCGTTGTGTCCGGCGGTTCCGCCGCCACGCTTCAGCTTCACGATGCCGGGCGCGAGATCGACCTCGTCGTGCACCACGAGGATCTGCGTCGGCAGGATCTTGTAGTACAGCGCCAGCGCGACGACAGCCTGGCCGGAGCGGTTCATATAGGTGCCGGGCTTCAGCAGCCACAGTTCGCGCGCGCCATCTCTGAGTCGCGCGACTTCGCCGTGGAACTTGCGCTCCGACGCAAGCGCTGCGCCGGCCTTGGCTGCCACCGCGTCGACGAACCAGAAGCCGGCGTTGTGGCGCGTGCGCTCGTATTCGGCGCCCGCGTTGCCGAGGCCGACGATCAGGCGGATTGCGCTTTCAGTGTTCAACATGGCTGGAAAGAAGAACGGCCCGCGGTGTTGCCACGCGCGGGCCGCACTGCGCAGCAGCGTCGAAGATTACTTCTTCTTCTCCTTGTCGCCGCCTTTCTTCTCGGCGGTCGCTGCCGCCTCGGCAGCCGGCGGCGCCTTCTGGGCGGTGGCCGGAACGTCGGCGGCCGGCACGATGGCGGCTTCGGCCTCGACGACTTCCTCTTCACCCTTGGTCGATACCGACGCCACGACCGGGTTCTCCTTGCCCTTCAGGAAGGGCGACACGCCCGCGGGCAACTTAAGGTCGCGCACGCGGATCGTCTGGTGCGCGCGCAGCCCAGACAGGTCGACCTCGATGAACTCGGGCAGGTCCTTCGGCAGGCATGCGACATCGACCTCGGACTGCACGTGGCTGATCAGTCCACCCGCTTCCTTGACCGCAGGCGAGTTCTCCTGCCCGACGAAGTGCAGCGGCACGCGCATGTGAATCTTCTGGTCCTCGGCCACGCGCTGGAAGTCGATGTGCAGCACCTGCGGCTTGTACGGGTGCATCTGGAAGTCGCGCAGCAGAACCTTCTCGCTCGCTCCGTCCAGTTCCATGTCGAGGATCGACGCGTGAAACCTCTCCTTGCGCAGCGCGTGAAACAGGGGGTTGTGGTCGACCTCGATGTTGACCGGCAGACCCTTGCCGCCGTAGATGATGCCCGGCACCTTGTTCGCGCGGCGCAGGGAGCGGCTCGCACTCGTGCCCTGCTTGCTGCGCGTGGTTGCAACGACTTTCATTTCACTCTCCAATCAGGTTTCCGCGGGCCGCGACCAGCCACAGCGGGACGCAAAAGCCGCCTCGCGGCGGCGACCAGAATCACTCGATGAACAGGCTGCTCACCGAATCCTCGCGCGAGATGCGCGAAATCGTCTCACCCAGCAGCGCGGCGCACGACAGCTGCCGGATCTTGGGGCACTTCTGCGCGTCTTCGCGCAGCGGGATCGTGTCCGTCACCACGACCTCGTCGAGCACCGAATTCATGATCCGCTCGACCGCGCGTCCCGACAGCACCGGGTGCGTGCAGTAGGCCATCACCTTGGCTGCGCCATGGTCGCGCAGCGCGGCGGCCGCGTGGCACAGCGTGTTGGCGGTGTCGATCATGTCGTCCATGATCACGCAGGTGCGGCCGGCCACGTCGCCGATGATGTGCATCACCTCGGCAACGTTGGCGCGCGGACGGCGCTTGTCGATGATCGCCAGGTCCGCATCCATCCGCTTGGCGAGCGCGCG
>JBLMYK010000245.1:0-4285 GCA_050258235.1 Gemmatimonadota bacterium | reverse complement strand
CGCGCGCACCAGCGCGTCGTCGCCCGCCGACCCGGGATTCAAGACGACGAATGCCTTGACGATCTGGCCGCGCTCCGGATCGTCGGCCCCGACGACCGCGCATTCGGCCACCGCCGGGTGCAGCAGCAATGCACTTTCGACCTCGGGCCCCGCGATGTTGTAGCCGGCCGAGATGATCATGTCGTCCGAGCGCGCGTGATAGGTGAAGTAGCCGTCCGCATCCATCGAGAACGTGTCGCCCGGCAGGTTCCAGCCCTGCTTCACGTAGTTTCTCTGGCGCGGATCGGCCAGATATCGGCAGCCGGTCGGCCCCTTGACCGCGAGTTTGCCGAGCGTGCCCGGCGGTACCGGACGCATCGCGTCGTCGACCACCTCCGCGACGTAGCCGGGAACGACCTTGCCGATCGCGCCGCGCCGTACATCGGTGCCGGCCGCCGAGATGAAGATGTGGATCATCTCGGTGGCGCCGATGCCGTCGATCATCTCGATGCCCGTCGCTTCCTTCCATAGCTGGCGCGTCGCGTCGGGCAGTGCCTCGCCGGCCGACACGCTCTTGCGCAGCGACGGCACCGCAAGTCCCCGCGCGGCGTCCTTCAGCAGCAGTGCGCACTGGCGGTACATCGTCGGAGCGGTGAAGACGACCGTGGCCCGCGTCTGCGCGATCAGCTCGAGCAGCGAATCTGGCGCAAGCTTTTCCGCGAGCACCACGCTGGCCCCGGCGCGCAGCGGCATCGTCAGCATTCCGCCGAGGCCGAAGGTGAATGCCAGCGGCGGCGTGCCGCAGAAGATGTCGTCGGGCTCCGGCTTCAGCACGTGCTGCGGAAACGCGTCCGACATGATCAGGATGTCGCGATGGAAGTGCATCGTCCCCTTCGGCACGCCGGTGGTGCCCGAGGTGAACGCGATCATGGCGACGTCGTCGCGGTGTGTGGCGCAGCCGTCGTAGTCGACCGGCTTGCCGGCGGCGCGCGCATCGAGCGATCCCGGGCGGCCGTCGTTGAAGAACAGCACCTGCTTGAGCGTTGGCGTGAAGAACTCCGAGGATGGGTCGAGGTTGTGCGCGAGTTCTTCCTTCAGCCGCACGTCGCACAGCGCCGCCGAGATCTGCGCCTTGTCGATGATCGGTTTCAGCTCGCGCGCGCGCAGCAGCGGCATCGTGCCGACCGCGACCAGCCCCGCCTTGACGGCCGCGAGCCAGCTGGCGGCCATCATCGGATTGTTGGGGCCGCGCAGCAGCACCCGGTTGCCCGGCACCAGCTTAAGGTCCTCGAGCAGCACGCGCGCGATCCGGTTCACCTGCGCAGTCAGTTGCTCGTAGGTGCAGGTCACGACCTTGCCGTTGACGACCGTGCGCAGCGCGATGCGCCGGCCCCAGCCGCGCTGGACATTGCGGTCGAGCAGTTCGACCGCTGCGTTCAGCCGTTCCGGATGCCGGTACTCCGGCCGATCGAAGAGGAATTCCGGCCATTCGCTGCGCGGCGGCAGGTGGTCGCGGGCAAAGGTGTCGATGTGTGCGCTCATCGGTTCTTGTACGACTTGAGGAGGTCGCGGGCAATCACGAGCTTCTGTACCTCGGTCGCGCCTTCGTAGATGCGCAGCGCGCGGATCTCGCGATACAGCCGCTCGACGATCGATCCTTTCTTCACGCCGAGCCCGCCGAAGAGCTGCACCGCGTCGTCGATCACGCGCTGCGCGGATTCCGTGGCGGTCATCTTGGCCATCGCTGCCGCGCGCGTGGTGCGCTGGCGCCGCACGTCGCGCAGCCAGCCGGCGCGGTAGGTGAGCAGCGCGGCGGCGTCGACGGCGGTGGCCATGTCCGCGAGCTTCGACTGCGCGACCGGCAGATCGGCGAGGTGAAGACCGAACATCGGACGCGCGCATGCATATGCAAGCGCCTCGTCGAGCGCGCGGCGGGCGAAGCCCAGCGCCGCCGCCGCGACCGACGCGCGAAAGATGTCCAGCGTCGCCATCGCCAGCTTGAAGCCGGCGCCTTCGTCTCCCAACAGGTTCTCCGCCGGCACGCGGCAGCCGTCGAACGCCAGCCGCGCGAGCGGATGGGGCGCGATCACGTCGATGCGCTCGGCGATGCGCAGACCGGGGCTCTCGGCAGGCACGACGAAAGCGCTGATGCCCCGGGCGCCGGACGAACCGCGGTCGGTGCGCGCGAACACGGTGTAGAAATCGGCGATGCCGCCGTTGGAAATCCAGGTCTTCTCACCATCGAGGACCCACGCGCCGCCCTGACGGAGTGCCCGACATTGCATCGCGCCGACATCGGACCCCGCATCCGGCTCCGACAGCGCGAACGCCATGATCGCGCTGCCATTCGCAACGCGCGGCAGGATGGCGCGGCGCTGCGCGTCGCTGCCGCCGAGGGTGATGGCGCCCGAGCCGAGCCCCTGCATCGCGAACGCGAAGTCGGCCAGGCCTTCGTGATAGGCGAGCGACTCGCGGATCAGGCACAGCGCGCGCGAATCGAGATCGTCGATCGCGCCGCCGTAGGCGGCCGGAACGCACCAGCGCAGCAATCCGCCCGCGCCGAGCGCAGCCACGAGCGCGCGGCAGCCGGCATCCGCATCCGATTCGTCGTGACCGCCGCCAAGATGGGCCCGCGCCCAGCCATCGACCTCGGCCGCCAGCGTCCGATGCCGATCGTCGAAAAACGGCCACTCGAGGTGCGATGCCTCGTGCATCCGGATCAGTTGCCTTCGAACTTCGGCGCCTGCCTGGCCGCGAACGCGTCGAACGCGCGCCGGAAGTCCTGGGTTGCCATGCAGATCGCCTGCGCCTGCGCCTCGGCCTCGATCGCCTGATCGATCGTCATGCTCCATTCCTGATTGAGCATGGTCTTCGTCATTCCGTGCGCGAACGTCGGTCCTTGCGCCAGTTGCGCGGCGAGCGCCTCTGCCTCGGCGAGCACGGATTCGGGCGCGACGAGACGGCTGAAGAAGCCCCACGCCAGGCCCTCGTCCGCCGTCATCGCGCGGCCGGTGAACAGCAGCTCGGACGCGCGTCCCTGGCCGATCATGCGCGGCAGCAGCGTGCACGCGCCCATGTCGGCGCCGGCCAGCCCGACGCGCACGAAGAGGAAGGCGGTGCGCGCCAGCGGCGTGCCGATCCGCAGATCGCTCGCCAGCGCGACCATCGCGCCCGCGCCGGCGCAGACGCCGTCGACCGCAGCCACGATTGGTTGCGGGCAGGCGCGCATGCTCTTCACGAGATCGCCGGTCATGCGCGTGAAGCGCAGCAGTTCCGGCATCGGCATCTGCGTCAGCGGGCCGATGATCTCGTGCACGTCGCCGCCCGAGCAGAAGTTGCCGCCGGCGCCCGTGATCACGATCGCCTTGACGTCGGTCGCGTAGACCAGCGCGCGGAACAGGTCGCGCAGTTCCGCGTACGAATCGAAGGTCAGCGGATTCTTCTTGTCCGGCCGGTTCAGCGTGATCGTCGCGACGCGTTCGCGCACACTCCAGCCGAAGTGGCGTGCGCTGTAGCCGGCGAGCGGTTTCGGGTCTTCGTTCATCGGCGCAACCCGGGTTTCAATCGACCTTGGCGCCGGAGAACTGCACCACGCGCGTCCACTTCGCGATCTCGCTGCGGATGTAGGCCGCGAACTGATCCGGCGTGTTGCCGACCGGGACCGCGCCCTGCGCAGCGAACTTCTCGTGCATCTGGGGAGTCGCGAGGACTTTGGCGACATCCTGCTGGATCTTGTTGACGATCTCGCGCGGCGTGCCGGCCGGAGCGACGAGCCCGAACCACGCGGTCGCATCGAATCCCTTCAGGCCGGCGGCCTCCTCCATCGTCGGCACGTTCGGAAGCGCGGCCGAGCGCTCGCGCGATGTCACCGCCAGTGCTGTCAATCGTCCGCTGCGGATGTGCGGCAGGGCGGATGGCAGGTTGTCGAACATCACCTGCGTCGTGCCGGCGATCAGGTCCTGCAATGCCGGCGCCGAGCCGCGATACGGCAGATGCACCATGTAGACGCCGGTCATGCTCTTGAACAGTTCGCCGGTCAGATGGATCGACGTGCCGTTGCCGCTCGACGCCATGTTGAGCTTGCCGGGGTTCGCCTTCGCGTAGGTGATGAACTCCTTGACGTTGTGCACCGGCAGCACATGGTTGATCACCATCACGTTCGGCACCGCCGCGACGTTCGTGACTGCCACGAAGTCGTTCAGCGGGTGATACGGCAGCTTCTGCTTGTTGGCCTCGAACAGCGGCAGGTTGATCGAGTGGGTGCCGACGGTGGCCATCAGCAGCGTGTAGCCGTCCGGCGCCGATT
>JBLMYK010000244.1:0-19886 GCA_050258235.1 Gemmatimonadota bacterium | reverse complement strand
GGCGCTGGCCATCAGCACGCCGATCTTGGAGAAGGCGGCTTTCGCGTCGTCGCCGAAGCGCGAGAGCGCGCGCTTCATGTAGCGCAGGTAGGCGCCGCCGTGGCGCGCCTCGTCGCGCGCGAGCGTCTCGTAGATGGCCTTGATCACCGGCTCGGTGTGCCACTCGGAGGCGCGGCGGTACCAGTGGTTCAGCCGCACCTCGCCGCAGAAGTGCAGCATCAGGGTTTCCAGCGCCGGCGCAGGATCGAACTCGAAGCGCACCTGGTGCAGTTCGTCCTCGGTCGGCACCAGATCCGGCCGGAAGCGGCGCAGGTACTCCATCAGCACCAGCGAATGTTTCTGCTCCTCGAAGAACCAGACCGACATGAACGCGGAGAAATCCGAGTCGTGACGGTTGTCGCGCAGGAACATCTCGGTGGCAGGCAGCGCGGACCACTCGGTGATCGCGTTCATGCGGATCGTCTGCGCCTGCTCTTCGGTGAGCTTCGACGCGTCGAACTGCGACCACGGAACGTCCTTCTCCATGTTCCAGCGCACCGCTTCGAGCGATTTGAACAGTTCCGGATACAGCATCTTCGTCCCCAGCGATGTTGCGTTCTTCAGTGCGAGGCGCGCCGCTTCAGCCAGCGCATCAGGCCGCCGACAACGGGAAGTTTCTCATACAGCTCCTCGGCGGCGTCCCAGTAGTCGCGGTGGAAGTTCACGCGCCCGTCGGCCGCGAAGCGCAGATGGCTGGCGCCGCGGATCACCTGCGGCCTGCGATCGAACCGGCGCAGGCGGAAATGGAACTCCCAGGTCAGCAGCGCCTGATGGCCGTCGCAGACGACGTCCTTGACGACGAAGCGCGGCGCCTCGACCTGGACGAACATGTGCGCGAGGATGCGGCGGATCTCCGCGCTCCCGTGGACTTCGTTGAAGGGGTCCTTGAAATAGGCGTCGGGCGCATAGATGGCGTCGATTTCCGCGACGCCCGCTTCGTCGAGGTTCTCGAAGAACTGCCTGACGCGCACGACGGCGTCGTTCATCCCAGTCCCGTCATGCGGCGCACGGCGGCGAACTGCAGCGGATACGGCAGCAGGCGCAGCAGCTTCAGCCAGTAGGTGAAGCGCTTCGGGTAATGGATCTCGAAGCGCCCGGCCGCGATGCCGTCGAGCGTCGCCCGGGCCGCCGCCTCGGCGGTCATCAGCGCCGGCATCGCGAAATCGTTCTTCCGCGTCAGCGGCGTATCGACGAAGCCGGGGTTGATCAGGTACACGCCGATGCCCTCCGGATGCAGGTCAACATACAGCGATTCGGCGAGATTGATCAGCGCCGCCTTGCTCGGCCCGTAGACCAGCGCCTTGGGCAGCCCGACATAGCCGGCCATCGACGACACGATGCCGACGCCGCCGGCGCGTTGCCGGCGCAGCGCCGGGATGACCGCGTCCAGGCAGTTGAGCACCCCGTGCAGGTTCACGTCGAGCAGCCGTCGCGCGGCATCCAGATCCAGCGTCTGCGCCCGCATCTCGGCGTGCGTGCCGGCGACGATCAGCGCCAGGTCGTAGCCGCCCCAATGCGCCTCGATCGCGTCGGCGGCGTGCTGCACGCTGGCACGATCGGTGACGTCGAGCTCAGCGATCAGCGCCTGCGGCGCCGCCGCCGCGACGCGCTCGAGCAGGTCGCGCCGGCGCGCCGACAGGATCACGCGGGCGCCGCGGCCGAGGAGGTCGCGCGCGATCGCCGCGCCGATCCCGTACGACGCGCCGATCACCCAGACGCGCCGGCCGGCGAACGATTCGATGCGGGGATTCAGGCTCACGACAGCCGGCGGAACGAGATCATGATCTCGCCGACGCGCACGCCGAAATACGACATCACCGCGCGGTTCAGCATCACGTTTTCGTCGATCAGATACATCCAGTCATCGAATGCGAGATCGAACCTGCGGCCGGCGTCGGTCTGCACCGCGAGCGTGTACGACCAGTTCAGCGCATTGCCGCTGACGGTTCCCTGCGCCGTGCCGATCACGTCGGCGGCGGTTCCGGTCCATCGATTCGGCGCGCCGGCCGGACGCAGCGTCCAGATGCGCCGCTCCGTCTTGCCGTCCGACCATGAGAACTCCTCGTCCAGCGTGCCGACGTCGCCGTTCCAGCGCGCGTCGATCGCCACGACGAAGCGGCGCTGCACCTCGCCGGAACGGCTCATCACCATGCCGTGGCCGATCAGGCGCCCGCTGAAATACTGCCGCAGGTCGAGCGCCGGCTTGTCCTTCGCGTAGGTGTGCGGATCGATCGCCGCGCACCCGGCCAGCAGTGCGACAAGGACCAGGACGAACAGACGTTGCAGCATCGGTGCTCCTCAGAAGCGTTGTTGGCGCCACGCGGCCAGCAGCAATGCAGCCGCCAGCAGTTTCAACAGGCAGGGCAGCACCGCGTAGATGAATGAAAGCGCGATCAGGGCGTCCGGATCGCGCCCGCCGGGCGTGTAACCGAGCGCGCCGAGCAGCGGCAGGGCAAGCCCGGCGGCCAGCGCGAGGTTCAGCTTGTTGGTGAAGTTCCACAGGCCGAAGTAGGCGCCTTCGTGCGCGCCCCGGTGGCCGTCAGTGTCGATCACGCGCGCCAGCAGCGCAGGGGGAAGCGCAAGATCGGCGCCGAGGGCCGCGCCGGACAGAACGCAGATCGTCGCGAACGCGACGAAATCGCCGTCGCCGAGCGCGGCGGCCCAGATGAAGGCCGCGACCGCGGCGACCATGCCGCCGAGCCAGGTCCGATGCATGCCGAAGCGCGCCGCCGCGCGCACCCACAGGGGCATGCTTGCGGCGCCGGCAATGAAGTAAAGCGCAAGAAACAGACCCGCATGTTGCTCGAGCTGCAGGCGGTCGGCGATGAAGAACAGCACCAGGGTGGCGGGAATCGCCGCGGCGATGCCGTTGGCGACGAAGACCGCGAGCAGGGCGCGGAAGCGCGGTGACGCGAGCGGCGTGCTGATCGCCGCCAGCAGCGGTTGGGATGCCGCGCTTGCGGCGGCGGGCCGCGGCGAGCCGCGCAGCAGCAGGACGGTTGCGATTGCCAGTGTTGCCAGGAAAAGCAGTACCAGGGCCTGCACGCCGAACAGCTGCGGCAGCGCGGCTGCGAGGACCACGCCGAGCAGGCCGGCGCCCTCGCGCGCCGCGGTGATCCGGGTGCGACCCTGGTCGTCCCGCGCCAGCTCGGAGCCCCAGGCCTGGTAAGCGATCGACGCCAGGCTGTAGCCCAGGTAAGCGGCGGTCAGGGTCGTCGCGAGCCAGGCGACGCGGCCATCTCCGGCGAGAAACGGCGGCGGATTGAACAGCAGCGCAAATCCGGCCGCGAGCGGCAGACACGCGAGCGCGATCGGCGTGGCGTAGCTGCCGCGCCGCCTCTGCGCGTCGACCCATGCTCCCAGCAACGGATCGGCAAATGCGTCGAGCAGGCGCGTTCCAAGCAACACGATCCCGATCGTCGCCAGCGACAGACCGGTGGCCTCGGCATAGAAGCTCGGCACGAGCACATATACGGGCAGCGCCATCATCGCCAGCGGCAGGCCCAATGCGGCATGGCAGATCAGCCAGCCGGCGCCTCGTCCAAGCGAGGCACCCCGCGGCGCTGGAACGACGGCCAGCCGGCCGTCGGCACTCATCGCTGCACCTCCAGCTGCTGCATCAACGAGTCGCGCAGCCGCGGCGCGCGCGTGCGCTCGTCGAGCCAGATCGAAAAGAAGGCGCGCGCGAATTCGGGGTCCTCGATCGCGCCGCGAAGGCGACCGTCGAAATAGAAGCGCGCTCCGACGCCCGGCAGGTAGACGCCCGCGAGCTTCTGGCCGCGCTCGACGTCGGGAAAGAGCGCCGTCATCCACGCATGCCAGCGCTCCCGCTGCTCTTCCGTGCCGAACCCCAGGCGGGCGATCTCGTCGCGGCTGGCGTCGGCGATCGCCCGGCCGTCGAGCGCGCGTGCGTATTTCAGTTCGAGCGCGAACGGCTGCCCGAACGGTGCGCGCGCGTCGAAACCGTGCGACACATAGATGTTGGCGTCGTATACGTGGAAACCGAACCAGGTCAGCCGCCCGGGGCCGGCCACCCGTGCGTCGCTGATATAGGCCCGGACGTACGCCGGCACGCGCACCGGGTCGGCATGGGCGGCGACGCCGGCCAGCAGCGCCGCGCACGCCAGCGTGGCGCTAGCGCGCGTGGACCAGCGTGTACTGCGTGACATCGGTGTTGCCTTCGGCGAAGGCCGCTTCGCAGTACGCGAGGTACATCTCCCACATGCGCAGGAAGCGCTCGTCGAATCCAAGCGCGCGCACCGCCTTCTGCTGCGCGAGGAAGCGTGCGCGCCAGGTCGCCAGCGTGCGCGCATAGCTGCGGCCGAACGAGCGCGCCTGCACGATGCGCAGGCCCGCGCGCTGTGCCTGCGCGGCGAATGCGCCCGGAGACGGCAGCATGCCGCCCGGGAACACGTACTGCTGGATGAAATCGGTTCCCCGGCGGTAGCGCTCGAACAGCGCGTCGGCGATCTCGATCGTCTGCACGCAGGCGCGGCCGTCGGGCGCCAGACAGCGCTTCAACGCGTCGAAATAAGCCGGCCAGTACGCCTCCCCGACGGCCTCGAACATCTCGATCGACGCGATGCCGTCGTAGCGTCCGCATTCGTCGCGATAGTCCTGCAGCCTCAGATCCGCATCCAGGCCATCGCGCGACAGCTGTTCGCGTGCGAATGACAGTTGCGCGGGCGACAGCGTCAGGCCCGTCACCCGATGGCCGGCCAACGCGGCCGTATGCGCGAATCCGCCCCAGCCGCAGCCGATTTCCAGCACGTTCGACCCTGGCGGCAGCGCGAGCTGGTCGAGCACGCGCGCGTACTTCGCGTGCTGCGCGGCGCGCAGCTCCCGTTCTGTTGCCGGTGCGTGCGGGTCGCCCGCTTCCTCGAACAGCGCGCTCGAGTACGTCATCGATTCGTCCAGCCACAGCGCGTAGAAGTCATTGCCGAGGTCGTAGTGCGCCTGGATGTTCTTCTTCGCCTGCCCGCGCGTGTTCCGGTGCAGCAGGTGTCGGACGCGGTACCAAAGGCGGCCAAGCGAATTGCCGTAGATCAGCTGCTCCGCCGCGGCGCGATTGCGGACGAAGAAAGCCAGCAGTCGGACCAGATCCGATGAGCTCCAGTCGCCCGCGAAGTACGTTTCGGCGACGCCGATGTCGCCACTGCTCAGCGCGGCTTCGAGCACGTTCCAGTTCGCCAGCGTGATATCCGCGCGCGGTGATCCGGCGCCGAACGTCGCCTGCTGGCCATCGGGGAATCGGACCGAGATCGATCCGTGCCGGACCCGATCGAGCACGCGCAGCAGCCAGCGCACGCGCGCCGGGTAACGCATCGGGTTGAGTGTCGTTCCCGGCCGGGAGGAAGGGAGGGCAATTTCGCTCATGGGGACGTCAGCGGGGAAGATTGGGGTTGCGAGTGCGTGACATCGCGGCCGGGCGGCCGCGGCTTGCGGAAGAACGGGACGCGCTTGATCCACAGGCGCAGCGCCTGCCAGTGAATGCGGACGATCACGCCGAGCGTGAACGCGGGGTGCGTGACGAGGGTGCGCAGCAGCTGCGCGTCGGTCAATGGTGCCAGCGCGCCTTCGATCGACGTCTGCAGCAGCGGACCCTGTGCGTCGTGATGGTCGATGCGAGCGATGAACCGCGGTCCGGCTGTCGATGTGCCCGTCAGCAGGAAGCGGAACCGGTACTCGCCCTCGGTGCGGCAGAACGGCGATACGTGGAACGCCTTGCGCGCGGAAAGCTCTTCGCCCCAGGCGAGCGCTCGCCCGTCCGGGTGGGCAAGCAGATAGCA
Organism: Gemmatimonadota bacterium; assembly: GCA_050258235.1. GTDB lineage: Bacteria > Pseudomonadota > Gammaproteobacteria > Burkholderiales > Burkholderiaceae_F > JAKOQB01. Next base: position 14,058 of record JBLMYK010000244.1, on the reverse strand, counting down.
GTGCCGCTCGCCGAACGTGTTGTTGACCTCGCAAACTATCGCGCGCAGACGCCCGTCGGCCCGCTCGCAGAACCAGAAGCTGACCGGATTGAACACGTAGCCGAGCACACGCGGCAGCGTGTGCAGCCAGATTTCGCCGCGTGCATCGTCGATGCCCTCGCGGCGCAGCAGGTCGTCGATCCACGCCAGCAGCGGACGGCCATCGCCGTGATCGCGGTCGTGCAGCGCGAACACCGCGCGCCGGTTCGTCTTCAGCCAGCGCGATGGCCAGCGCTGTGGCGCGCGCAGCGGCAGGCGCAGGAACCACGCCCGGTAGGCAAAGCCGTGGCGCGCCGGACGCAGCCGCGTATGCCGGATCGAACCGACGCCCAACCAGGGCAAGGCTGCGTGCTCCATATAGATCAGGCCGCCAGCGGGAGCGCGACCGGAACGCGCGCGCGCAGCGCGGCGGCGACCGCCAGCCCCGACCTCAGGCCGTCCTCGTGGAATCCATAGCCGGTCCAGGCGCCGGCGAACCACACGCCGCGGCGACCCTGCAGCGCCGCCAGCCGCCGCTGCGCAGCGATCGCGCGTTCGTCGAAGACCGGGTGCGCATAGTCGAACTCGGCGATGATCGATTCGGCAAGCGGCTCGCACAGCGGATTCAGGCTGACGAAGACCGGCCGCCGAAACGGCAGCGGCTGCAGCCGGTTCAGGTGATAGGTGACCGACACGCCGGGCTGCCCGTCGCCCTGCCTGCCCTGCTCGCTCAGGTAGTTCCACGACGCCCACACCTTGCGCGAGCGCGGCATCAGCCGGGCATCGGTATGCAGCACCGCGCGATTCGGCTGATAGCGGACCGCGGCGAGCAGTTCGCGCTGTTCGCGGTCAGCATCAGCGAGCAGGTGCAGCGCCTGATCGCTGTGGCAGGCGAGCACGACGTGATCGAACGACTCGCGGCCGTGCCGGCTCGCGACCGTCACGCCGCCCGCGGGATGCCGCGCCACCTGTTGCACCGGTTCGCCGACGCGCAGGTCGGCAAGGCGCGCCGCGATGCGGCCGACATACTGGCGTGCGCCTCCGCGCACCGTGTACCAGCGTGGCCGGTCGTCGATCTGCAGCAGCCCATGGTTGTGGCAGAAGCGGACGAAGGTCCCGACCGGATACGCGAGCATCGTGTCGGTCGGGCAGGACCAGATCGCCGCCGCCATCGGCAGCAGGTACCAGTGACGGAACGGCTGCCCGTAGCGATGACGGTCGAGGAATTCGCCGAGCGACAGTTCGGCGTCCGTCGTTTCCTGCCCTTCGGCGATGCGCGTCGCGTGACGGTTGAAGCGCAGCAGATCGGCAAGCATGCCGAGGAAGCGCGGCGAGGCCAGGTTGCGGCGCTGCGCGAATACCGTCGAAAGATCGGTGCCTGCCCATTCCAGCCGGTGCTCCCGCGCCGGCCGGGCCACGCTGACCGAGAACGACATGTCGCTTGCCGCGACGGGAACGCGCAGTTCGTCGAACAGCGCCAGCAGGTTCGGGTAGGTGCGCTCGTTGAAGACGAGAAATCCGGTGTCGACCGGGTGACGAATGCCATCGAGTTCGACGTCGACCGTGTTGGCGTGCCCGCCGAGCCGTTGTGCGGCCTCGAACAGCGTGACGCGGCACGCGGCGCCCAGATCGCGCGTCAGCGCGTGCGCGCAGCCGAGGCCGGCGATGCCGGCGCCGATGACGGCGACCTTCATGGCTGATACGGCCCCGGGAGCGCCGCTCGCAACGAGGGCGGCCAGACCGCGCGGCAAGGAAGAGGAGGTGCCCGGAAGATCGCCGCGGCGCGTGTACCGCACACCGCGCGTGGCGCTAGGTGCCCTGCGGCGTCACGGACCGGCGCTTGTCGTGCTCGATCCGCGCAAACGCCGAGTGGTTGTGGATCGATTCGAAGTTCTCGGCCTCGACCGTGTACGCGACGACCCGCGCATCGCGGTTCAGTGCGACCGCGATGTCCCGCACCATGTCCTCGACGAACTTCGGGTTGTCGTACGCGAGCTCCGTCACGTACTTCTCGTCCGGTCGCTTCAGCAGACCCCAGAGCTCCGCCGACGCCGCCTGCTCGGCGATGCGGATCTGCTCGTCGATCGTCATTTCGCCAACCAGTTCGACCGCCACGGTCAGCTCCGAGCGCTGGTTGTGGGCGCCGTAGTTTGCAACCTTCTTGCTGCAGGGACACAGGCTGGTGACCGGCGCCGTGATCGTCTGGCGCACGATCGTGCCGCCGTCGCGATGCTCCGCGGCCAGCACCACCCGATAGTCCATCAGGCTTTCGACGCCGGAGATCGGGGCCGATTTCCGCAGGAAGTACGGAAAGCGCAGTTCGATCGATCCGTCCGACGCTTCGAGACGCTCGAGCATCGTGGTCAGCATCAGTTGCAGCGACGCCGGTGACAGCGGAGTGCGATGGTCGCGCAATACCTCGATGAAGCGCGACATGTGCGTGCCCTTCTGCGTCGGCGGCAGGGCCACGTACATGTCGATGGCGGCCACCGACGGCTGTGGACCATCCGGGGTTGCGATCGTCACCGGGTGCGTCAGGCCCTTGATCCCAACGCGCTGAATGGCCACGTTGCGACCGTCGGTGCTCGCCTGCACGTCGGGCAGGAACATTTGGTCGGGAGCGTTCATTCGGTAAACCCGAATTGTCGCCCATTTCGACTGGGCCGCAGGCCGGCCGTGCTGTCGCTGGGGTCATCGGCGCGCCAGCAGTTGTTCGATGCGGGCGGTGACCCGGCTGTCAAGCGGCCCCACCTCGCTCGGAAAATTGGCGACGACGCGGCCGTCGCGATCGATCAGGTACTTGCTGAAATTCCATTTCGGGGGCTGCCCCGCGGCGCGCGAGATCTCGGAAAAGAGGGGGTTGGCCGCCGGGCCGGTCACCGAGGTCTTGGCAAACATCGGGAACTTCACGCCGTAGGTGTTGAAACAGAACGCCGCGATCGTCTTGTTGTCCTTCGGCTCCTGGTTGAAGTCGTTCGACGGAAAGCCCAGCACCGAGAAGCCGCGCGACGCATAGCGCGCATGGAGCTTTTCAAGGCCTTCGTACTGGGGCGTGTAGCCGCAGTAACTCGCGGTGTTCACCACCAGCAGGACGCGGCCGGCGTACTCGCACAGGTCCTGCGGCGCATCGTCCTGCAACCGGGGCATCACATGCCTGAGCAGTTGGGGGCAACTCTCAACTGCTATTGCATGTTTGACATGGACAAAAATTCCGAGAATTGGCAGAGCGGTCAGTGCTCGGCGACGGCTTGAGCAGGCTGCACTTCCAGGTCGCTCCTCGATACGCAGAAAAATGTTAGTGCTCGCTATCTTCATATATACTGTAAATAAGTCACTCTACGATGAGCTGTCCTGGAACGTTTCCGCCCGGCTCCAGTTTCGCGGATCATCAAGTACCCCGACGCCACTGGCTAGCGGAAATGAGTCGGGACGGATGATGAAGAAAAAACTCATATTTGTCCAGGACAAAATGGCGGGGCACGGGTAAACTCCAAGTAGCGGTGGGCGGGACCGACGTCGGTCCTGCGCGATCCGCAATCACACGGCGCCGGCGAAAGCCATGACTGACACCAGACTTCGACGAGACAGCCTCCCGATCGCCGCCGTAGAGCGCGACTGCGGGCTTTCGAAAGACACATTGCGCGCCTGGGAACGTCGGTACGGATTCCCGCGGCCGATGCGCAATGAGCACGACGAGCGCATGTACCCGACCGAGCAGGTCGAGCAGCTGCGCACGATCCGACGACTGATCGATCTCGGCCATCGGCCGCGCAAGATCGTCGGGCTCGCGCTGGAAGAGCTGCAGGCCCTCGCGCTGTCGACCGGTGGTGCGGCGCCCGCGAACGGCCGGGAATCGGCCGTCCTCGCCGCACCTCTCGATGCGTTCGTCGAACTCGTGGAATCCCGCCGCATCGATGAGCTGCAGCGCCAGTTGTCGCAAAGCCTGCTGCGCATCGGCCTGGCGCGCTTCACGGCCGAGGTGGTCGCGCCGCTGAACGCGGCGATCGGCGACGGGTGGGCGCGCGGTCGCCTCGAGATCTACGAGGAGCACCTGTACACGGAAACGATCCAGACCCTGCTGCGCAACGCGATCCACTCCGTGCCGCAGACAGCAGAATCGCCGCGCGTGTTGCTGACCACGCTGCCGCCCGAACAGCACGGGCTCGGTCTGCTGATGGCGCAGTCGATGTTCGCGCTCGAAGGCGCACGCTGCATTTCGCTCGGCGTGCATACGCCGCTCGCAGACATTGCCGGCGCCGCGCAGACGCATCGTGCCGACATCGTGGCGCTTTCGTTCTCAGCGGCGCTGAGCCAGAACCAGGCGCTCGACGGCCTCGCGCAGTTGCGTGGCCGGCTGGCCGAGGGGATCGAACTTTGGGCGGGCGGCAGTTGCCCGGCGCTGTATCGGCGAACTCCGCCAGGCGTCACGGCGCTGCGAGAACTCGCCGGCATCGGCCCGGCGATTGCTGCCTGGCGCACGGCCCACGGTGCCACGGGATGACCGGACCTCCTGCGGCCGATTTGGCTGACAATTCGCGCCCTGACGAGCGACCAGGGAGGCGAAGATGAGGTTGCAGGATCGGGTTGCGGTGATCACGGGTGCCGCGCAGGGAATCGGTGCCGCGTGCGTGCGGGCGTTTGCCGCCGAAGGGGCGCGCGTCGTGGCATCGGACGTCAACGAGGTCGGCGGCACCGCGCTGATCAAGGACGTTGCAGCCGCGGGCGGCACCGCACTGTTCTGTCGCGCCGACGTTGGCGAGCGCACCGATGCGGAGCGCCTGGTCAGGTTCGCGGTCGATCACTTCGGCCGGCTCGACATCTTCGTCAGCAACGCCGGCATCGTGCACGCGGCCGATTTCGTCGACCTGGCGGAGGAGGATTTCGATCGCGTGCTGCGCGTGAACCTGAAAGGCGTCTTTCTCTGCGGCCAGGCGGCAGCACGACAGATGCTGACGCAGGACGCGCGTGCGCTGCCGGGCGGCGGCGAAACGCGCGGCGCCATCATCAACATGTCGAGCGTGAACGGGGTCCTGGCGATTGCCAACCAGGTGCCCTACACCGTCAGCAAGGGCGGGGTGAACCAGTTGACCAAGGTGATGGCCATCGGGCTGGCGCCGAAGGGCATCCGCGTGATGGGGATCGGCCCCGGCTCGATCGCCACCGAGCTGCTGAAGACCGCCGTGCTGACGAACGACGCGGCGAGGCAGCGCATCCTTTCGCGTACGCCGCTCGGCCGGCTCGGCGAGCCTGACGAGGTTGCGCGGGTGGCCGTCTTCCTTGCCAGCGACGACGCGTCGTATCTGACTGGAACGACGGTTTATCCGGACGGTGGACGGCTCGGCCTGAACTACGTGATGTGAGCCGGCCGGCAGCCGGTTTCAGTAGAACACCGTCAGAACGCCGGTGAAGCCGTACAGGTTGCGGCCGCCGATCTCGCCGCTCGCGTAGAAGCCAACCAGCGGGACGTCGCCCAGGTGGTGGCGGATCAGCTTCAGCTCCTCCGACTGCTCGCCGAACATGTGGCTGCCGCGTCCGATGCACGAGAAGTACAGCGCGCCCTTGGCGGCGACCGGCTGTCCGCCGTCGCGCTGCTCGTCGATGTGGTCGCGGATCTCCGAGCAGACGCGGACCAGGTCCTTGCGCGCGGCGGACTCGTCGCGCGTGCAGAAGCTCAGCCGATTGCCTTCTTCGATCACCGCGGCGACGGTGACGCCACCCTTTGCGGGGTCGAGGGCGACGACGTGGCGGATCACGTAGTCGGCGCGCAGCGTGCGCTCGCGATAGCCCGACGGCTGCTCCGGTTCGATCCCGACGAACAGCCCGCGCCGCCCGAGGGCAAGCAGCTGCTGCCGGATGCGCGCGAAATCCTCGCGCGGCGCATCCTCGCCCGACAGCAGCGTGGCTCGTTCGCGGATCCCCGCATCCTCCAGCAGCACGTCGAAGGCGGGCCGCCCGTCCAGCTCCAGGATCACGTTGTCGTTGGCCTTGGTGACTTCGTGGCGGCGCGCCGCCGGAAGCGGGTGTGCGCCCTGCGAGACGCGCGAGACCAGTCGCACGTCCGACGAGAAGACCGCGCCCGACAGCCCTCCACCCAGTGTGCGGTCGGCGATCTGGCAGGTCGATTGGCGGCCGCTCGACAGGCCGCCAAACAGGTATTCGCTTTCCAGCTTGCCGGCCATGTCGATCAGCAGTTCCGGCAAATCCAGCGTGCGGGGGTCGGCGTGCACGAGCGCGGTGTAGGCCGCCTGTGCGCCGCTGTCCGTGCGCGTACCCAGGGTCGGCGGACGCTGGGTGCCGGAAAACACGTTCACGCTGCCCGGTGGGAAGTTGCCCAGCATGACCGCCAGCGCGGGCTCGTCCACGTACTCGATGCCGGTGGCGCAGATTGCGACGGCGCTGGATCCGACCCAGTTCGGGATGCCGGTGCGCGCCTGCAGCGTGGCCAGGATCTCGTCGAGGTGCGGCAACAGCGGCTCGGTGACGTAAAGGAATGCCAGGTTGGAGCGGCGCTCGTAAGTGCCGCTCGCCGCCTGCGCGTCGAGCTGCGCCAGGCATTGGCGCGTCGCTTCCGCCCAGTCCGGGTGGGTCGCGTGCGCGAAACGGAACGCCATGGACTGCCTATCCGGCGGCGCGCTTGCGCCGCCTCGGTTTCGCCGGTGCCGGCCCGCTTTCCTTCTTCTTTTCGGGTTGCGTTGCGGCCGCTGCGACCTTGGTGAACTGATCGTGCAGCGTGTTCCACCAGACAGCAGGATTCAGCGCAAGTCCCGCCGTTGCCGCGGCTGCAGCCTTGCGCCGGCGTTTCGGATTTGGCACGACTGGCACCACTGCCACCGCGGGCGTGGTCGCCAGGCCGGCCGGCGCCGCGGGCACCTCGCCCGGCTTGGTCATCGTGGTCAGCATCGCGCCGCCGAACGAACGCAGCGTGGCGATCGTGTTGCGCTGGACCTCCAGGCTCTGGATCGCCGTGCTGAGCATGCTCGCGTTCAGGTTCAGCCATTGCTCGACGGCGCGCAGATCGGCGATGCGCTTGTCGATCTCTTCAACGTCGAGCGTCGGTGCGATCATCGAAGGAAGCGCCTGCGGCAGGCTCTGCGCGAACTGCACCATGCCTGCGGTCGAGGGCAGCGTCGGCAAACCGGTCACGCCCCAGATGCGCCTGACCATGTCGAGGCTGTCGCTGACCGTGCCTGCAAAAGGCAGGCCGCTCATCCCCAGTGCGCGCTTCTTGCTCATCCCTCCCCCTTGGTTCGGCCCGGCGTCGCGCGCTGCAGCGGCGCCACGCGCTGGTCGATCGCACCGAAAATCGAACGCCCCGCTGCGTCGAACATCTCGATGCGCACCGTGTCACCGAACTTCATGAACGGCGTCGTCGGCTTGCCGTCGGCAATCATCTCCAGACTACGCTTTTCAGCGATGCAGCAGTAGCCACGCGTACGGTCGAGGTTCGATACCGTGCCGGATCCGACGATGCTGCCCGCGCCGACGTTGCGGGTTCGCGTGATGTGGGCGATCAACTGCGGAAACCCGAATGTCATGTCCTCGCCAGCGTTGGGAGCGCCGACCTGCGTGCCGTTCCAGTGCACGACCAGCGGCAGGTGCAGCTTGCCGTCGTGCCACGCGGCCCCGAGTTCGTCGGGCGTGACCGCAACCGGAGAGAATCCGCTCGCCGGCTTGGACTGGAAGAACCCGAAACCCTTCGCAAGTTCCGCCGGAATCAGGTTACGCAGGCTGACGTCGTTGACCAGCATCAGCAGCCTGATGTGCTCGGCGCACCGCCCGGCCGGTGTCCCCATCGGCACATCATCGGTCACGACCGCGACTTCGGCTTCGAAGTCGATGCCGAAGTCCTCCGACGCGCATACGATGTCGTCGCGCGCGCCCAGCAGATCGTCGGAGCCGCCCTGGTACATCAGCGGATCGGTCCAGAACGATGCCGGCATCTCGGCACCGCGGGCCCGCCGCACCAGTTCGACATGATTGACGTAGGCCGACCCATCGGCCCACTGGAACGCGCGCGGCAGCGGCGCCATGCACTGGGCTGGATCGAATGCGAACGCGTGCCGGGCCCGGCCCTCGTTCAGGGCCTGGTACAGCTCTTCGAGCTGCGGCGCATGGAAGGTCCAGTCGTCCAGCAGAGTCTGCATCCGCCCGGCGATGCCGGTGGCGAAATACGCGGTCGTCAGGTCGCGCGATACGACGGCGAGTTGTCCATCGCGCGATCCGTCGCGCAGTGTTGCCAGCTTCATTCGACTATTCTTCGTTCGCCCGGAGACGCGGCTATCTTAGAACGTGTCGGCTCGCAGCCCGGTTCAATCGTTGATGGCTATCGATGAGTTCGCGCGCCCTTGCCTTTTCAGCCGCCCCAGCCGCGGGAATGCGCGCGTGGATCGGGCGCGCATTCGTCGTGCTGGTGCTGTCGCTCGCCGCGCATGCGATCGTTCTCGTCGTCGGCCAGCGCGCGCTGCAGATGATCCCGCCGATCGGATTCGGACAGGGTGGTCTGATCGAAGTCACGCTACGGCGGCCGGAAGCGGCGCCGGTCGAGATGCCGAAGGCCCGGACGCCTGAACGGCCCATCGCGAAACCTGCGCCAGAGCCGCGCCCGGCGACGCCGATGGTCGAGTCGGCGGCGACGCAGGAGCCTGCGCCGGCTCCGCCGGCACGTGACCTGGCGCCTGCGCCGCAGGAGACTGCGACCACACCGCCCGCGGAGCCAATGACGGAGCCAGCATCGCCCGCCGACGCGGCAGCCATCAGCCTCGGCGGTGAACTCGATGCCAGCGGCAGCGCGCTGCTCGCCGAACTCGAATCCCCGCCCCTGGGGCCGGCTGCCTTGCCGGTCTCGGCGCGCTACGTCTACGAGACGACGGACACGCGATTCCCGGCTGTTACCGGCAAGACCACGGTGAACTGGCGCTTCGAAGACGATCGCAGCTATCTTGCCAGCCTGGTGACGACCGTCTTCGGCCTGACCCTGCTCGAGCTGGACTCGACCGGGCACGTGCAGCGCTTCGGGCTCGCGCCGGAGCGCTATACGGAGAAGACGATCGGCCGCTCCGCCTGGGCGACCAATTTCGACTGGGAGACGCGCCGGGTGACGTTCAGCACGAAAACCCACGAGCGCGAACTGCGCGAGGGCATGCAGGATCGGCTGTCGTTCCAGTTCCAGCTGATGGCGCTCGGTCAGCGGCTGCGCGACCGTTTTCGTGCCGGCACGACGATCGCGCTGGCGGTGGGTGCGCGCGACGATGTGACGACCTATCGCTTCACCGTCATCGGCAGCGAGAACCTGCAAACCGGCGCGGGCGAATTCGACACCGTGAAGCTGGAGCGCCCGAAAGGCGTCGACGGCAGCGATTCGCGCATCGAAGTCTGGCTGGCGCCGGGCGCGGCGTGGCTGCCGGTGAAGCTGCGGTTCACCGATCGCCGCGGTCAGGTGACCGAGAACGTGCTCGCGCAAATCGCGATTCCGGCGCAATGACGTGTTGACGGCGCGCGCGATCTTCCTGCTGCTGGGAATCGGACTGACGCAGACGGCGCTCGCGACGCCGACCTGCCCGAGCGATCGCCCGTGGCCGCCGTCGTTCCGCTTCGAGTACGACATCCAGGCGACACGCGCGTTTCTCAGCTTGAGCGGCGACAACACCCTGACGCTGACGCGCGACGGCGACGCCTATGCGCTGGTGTCGGAAACCTCCGCCGGCATCTGGTTCAGCGCCCGACAGTCCTCGCGCGGACGGGTCGGCGCAACCGGCATCGAGCCGGCGGAATATTCGGAGCGCAACGGCAACAAGCCGCTGATGACGACGCATCTCGACTGGAAGGACGAACGGGTGACCTTCTCGGCCACCGACAAGATCGTGCCGACTGAGGCGCAGATGCAGGACCGGTTGAGCCTGATGCTGCAGCTGGGATGGCTGCTGCGCAAGCGCGCCGCGATCGGAGACCTGCCGGTGGCCGGCGTGCGCGGCTCATCGATCTACCACCTGGTCGCGCGCGGCGCGGAAAGCGTCGATACGCCGGCAGGGCGCTTCAAGACGCTGAAATTCGAACGCCCGATGGACGCCAGCGACGATCGGCTGGAGATCTGGCTGGCGCCGTCGCTGTGCGACCTGCCGGTGCGCGTGCGCTTCACCGATCGGAAGGGCGCGGTGATCGCCAACGAACTGCGGTCGGCGACCTTTCCTTAGAACCTACCGCACCTTCACGCCGGCAAGTTCCTTGATTGCGGGCGGGGGCTTGGGCGCCAGCCGCTTCAGCAGGTCGAGCAGGATCGTCGACACCATCAGGTTGCGATGCGTCTTGCTGTCCGACGGCACCACGTACCACGGCGCCAGCCGCGTGCCGGTCTCCTCCAGCGCCATCTCGTAGGCGCGCTGGTAGGCGTCCCACAGCTTGCGCTCCTGCAGATCCTGCATGTTGAATTTCCAGTTCTTGGCCGGATCGTCGATGCGCTCCTGCAGGCGGCGTCGCTGTTCGTCCTTGCTGATGTGCAGGAAGAACTTGACGACCGTGGTGCCGGTATCCGTCAGCAGCCGCTCGAACGTGTTGATGTGCTTCAGCCGGCGCTTGCGCTCCTCCTTGTCGATCCAGCCGTGCACGTATTCGATCAGCACCGCCTCGTAGTGGGAGCGGTTGAAGATCACGATTTCGCCGACCCCGGGGACATCGCGATGGTGGCGCCACAGGAAATCGCGCTGCTTTTCAGGATCGGTTGGCGCCCGATACGACACTGCGCGCACGCCGAGCGGATCGACGGCCTGGAAAACCGAGCGGATCGTGCCGTCCTTGCCGCTCGTGTCCATGCCCTGCAGCACGATCAGCAGCTTCTCCCGCCGCAGCGCATAGAAGTTGTCCTGGTAGGCAGCGATCTCCTTGGCCAGCTCGGCGGTCCACGCGCGGTCCTCGTCGCGCGAGCTGCCGACCGAGTAGGGCCGTGCGCCGGGGTCGAAGTTCTTCAGCTTGACCGCGCCGCCCTCCACGCGATAGTGGTTGCGCGCCTTGCTCATCCATTGCTCCTTCCCGCCGTCAGCGATCGCCCGGCGCGGCCTCAGCCTGCAGCTGCTGCAGCTCGGCCGGTGTGTTCGCGTTGAAGAAAGCGTGCGCGTCGTTGAACACGACCTCGACGCACCGGTGCTGCCGCGTCCACTGCACGATCTTGCTGTTGCCGGCGTGCAGGAAGGCGGTCAGGCTTTCGAGGAGGTCGGTCTTCATCAGGCAGAACACCGGCTGGCGACGGATTTCGCCGTTCTCGCGCGTCGCGGCCATTGCGATTTCCGCGTCGGCCTCCGCCAGCGTGCGCGCCAGGCGCGCCACCAGATCGAGCGGGAACTGCGGGGTGTCGCATGGCACCGTCACCAGGTACGGCGTCGTGCTGTGCTCCATGCCGGCCATCCAGCCGGCGAGCGGGCCGGCGAAGTCGGGGATCGCATCCGGCCACACCGGCACCCCCATCGACTCATATGCCGCCAGGTTGCGGTTCGCGTTGATCATTGCGTCGCCGACCTGCGGCTGCAGGCGCAGCAGCGCGTGCAATGCCAGCGGGATGCCGTGGTAGCCCTGCAGGCCCTTGTCGACACCCCCCATGCGGCTGCCGCGGCCGCCGGCAAGGATCAGACCGGTGATGTCGTCGCGCTCGATCATCGTTCCTCGAGCATGTCGAAACCTTGCGTCTCGACCTGCATGAACGCGCGCGTCATGCCGGCCACCGCGCGCCACAGCCCGGCACGCGGATGCGCTTCGACCGCATCGCACATCTGGTCGACCCACGGCTGCAGATGGGCACGGAAGAAACGGCGCTGCTGCTCGACGTTGCAGACGGCGGCGACGTCGCCCGCAATCAGATAGCGCATCACTTCGAACAGGAAGGCGACGTGGTCCTCGGTCTCGGCCCGCCCGACGTCGCGCGTCAGGCCGAGGACCTGGAGATCGTCGCGCAGGCGCGCCAGCGGCCGCTCGTTGAGGAACCCGGTCAGGTAGTACGAGCCATACAGGAAGACCTCGGGCCTGCCGACGCCCTCGAAAAGCGCGTCGTACTCGGCGGCGGCGGCCTCGACGCTGGTCGTCCGCATCGCATCGACCAGCGCGCGCCACGGCCCCTGCAGTGGTCCTTCGCTGGCGCTGCCCGGGCTCGCGGCATCGCGCATTCGTTCGGCCAGATCCTGATCCGGGGCCGCCAACCACAGTCGCGCCAGCAGGCCGTAGATCTCGGCGCGCGCAATCTCTTCGGCGTCGTCGGCCGGTGCGAACTGCAGGGTCGAAGTCGTCATGATCTGTGCTCAAACATCGGTGATGCGGATCTCGCTCTGGCTGGCAAAGATGTCGATTGCCCGGCAATCGTTGCACATCTTCAGCCGCTCTGCGGCGGCGCCCTGGAAGGCCGCATGGCCGCCAAGCTTCAGCAGCATGTTCTCGATCGCACGCGTGGTGCCAAACGGCTTGCCGCACCGGACGCAGTGGTACGGCTCCATTTCGTGCAGCACACGCATCGACTTGCGCGCGCGGCCGCCGTCGGCGAGCCACAGTCGCGGCTGCAGCGTGATCGCCTTCTCGGGACAGGTCGTCACGCACAGCCCGCACTGCACGCAGTTCTTCTCGACGAAACGCAGCTGCGGGCGCTCCGGATTGTCGGCGAGCGCGTTTGCCGGACAGGCGCCGACGCAGCTCATGCACATGGTGCAGGTGTCCGTGTTGATGCGCAGGCTGCCGAATGGATTGCCGGCGGCCGGCAGCGCGATCTCCTCGGCCGGCGCCGGCGCCTGCGCCAGCAGATGGTCGAGCGCGAGTTCCAGTGTCGCGCGCTTGTTCGGCTGCGCGGCGAACGTCGCCGCGCGTGCCACGCCCTGCGCGGGCGGCGCGCGCAGCGCGGCATCGACCGCGGCGAGATCGCGCGCGTCGCGCGCCTCGAGCAGCGCGAAGTGTGCTCCGGCGTAGCCGAGTCCGGTGATGATCGCCTGCGCAACGGCCATCTGCTCACCGAGCGCGTCCTTGTACTCCGGCGCCTCCTCGTCCGTCAGCAGCACCCACACGTTGCGCGCACCCTGCGCGATCGCGGACAGCCACAGATCGATGCCGACGCTCGCCGTGTGCCAGACCGCAATCGGCAGCACGCGCGCCGGTACGCCGTGAAACGACGGGTCGGTACGCGCGGCGCGGCCGAGTTCGTCGATCCGGCGCGCGCCGGCGCCTTCGCTATGGATCAGCAGCGCGGCGTCGCGTCCGCCGGCGTTGGCGTAGGCAGCCAGCAGCGTGCGCAGGCGCCGGCCCTGGTCGGCCGGCGCGGGGTAGGCAAACGAGATCGCGCCGCTCGGACACACGGTCGTGCAGGCGCCGCAGCCGGCGCACAGATGCGGCTCGACGACGATGACGCCGCCGCTCGGCCGCACAGGCGGCGCATCGGGGCCGCGCGCCGGAGCCGTGCTGCGCGGCTTGCCCTTCATCGAGAACTCGCTGCGGATCGCCCGCGCGGAGCAGACCTCGACGCAGGCGGAACAGCCGACTTTCTCGTTGCGGCTGTGCGCGCACAGGCTTGGCTGGTAGGAGAAGAACTTCGGCTTCTCGAATTCGCCGGTCAGTTCACGCAGAGACAGAACCGCCTTGACCAGCGCGCGTTCGTCGCCGCCCGCGTGGAAGTAACCCTGCGGCAACTGGTGCATCGTGAACGCGGGCCGCTCGCGCAGGTCGAGCACGAGATCGAATCGTTCGGACGCCTTCTGCGGCTCACGCGTGAAGTCGATCGCGCCGGCCACACCGCAGGCGCGGACGCAATCGCGGTGGCTGCGGCAGACCTCGAGATCGACCTGGTAGCTGAAATCGATCGCGTCCTCCGGGCAGGCTTCGATGCATGCATTGCAGCGCGTGCACAGGTCGAGGTCGATCGGGTTGCGGCTTTCCCACTCGGCCTCGAACGCCCCGAGCCAGCCCGACAGGTGCACCAGATGGCCGCTGTGCACTGCGTGTTCTCGCACCTGTCCCAGCGCGCCGCCGGCACGCTCGACCAGCAGGGTGACATCGAGCCGGTCGGACAGCATGCCGGCCGCG
>JBLMYK010000243.1:0-23375 GCA_050258235.1 Gemmatimonadota bacterium | reverse complement strand
ATGATGAGGCTCGCGCACGCTTCCGAGGGACGGTTGACGTACTACGGAGGAGAAGCCGAGTTCGAGCTCGGCGGACGGCGCCTCTTCATGATCCACTACCCGCATCTGGCGCGCGCGATGGCGGCGACCGGCGACTACGACGCCGTGCTGTGCGGTCACAGCCATGAGGCGCGCATCGAGCAGGTGCCGAACGTGCGCGGAGGCCGCACGCCGCTGGTGAATCCCGGCACCGTCGCGGGGGTGGGTGCGCCCGCGACGATGGTGCTCGGCGACCTCGGCGCGCTGTCGTTCGAGTTGGAGGCGCTGGCATGAAGACGACGATCGCCATCGCGTTGCTGCTTGCCGCGCTCGGCGGGCGAGCGCAGCCGCTGGAGTCGTACAACGTCTCCGCCGGCAAGTACGACGTCCCGGTCGAGGTCGCGAAGCCGGCCGGCAGCGGACCCCATCCGCCGGTGCTGTACATCCATGCGCGGCGCGGATTCGAGGACGAGGACCGGTCGCACATGCGCGAGCTCGCCGCGCAGGGGTTCCTGGTGCTCGCCCCCGACTGGCAGAAGGCCAACATGATCGAGCGCTGGCCCGACCGCGACTATCCCGCAAGCGAGGACGACGTCGAGGCCGGGCTGAACGCGCTGCTGGCGCGCAAGGACGTGTGCAAGGGGCCGGTCGGCGTGGTCGGCATCTCGCGCGGGCCGTACTTCGCGCTCCGGCTCGCTGCGAAGCGTCCGCAGGACATCGCCGCCATCGTGTCGTACTACGGGCACTTCCAGAATCCGAACGCGCCCGAGCCGCAGCAGCTGTATTCGGTCGCGCCCGAGGTCGCGCAGATCCGGGCGCCGGTGCTGATGCTGATCGGCGACGCGGACTTCGAACTGCGGCGGATCGTCAACGGCCGCGCGTTCTATTCGCTGTGGGAGCGCGGCGTTCCGGTCGAACTGCAGATGTACCCGATGGCACGGCGCGCGTTCGATTTCCGGCGCGATGCAACGCCGGAAGAGAAGATCGCCACCCGGCACGCGCGCCAGCGCGCGCGTGACTGGCTGGTGCGGCACATGAATCTCGGCGCCGATGCGCGCTGTGCAGCGTAAGAGGAGAGGAAGCCGGAAGGTTCCCATCGCAACCAATGAAACGATCCTCGTCGTCGTCGGCGGCATCAGCGGGATGACCGCGGCGCTCGACGGTCAGCTGATCCGGGCGATCCGCCTGGAGGAAATCGCCGCCAGGCCGGTCAAGAAGTAGGACGGTCACGGCGGTGCAGGCCGTCCCGACCCGTCAGTGCCGCTTGGTGCCGTCGATGATGGACTCTTCGGACAGGCGGGAGCCGAGCAGCCTCGCGTCGACTGCCTCCAGCATCGCTCGATCGATCGCGCGCGGCGCGCCGAGCCACAGTGCGCGCGCGGTGTGATCGAGCGTCTGCGAGCGCGTGAGCGGATGTATCAGGATGTCGAGGGTCGGCGGCCGGTTGAACATCAGCCACGACACGTAGTCCGCGAACAGCTCGCGCGTGAACAGCACCTCGAAGCTGCCGCACGGATGTGGCCCGGCGGGGGCCGGAATGAAGGAATGGACTTCGACGTGGGCGGTCGACGCGAACGTGCGGCGGACGAGCTCCATGAATGCGCGCGCCTCGGTCACGCGCTCCGGAACGGCGTGATCGAAGTACGTGTGGGAATGGAAGAGCCATACGCGGCGCGATTCGGTGTCGTCGGCATGCGCGGCGCGATAGCGGATCAGGGTTTCCAGGCTGGCGGGCATCGCGTGTTCCCTTCGCGCGGTCACGTTGTTCGGGTCGGACGCGCGCATGCGCTCAAGCCAGCTTGCCCAGCCAGCGCGACAGATCGTGCAGCGCCTCACGCAAAGCTTCGAAGCGCCCTGCGCCAAGGTGCGCAGCCCACTCTTTCTCGATCGCGGTCACCGAACTCCTGATCTGCGCCAGCGCCTCCCAGCCTCGATCGGTGAGGCGCACGGCCGTTGCGGCCGGACTTGTCCCGGCGTGCCGCTCTATGTACCCACGCCGTTCGAGGCCCGAGAGCACGTAGTTCATCGCCTGGCGGCTCATGTTGCACTGTCGCGCCAGATCGACCGGCCGGCGCCCGTCGGGGCCGGGGTAGAGGAAGACGCCGAGTTCCGTGATGGTGATGTCGAAGCCTCCGGCATCGAGTGCCGCAAGCATGCGGGCCACGACCACTTCGTGCGGCAGGCGCAGCAGTGATCCGATCAGGGGCGTCACCTCTGGGCGTGCGGATTTGCGGGAGCGACGGGCCTTGGCCGTTGACATGTAAGTAAAGAATTTGTACAGTGCTCGTACAGTTTTTTTACGAAAGGGAGTCTGACATGAATGAAGAAAATTTGCCAGCCGCGCCCGAGACCATCCGCGTCGGTCAACTGGAAATCAGATACGTGAAACCCGCCGACGATGCGTGCGAGATGGGCTGCTTCGAGCTGCGCGTGCCGCCGGGCTCCAACGTGCCGCCGCCGCACAGCCACTCGGCCAATGAAGAGCTGGTGTACGTGCTCGAGGGAACCCTGCGCTACACGGTCGGCGGCGAAACTCGCGACCTGCGCCCGGGCGAGGCGATGGCCACCCCGCGCGGCGTCGTTCACGCATTCAGCAATCCGCATGCGGCCGTGGCACGGGCGCTGGTGATCAACACACCCGACATTGGACCGGGCTACTTCCACGAAGTGGGTTCGATCATCAACGCGGGCGGGCCCCCCGATCGGGCCGCGCTGCTTGCGACGATGCAGCGCTACGGATTGGTGGCGGCGGCGCCCGCCGGGGCCGGGCCGCATTGACATCCGCGCCTGTCGAGTCGCGCGCGGAATGACGAGGGCGCACAGGTTCAGCAACCTGGCCTGCGATATCCCGTCCCGGCCCGACACGGGAGCAATCGCGCAGGCCACACGCCGCGATTCAGTCGTGCCCCAGTGGAATGCCCGCTCCGCGTTTGCTCGCGCCGATGACGCCGATCAGCCTCGACAGATCGGCGTCCAGCCGTTCCAGGGTCTTTCGGTCGAGTTGTCTTAGGGCCTGCGGCAGCACGCCGGTGAATGGTCCTGGCGCCTTCCGCAATACCTTCTGGCCGGCCGGTGTCACCGTCAGCCGCACCGAGCGTCCGTCCTTAATACCCTTTTGCGTGACGAGCAATCCGAGGTCGACCAGGGAATGCACCAGATTGCTGGCCGTGGATTGGTGCACATCCATCGACCTGGCCAGATCGTTGACTCCAATACCCGGCGAATGCCTGACGACGCTTAAGGCCCACAACTGAGCGCCGCCGACGCCGGCCCGTCTTTCCACCATCCGGAAGTGCGTCTTGACCGCATTGAAGACGAGACGGAATCGGCGCAGGACGCGCGTGGCGGGTTCCTGCAGCTCCAGCTCCTGCTGCGGTGAGACCGGAGTCGTCGATCGGCGGGGTTTGCGCGCTGTCGTCATCGACCCATGATAATTGCTCGGGCCGGGTCAGGCGCGGACGCGGTCACAACCGTCGCGCGGACGAGGTCCACGACCGAGACGGCACAAAAAAAACGGAGCCAGATGAGGCTCCGTGAATCGCTGCTTGCATTGCACCCTCTCGCGAGGCATAGCGGGGGGAGCGCACAGCGCTCAATCAACCGTGAGGCCTTGAAGTGTATTGTTGCAAATGTAATTGTCAAGCAAGAATCGCTCGGGGACTTCCCTGACGGGCAGCGCGGCATTCTGCTCGATCCGGCACAGTCGGGCGCTTCCGATACGGCATCCGGCGACGTTCCGGGAATTCCACGCCTCGTGCTCTCGCTGCCGCCGGCGGTGGCCGATGCGCCGATCGGGCAGGAAGCGATTCGGCGCCGCCCCGCCGAACATGCGCAGGTCGAAGGCCGCGACGAGGTGCCGACGAACTTTCGCGCTCCGTGCGACCCGCCCGGCTGCCTGCAGCGCGAACACGTTGCGCTGCCCGTGGCGGAAGCTCAGTGCATAGGGTGCATAGCCTGCGCTGATCGCGACTGCGAGCGCGGTCGTTGAGTCAAGTCCGCCGCTGAGCAATACGACGGCCGGTTTCATGGTTTCTCGTCACGGCTGCCACGTATGCGCGTGAGTTTCGAGGTGCAGGAAAGGGAAGGATGATGCGTCGGTTGGCCGCCAGTCCGCTCAGGCCGGATAATCGATCGCCGCGCGGCGTGCGAGGTCGAATCAAGAGTCCAGGCGGCGAATCACCCAGGAGTCAATCATGCTACGCAAGGCCAGTGCCCGCTGGACGGGCAGCACGAAGGAAGGCGCCGGTACGCTGTCGACGCAGAGCGCAACCCTGCGCGATACGCCGTATTCGTTCAAGGCGCGGTTCGGCGACGGCAAGGGAACCAACCCGGAAGAACTCATCGCGGCCGCGCACGCCGGTTGTTTCACGATGGCAGTGTCGTTCGCGCTGAACAACGCGGGCTTCACGGCCGAAGTGATCGACACCGAAGCGCAGCTGACGATGGACACGCCGGACGGCAAGCCGACCGTCACCGCAATCCATTTCGTGACCCGCGCGCGGGTGCCGGGCGTTGACGCAACTCGGTTTGCGCAGATCGCGTCGGACGCCAAGGCCAACTGCATCGTCTCGCGGGCGCTGTCGCCGTCGATCGCGATCACGCTGGATGCGGCCATGGTTGCGTGACGATCGCGGACCCAACCGCCGTGGCCATCGGGGACCACGCGCTTGCGTCCTTGGCAGTCGGGAACGAGCCGCCGATACTGTTCCGCTGGTTCACTCGATGGGGGAACGAAGATGCCGACGACGACCGATGAGATCCGTGGGCTGACGCAAGAAGTCGACCCGCGCTTTCGCCACGCGCCGCCCGACTGGACCCCGGCTGCCGCCGAGCAGGCTGCGCGCGCAGAAGGTGTGGTGCTCGGGAGCGACCACTGGGAACTGGTGCGCGGACTGCAGGAATTTTTCGCCCGCCACGAGGACGCACCGATCAACCTGCGCGAGCTGCACGATGCGCTCGACGAGAAGTTCCACCACAAGGGTGGCATGCACTACCTGTACTCGTTGTTCCCCGGCGGGCCGATCGCGCAGGGCTGCCGGATCGCCGGTCTGAAGGCGCCGGCAGGAGCCACCGACCTGAGCTTCGGCAGCGTCGCCTGAACCGTCGCTGCGCGATCAGTCGCGCTGCATCGCGAGCGGAATCTCGGACTGGATGTCGAACGACAGCCGCGCGTGCGACGCGCGCAGCGCCGCTTCTGTTTCGGCAGCGTTGCCTGCACGCGCGAAGATGAAGCCGAGGTAGCTGTCACCCTCGGGCAGGGGGGCCAGCAGCTGACCGGCGTGCGCGGTGATGCGGATGTCCTCGATGCCCGGCACGAGCAACGCGTCATCGAGCCCGGCCACGCCGCGATAGATCCCGCGCCACGGCAGCGGGATCATCATCACGCCGCTTGCCTCGCGCGAACTCGGAACGGTGATCGACATGCCGAGGGCATCGCGCAGGATCAGTTCCTCCAGGCTCATGCCCAACCGGTGGCGCAGCATGCGGCCGCACAGGCCGCCGATCGAGCGCGCCGCCACTTCCAGGAGCCAGATGCCGCGATCGTTGACGCGCATCTCGGCGTGAATCGGACCGCTTGCAAGGCCCGCCGCACTGCATACTCGCTGGACGCACGCGGCGATCTCGTCCTGCCGCTCCGGTGCCAGCCGCGATGGCGTGACGTAGATGGTCTCCTCGAACACCGGGCCATCGAGCGGGTCCGGCTTGTCGAACAGCGCAAGGACGCGCAGTTTCCCGTCGTCGAGCAGCCCTTCGAGCGCGTATTCGGCGCCGGGAACGAATTCCTCCACCAGCAATCCGAGCCGGGCCGCGTCGCGATCTGCAGCGCGCTGGATGCGCGCAACGCGCTCGGCCGCCTGCACGAATTGCGAGGGGTCGTCCGCGCGCAGCACGCCGCGGCTCGCCGACAGGCGCCGTGCCTTGACCACGACCGGGTAGTGCAATTGTGGTGCGAGCGCGCGCGCCTCGTTCTCATCGGCGAGCGGCTGGAACGGCGGGCAGTTCAATCCGGTGTCGGCGAGCAGGCGGCGAAACGCGAGCTTGTCGCGTGCGAAAGCGGCCGCCTCGGGCGTGTTGCCGCGCAGTCCGAGCCGCTGCCGCAGCAGCGCCGCAAGTTCGACTCCGGCGTCGTCGACGGCCAGCACGGCGTCGACGCGCCGCCCGAGCGAGCTCAGCAGCCGGGTTGCCGCCGATTCCGGCTGGTCGAAGCGCAATGCGCGGATCGGGCTGAATCCGCGCTGCGGCGCCAGCTGCCGGCAGTTGTCGGCCGCGCTGACGACATCGATGCCGAGCTTCGCCGCGGCGGCGAGGAAGTCCTGGTTGCGATAGCTGGTAACCGGCAGCAGCAGCAGCACGCGCCGCTTCTTCGCGGCGACAGCCGCGGGGTCGACAGCGGTGAACGTTGTGACGTTCACTTGGACTTGGGGCGGTCCTCGAAGCCGGGCTGGGGCTCACGCGATGCGCCGGCTTCCTCCATCCGCTGCAGGTAGCGCTCCCACAACGCGTCGTGATTGGCGCCGAGGTCGTACAGGTAGCTCCAGGTGTACAGCCCGCTGTCGTGGCCGTCGGAGAAGACGAGCTGCACCGCGTAATTGCCGACCGGTTCGATGCCGGTGATCTCGACGTCGCGCTTGCCGATCTGCAGCACTTCCTGGCCCGGCCCATGGCCGCGTACTTCCGCCGATGGCGAGTACACGCGCAGGAACTCGAACGGCAGGCGGAAGCTGCCGCCATCGCTAAACGCGACCTCG
Organism: Gemmatimonadota bacterium; assembly: GCA_050258235.1. GTDB lineage: Bacteria > Pseudomonadota > Gammaproteobacteria > Burkholderiales > Burkholderiaceae_F > JAKOQB01. The sequence continues at coordinate 16,608 of JBLMYK010000243.1, read as the reverse complement.
AGCACGCGCGACTTCTTGTGAAGGTTGATCTCGGTGGGCGTCGGTGCGGGTTGGCGCGGGGAAGGCATCTGCGGTTTCTGGCGTTGGTGCGAATCGGAATTCGCACTTTATCCCTTTGCCGGACCCCGCGTCAGCCGGTGCTCCACGCGCGCGGCCGGCGCATGCCGGCGATCTTGCAAGCCTGCTTGACGTAACCGTATGGAAAGAGTTCGAACAGCCGCTGGCGCGCGGCCTCGCCGAGCCCGACGTCCTTTTCGAGAAACCAGATCACGAAGCGCGCGTCCGGGATCAACTGGTGCTCGTCGAGGTAGCTGCGCATGTAGCGCAGCACCTGCCAGTGCGGGCCGGTCAGCTCGATCCCTTCCTTGCGTGCGAGGGCAACCGCGACCTCGTCGCTCCAGAGGTCGGGGTCGATCAGGTAGCCCTCGTCGTCGGTGGCCGGTAGCGCGCCGGCCGCGCTTTTCAGTGGCGCGTTCATTCCTGGACCTTCAGCGAGTCGTGTTGCCCGTCCTGCGCGTCGGTCAGACGCGCCGCGATCAGCCCGGTCGGTGCTGCGTCATGAAACCTACGGCTGTTTGGGCGTCTCGTATTCGGCTTCCTTCTGGAACGGCTCCCAGACGGTTTCGTATCCGACGAACCCCTTTTCGTTCGGCGGCATCTGGCGCGTGGTAAAGAAACGCGAATGTCCGTCAGGAACCTTGGTGATGGGCTTCTGCTCGCTCATTAATTACCTCCTATACAGGTCGCATCAGCGACGGATCAACATCTGGTGCCGCGCCGATCGCTCCGCCGGCTTTCATCTCTTCGTCTGTTGCGTCGCGAACCGTCAGAATCTCGAGGACGAAAACGACCTCCCTGCCGCAGAGCGGATTATTGCCATCGACGGTCAGCGTCTCGTCGTCCATGTGTGTCACGAGAAAGCTGCGCGTCTGGCCCTTGTCGTTTTCCATGAGTATGGAGGTACCGACCTGCCGATACTCCTCGGGGACATTTTCGATGTAGTCGGAGAAGACCAGCGACTCGTCTCGGGGGCCAAAGATCTGGTTGCCGTCGATCGTCACTTCGATGACGTCGCCGGCGAACCTGCCCTCGAGCCGCATGTGGACCGATGGGGCAAGGATCTCGTTGTATCCGTGGACATAGCCCAGCGGGAACTCGACCCGGGTGAGGACATGCCCGGTTTTCCGGTCGGTCACCTTGTACGTCAGCTCGACGAACTTGCCGGCGCGGATGGCTTCGCTCACGTCAGATCCCGACGATCAGATCAGAAGATGGACGCACCGAAGATCCGCAGCTTGCCGTCCTCGTAGCCGAGGACGAGTCGGCCCAGCCATTCGCCGGCCTTCTTGGTGCTGCGCTGTCGATACAGAACGGTCACGTGCTCGCCGCGGCGGATGGTGCCGAGCGCGTCGAACTCCTCGGACAGGTTGCGCGCCAGCTCGCTGTGCGCGAACTGGTGGCCGGCCGCGACCTGGTCCATCGCGCGCGCCAGCGAGCTGGAGAAGTTCCGCGAGAACTCGCCGTACTTGCCTTCGTTCGAGTACCTGACGAGGTCGCGCCACAGGGGCTTGGCCAGCGCCAGGATCTCTTCGTCGGTCTTCTCCGTGATGTTCACGCAGCACTTCTCCGCGGATTCCCGGCGCTGCCGCTACTTCTCGTCCGCGACCAGGTGATAGCAGGGCGCCTTCTCCATCGTGTATTCGCCGGTCTTCGGGTCGCGCCGCGAAACGGTCAGCACGTGCCAGTTCGCGTCGTCCACCTTCATGGCGTCGCCCCGGTAGTAGTAGCCCGGCCAGCGGGTCTCCTTGCGGAACAGCGTGTGCTGCATGACGCACTCGGCGGAGCGATGACGGTGCTTCAGTTCCCACGCGCGCAGCAGCTCGTGGATGTCCTTCGCGGCCAGGCTCTCGAGGTCCTCCTCCATGATCCTGAGCTTCTTCAGGCCGATGTGCAGAAGCTTCTCGTTGGTCATGTAGTTGACGGTCGCGCCGCCGCAATACTCGTCCATCAGCTTCTGCAGGCGGTCAAGCCCCTGCTTGGGATTGATGTAGTGCGGGTTGACGTCGCCCGCGACGATCTCGTTGCGCCAGATCCGGTAGTGCTCCAGCGGCTTGTAGATCTCCTCCTTGCGCCGTTTGATCTGCGCGTCGGAAACCACGATGCCCTCGGCCTTGCCGTCGTCGATGTACTGGCAGGCGGCCTTTGCGGCGAGGCGCCCTTCGGTGAACGATCCCGACGAGAACGCGTGCGGCGTGCCGCCCACCGCGTCGCCGGCGCCGAACAGGCCTGCGACCGTCGTCATGCGGTTGTAGCCCCAGAAGTACTCGGGGGGCGAGATGTCCTCCGGGCCCGAGCACCACGCGCCCGAACCGGTCGCGTGCGAACCCATCACGTACGGTTCCGAGGTGGTCAGCTCGGGGTTCTCGTTCTTCGGATCCACGTCGGTCGCGGCCCACAGGACCGCCTGGCCGACCGTCATGCCGAGGAAGTTCTCCCAACCGACCTCTTCCAGATGAGGATCCTGGAAGGCGCGCATCGTCACCATGTGGATGGGGCCGCGCCCGGCATTGATCTCGCTGATCAGCGCGTGGTTGCGCAGACAGGTCGGGATCGGCCGATGCGTCAGGTGAAAGGAGTCTGGATCCAGATATTCCTTGCCGACCATCTTCTGCAGCTCGGGCCACCACTTGGACTCGTACTCCTCGCCCAGGCCGTTTTGGGTGTAGGTCTTCAGGTGCAGGAAGTAGGCACCGACCGGGCCGTAGCCGTCCTTGAAGCGCGCCAGCACGATGCGGTTTTCCATCTGCGTCATCTTGGCGCCGGCCTCGATCAGGAGGCCGTAGGCGGAGGCCGATGACCAGGGCGCATACCAGGTGCGGCCGGAGCCTTCGCCCACCGAGCGCGGCTTGAAAATGTTGGAGGCGCCGCCGGCGCCGCAGATGACGGTCTTGGACTTGAAGACGTGGTAGTTCCCGGTGCGGACGTTGAATCCGACCGCGCCGGCGACCCGATTTTCCTTGCTCTCGTCCATCAGCAGGTGGGTGACGCAGATGCGGTTGAATACCTTGTCGGCCGATTTCTTCGCCGCCTCCGCCACGATGGGCTTGTAGGACTCGCCGTGGATCATGATCTGCCACCGACCTTCGCGCAGGTAGCGCCCGGTCTTCGGGTCCTTCATGATCGGCAGGCCCCACTCCTCGAACTGGTGCACCGTGGAGTCGACGTGGCGCGCCATGTCGAACAGCAGGTCCTCGCGCACCATGCCCATCAGGTCGATGCGGGCGTAGCGCACATGGTCCTCGGGCTGGTTCTCGCCCCAGCGCGTGCCCATGTAGCAGTTGATCGCGTACAGGCCCTGGGCGACCGCACCCGATCGATCGATGTTCGCCTTCTCGGCGATCACGATCTTCTTGTTCTGGCCCCAGAATCGCGCCTCCCAGGCGGCGCCGGTGCCGCCCAGCCCCGCACCGACGACGAGGATGTCGATGCCGTCTTCGATGATCGTTTGGTAGGCCATCAGTAGTACACCCCTTTTTTCAACATCAGTCCCGCCGCCTTGAGCGTGCGCAGAGCGCCGTCGTCCATGCGGATGTATTTCGGCTCGTTGTAGAGCAGCTCGCTTTTGCGCATTTCCTTGCTCGGGGCGGGAACGTCCGCCAGCTTGGGAATCGCCTGGCCCCAGGGCTTGGTGGTGATGGGCGACAGGAAGTTCTTTTCCGTGCCGTTGCGAAACTTGATCCGCCAGGCGATCGTGCCTTTCTGTTCGTCGCGGTGCACGCGCACGCTGTGGCCCAGCGGGGCGAAGTCCGCGTAGCCGCGCACGTCGATCGCGTGCTGCGGGCAGGCCTTCACGCAGGAGTAGCACTCCCAGCACATGTTCGGCTCGATGTTGTAGGCGCGCCGATAGGTCGTGTCGATGTGCATGATGTCCGACGGGCAGATGTCGACACAATGTCCGCATCCGTCGCACCTTGTCATGTAGACAAAGGTAGGCATTCGTCCAGCTCCTTATTCTGTTCCAGCAGAAACGGCGGGTTGCTTTTCCATTATTAATAGTGGCGGGGCGCTTCGCGCTTGATGCCAAGCCCCATGTCCATCGGAGCGTCCCGCAACAGCTCCATCGAGTGTCGCTTCTGCTGCTCCGGATCATCACGGGTCTGGGTGGGCAGGTTCGCGGCCCATCCGTTGGCCTTGGACACTCTCTTTTCGAACGCAGCGGCGGGCTTGAAGAACATGTGGGCGAACTTGGACCAGGGTATGCCGGCGAACAGCACGGTGGTGGCCAGGATGTACAACCCGAAGAGCACGCCGACCCCGCCCCCGGCCGCGGCCCAGATCAGGCCGAACGTGGCGCTCGCCAGCAGCGACAGGATGAACAGGTCCGCCTTGACGAGGCGCAACGGCGAATTGCCCTCGGCCGCGACATCGACGCGGATGAAGAACCAGAACCAGTAGCCGCCGACGCAGATCATCAGGCCGCCGAGCCACCAGAGCTGCGCCCAGACGGGGCTTGCCGCGGCATCGAAGACCAGCACAGCGGTGGCGAGCACATAGAGCACGAAGCCGTACATGCCCAGCAGATGAGCGATGCGCCGGCGCGGGTTGCAGAACTCGCCGGAGGCCAGCACGTCGACCACGGCGGTTTGCACGGCGATCGACATCAGCTCGCCGCCGCCAAGCGGTTGCACCGCCTTCGATTTCGATCGGTTGAATTTCTGGAAAAAGTACTTGGCGCTGCCCTTGTGCACGACGTCGAACAACGTTCCTGCCACGACCAGTATGAACATGAAGACGACGTACGCCTGCATGACCGAAGGCGAAAGCGACGCCGACAGCCCGGCAAACGGATTGGTGGTGAACATCGTGTAACTCCTCCTCGAACTATCGCAGGTCTGGTTTGTTCCGGCAGTTTCAGCGGGCCGAATGCCCGGTCAGCTTCACTTCCACGCGTTCGTTTGCGGCGAGCCCCTCGTAGTATTGGCGCAGGATCTTCAGCACTTCGGGCCGGCTGAACTCGGCCGGCACCTCGGCGCCCTCGGACAGCCACTTGCGCAGCTTGGTGCCGGACACGAGCAGGCGGTCCTTGTCGTCGTGCGGGCACGTGCGCGCCGAAGCCATCCCTCCGCACTGGTAACACCAGAAAGTCCAGTCGATCTTAAGCGCCTTGGTCTGCAGCGCGCCGGCCGGAATTTCATCGAAAACGTGATGCGCGTCAAAGGGACCATAGTAATTTCCGACCCCTGCGTGGTCGCGTCCCACGATCAGGTGCGAGCAGCCGTAGTTCTGGCGGAACAGCGCATGCAGCAGCGCCTCGCGCGGCCCCGCGTAGCGCATGTCGAGCGGGTAGCCGGCCTGCACCACGGTCTTCTTCACGAAGTAGCGGTCGATCAGCGTTCCGATCGCCTGCGTGCGAACGTCGGCCGGAATGTCGCCTGGCTTCAGGTGGCCGAGCAGCGAATGCACCAGCACGCCGTCGCACACCTCGATCGCGACCTTGGCCAGGTATTCGTGCGAACGGTGCATCGGATTGCGCGTCTGGAAAGCGGCGATCTGGTTCCAGCCGAGCTCCTCGAACAGCGCGCGCGTCTGCTTCGGCGTCATGAACAACGCGCCGTACTTCTCGGGGAAGCCGCCGGTCGACAGCACCTGCACCTTGCCGGCGATGTTCACCTCGCCTTGCTCCATCACCATCTTCACGCCCGGATGCTCGGGGTCGGCGGTGCGGAACACCATCATGCACTCGTGCTTCTTGTTGATCGCGTACTTCTCGCTGACGCGCATCAACGCGAGTACCTCGTCGGAGTCCGGATCGATCAGCGCGATCTCGTCGCCGGTGTGAAAGCGGGTGGCGTCCTCGGTGCTCGCCGACAGCGTGATCGGGATCGGCCAGAACAGGCCGTTGGCGAGCTTCATGCCGTCGCACACGCGCTGCCAGTCGCCCTGCGTCATGAAGCCGTCGAGCGGCGTGAAGCCGCCGATGCCGAGCATGATGAGGTCACCTCTTTCGCGCGAGCTGACGCGCAGCTTCGGCAGGGTCCGCGCGCGCGCCAGCGCTTCGGCGCGGGCGTTGCCCTCGAGCAGCAGCGGCTTCAGGGCTCCACCGCCATGTGGATCAACCAGGCGCGACACGATGTCTCCTTCGTTGGCGACGCAGGCGGAGCGTCTTTCCGCGTGCACCCGCAGGGGTGGAAATTCCTCATTACGTGCCACCCGCGGGGCGCGATGTCCAGCGTTGCGGCACAGGGCCCCGCAGAGCGTCGGCGCAGTCGTCGACACGCTGACAGGGGCATGCGATCTTTAACCATCCGCGCTCGTGCAATAACTCCCCACTTGGGTAAGAACTGCTACCCGGTGCCGGTAGTGGGCCGTCGGCGAAGCGCCGGACAAGATACTCAGCACATCGACACAGGGCGATCCCTTGCAGTCGAACTGAGAATCTCTTGCATCCCGGCAGGTGAAGGCGGGCGGGGGTCATGCATTGACCGGCCGCCGGGCGCGGTCATGCCGATTCGGCGATGATGCGGATAACAGACCACGACCAGAGCGCAACGTATGTCGCAACTCCTCAGCCTCGCACGCGCGGCACAGCTCGTGGGGGTACCGCGCGGCACTCTGCAGAAGATGGTGCGCGCCGGCGAGCTGCAGGCGTTCGACGGTTTGATCACGCTCGATGACCTGCGCCGCAGTTTTCCGGCGGCAACGCTCGAAGACGCGGGCGCGCTGGAGAAGGTCGTGCAGATTCGTGAGGCGTCGTTCGGCAAGCGCGTGCGCGAGCGCATGCTGCCGTCGCAGGAGGTCCTCGCCCAGCGGCTGTTCGCGCAGGGACAGGAGCTGGCCACGCTGCGCCGCTATTTGAACGCGTATCACGCGTTGGCCCTCGACAGCGAGCAGCGGCTGCGCGGACTGGCTGCAACGCGCAGCGACGAGGTGCTGACCGCGCTGGCCGACGAGATGCAGGCCGGGCTGCGGCGCGCACTGGGAACCGAACCGGCGGAGGCGATGGATGCGATGGCCAACATGCTCAACGTGATCTCGGCGCAGGTGACGGTGCGTCCGAGCGGGCACCAGTTCCTGCTCGAAGGCAACGATTCGATCCTGCAGGCGGGACTGAAGGCCGGCCTGCGCTTCAGCTACGGCTGCGGCAGCGGCACCTGCGGCCTGTGCAAGGCGCGCGTCGTGTCCGGCGACGTGCGCCAGGTGCAGCATTCGGATTACTCGCTGTCCGAGCTCGAGCGGCAGCAGGGTTACGTGCTGCTGTGCACGCACACGGCAGTCAGCGACGTCGTCGTGGAAACGATCGAGGCGCGCGGGCCGGCGGACATTCCCGACCAGACCATCATGACCACGGTGCGCGCGGTGAGCGCGCTCGCGCCGAACGTTCACCTGCTGCATCTGCAGACGCCGCGCAGCAACCGGCTGCGCTTCCTGGCCGGCCAGTCGGTCACGCTCGGCATGGCCACCGCGCAGGGCGATGTGTCGCAGACGCTGCCTCTTGCGAGCTGTCCGTGCGACGAGCGCAACCTGCACTTCCACGTGATGCGCGACGCCCAGCCGCTGTCGGGACTGCTGTTTGCGGATCGCCTGCGCCCCGGCGACACGGTCAGCGTGCGGGGTCCGATCGGCGACTTCGTGCTCGACGCCGACAGCGAGCGGCCGCTGCTGCTGGTGGCGTGCGACAGCGGCTTCGGACCGATCAAGAGCCTGATCGAGCACGCGATGGCAAGCGAGCAGGTCGAATCCTATGCGCTGTACTGGGTTGCCACGCAGGCGGATGGTCACTATCTGGCCAACCAGTGCCGCGCCTGGGCGGCCGCGTTCGACCAGTTCTCGTTCCTGCCGCTGGTCGAGCACGACCCGGCGGCCGGCGCGCAGCGCGCGGTCGAGGCGATCGTTGCGGCGGGCGCTGGCATCGACCGCAGCGACGTGTTCATCGCCGGTCCGGCCGCATTCGTCGACCCGGCGGCACGGGCGCTGCTCGCCGCCGGCGCACGACAGGAGCTGGTACGCAGCCTGGTCCTTTGAGCCGTCCGGCATCGATGATCAACGAACGACACGACAACCATGAGTGACGCACTGAATTTCCTCGTCAAGGCGCGGCCCGATGCGATGGGCCACTATTTCAAGTTCCTGAAGGAGGCTGGCAGGCACCTCGACCCGAAGACACGCAATCTGATCTCGGTGATCACGAAGGTGCACGCGCAAACGGAGCGGGGGTTGCGGCAATACCTGTCGCGCGCCCTGCGCGAGGGCTGTACCCCGATGGAGGTGCTCGACGCACTGCTGATGGCATTTCCCGCGCTGGGACTGGCCAAGATCGTCTGGGCGGTCGACATCATCATCGACATGGACCTGCCCGAGTTCCAGCCCGACGCGATGGGGCTGCCCGGCGCCTGGCATGACGTGATGGCGGCGGATGCAATCGACGTGGGCGCGGTCGAGCGCGTCGACTGCGACGGGCGCGGTTTGTTCGTCTATCGCGGCGAGGGCGAGTTCCGCGTCTACGACAGCCGTTGCCCGCACCAGACGACGAACATCCCGCACCTGGCGCTGCAGGGGACGCGGCTGACCTGTCCGAAGCACGAGTGGGCCTTCGACATCACGACCGGCGCGTGCGTAGCAAAAGGTTCGACGCCGCTGAAGCGCTGGAAATCGAAGGTCGATGGCGGGCGGCTGCTCGCGTACTGGTGATATGAACCTATCGCGGAATCCCCGGCGGCCGCGGCGAGATCGCATTGGGCGCAGAACTAGGCGCGGTGAGGGGACCATTGCTACTGCAAGGACCCGAGCCGCAACAACGTTATGGGCCCAATGCGACCCCGCCCCGAAGGGTTGCGAAGATAAGCCGGCGTCTGCGTTGTTGGCAGGCTTGGCCGTAGCTGGGCTACTGTCCTGCGCCTACCGCCTAGCATCCGCCGGCTTCTCTTCGTAACGCGATCCGTCGTGGATTCCGAGATAGGTTCATGAAAACACTGCCGATCTTCCTGAAGCTCGCCGGGCAGCCCTGCGCGGTGATCGGCGGCGGCGACGTCGCCGCGCGCAAGGTATCGCTGCTGCTCGGCGCCGGTGCACGCGTCACCGTGACTGCGCCCGAACTGTGCGGCACGCTGGCGGCGCTGGCGCAGCAGGGGCGGATCGCACACCGATGCACGACGTTCAGCGCCGCGGCGATCGACGACGTGGCGCTGGTGATTGCCGCGACCGACGATCGTGCGGTCAACGCGGAAGTGTCGCGGCTCGCGCAGGGGCGCCGCACCCCGGTCAATGTCGTCGATGACCCGGAGCTGTGTTCGTTCATTCTGCCGGCGATCGTCGACCGCTCGCCCGTGGTGGTCGCGGTGTCCACCGGCGGCGCGTCACCGGTGCTGGCGCGTCTGCTGCGCGCGAAGCTCGAGGCGCTGATCCCGGCGACCTACGGCCAGCTCGCATCGCTCGTGCAGCGCTTCCGGGACAGAGCGAAGCAGCGGCTGCCGCAGCCGGCGCGCCGGCCGTTCTGGGAGAAGGTGCTGCAGGGGCCGATCGCGGAATTGGTGTTCTCCGGACGGATTGCACAGGCCGAGCAGGCGCTCGCACAGGCGATCGACGATGCCGGCGGTGCCGGCCCGCCGCCGGGCGAGGTCTACCTGGTCGGGGCGGGCCCCGGCCATCCGGAACTGCTGACGTTCGCCGCGATGCGGCTGATGCAGCAGGCCGACGTCGTCCTGCACGACCATCTGGTATCGCCGGCGATCCTCGAACTCACGCGCCGCGACGCGCACCGCATCTACGTCGGCAAGCAGCGCGCCAATCACGCGATGCGGCAGGAGCACATCAACGAGCTGATGGTCGAACTCGCCAGGCAGGGCAAGCGGGTGCTGCGGCTGAAGGGCGGCGATCCATACGTGTTCGGCCGCGGCGGCGAGGAGATCGAAACACTCGCGGCGTCGGGCATCCGTTTCCAGGTGGTTCCCGGCGTGACCGCCGCGTGCGGAGTTGCGGCCTATGCCGGAATTCCGCTCACGCATCGCGACTATGCGCAGTCATGCGTGCTCGTGACCGGGCACCTGAAGGACGGCTCGATGAATCTCGACTGGCACGGTCTGGCGCGGCCGCGCCAGACCGTCGTCGTCTACATGGGGCTGGTGGGGCTGCAGAAGCTCGCCGACGAACTGATCGCGCACGGGATGCCGCCGGACATGCCAGCCGCCGTCGTGCAGCAGGCCACGCTGCCGCAGCAGCGCGTCGTGACCGCGGCACTGGAAGACCTGCCGCGCCGGGTGGAGGAGGCAGGACTGCACCCGCCGACGCTGGTGATCGTCGGCGACGTCGTCAAGCTGCGCGACAAGCTGGCGTGGTACGACGGCGGACAGGAAGCCGTCCCGGAGGCGCATGCCGCGCCGGGCGCGGAGTGACCGGGCCGAGTCAGTGCGCGGGGGCCAGCCGGCGGGTGGATTCGATGACGGCGGCAGCGCCACCGTCGCGCCATGCGACGCACAGGTCGAGCGCCGTCGCGAGAGCTTCTTCGCCGACTGCCTGGGTCGCGTGGGCAAGCGCGACGGCATCGACGCGTCCCTCATCGATGCGGTAGGCGTCGACGATCGACGGCGCCAGCGCGCGGCGCAAGCCATCGAACGTGGCAAACCAGAACAGCAGCGACGCGTGCGCGTCGCGCGCGACCAGTTGCGGCAGGGTGACGAGGCAGTCCGCGAGCAGGTCGCGCAGCGCGCGCAGCGTCAGCTCGGCGCGACGATCGTCGATGGCTTCGAGCATCTCCTCCCATTGCGTGCCGAGCAGCGGTGTGGCGCGCAGTTCTCCCAGCTCGTGCAGCACCAGGGTCTCGGACTCGCCCCGCGCCATTCGCTCCACCGTGTCGGCCGCATCGCCCGATTTCGCATAGGCGCTCATCGCTGCGGCAAAGGTGCGTTCGTGCGCATTGCGCTGCGATGCCTCCGCGCGCGTCCACAGCCAGCGTCGCAGCGCGTCCAGGCGGACGATCACGGTTCCCTGGCGGCTGGCGGCGGGCGCGGCGACGCAGCCGCGCGCGAGTTCGCGGTCGGCGATGATCACGCGTGCGCCGTCGCGCAGCTCCTCGGCGTCGCGCGTGGCGAGAAAGAAGAGCGGCGCACCGAATAGACCGACGCCGGCGCCGTAGACGAGTCCATGCGCGGCCAGCGAACGGTTGGCGCGCTCGTCATCGAAGGGTTCGATCTCCTCGTCGAGCGGCAAGCGCGCGAATTCGGCGCCGCCATCGCGCAGCTCGTCCCACGCCTGCTCGCGTTGCGCGATCCACCGGCTCAGGCGCTCCTTGTCGGGCACGGCGCCGAGGGGCAGCTGCTCGAACCAGCGGAAGTATTCGCGCATGCCGAGCAGATACGTGCACAACGACTTCTCGCGCGCGTGCTGCGCGTCGGCCAGATCGCAGTTGCGTTGAACTGCACTGACGAGCCGAGCCAGTGCCCCGGGCGTCATCGATGAGGGCGGCTGATCAGTCAACGTACCGCCGCGTGTCACGCCGCCGGCCGGGCCGGTTCTTCTGGATGATCACGCCGCGCACTGACTGCAGGTCGGGCAGTTCGATCGCCGCGTAGGCCGGGTTCAGCGCGACCAGTTCCCAGCCGTCGCCCGAGCGGCGCAGCTGGCGGAAGATCCATTCTCCCCGGCTGAAAGCCAGCACAAAGGAACCGTCGGTCGCGTGCCCCTCGGGCTCGATGACGACGATGTCGCCTTCGACGAATTCGGGCGCCATCGAATCGCCCAGCACCATCAACGCGAATGACTCGGCGCCGGAGCAGGCACTGGCCGTCGGGTCGACGGCCTTGATCGGAATCGGCGTCCGTTTTGAAACCGGCGGGGAGGTCATGCAGGTGGGTTCGTGGTTTCCAGCAGCTCGCCGGACGATGCGGCGATCCGGGAATCGATTCTGCGAGTCGGTGTCGAAGGGCTGAATCACCCATGCGGGTAGGCGGTGCCACGCCTTCGCAGCAATGCGCGAGCATCGTACATGGGCGTTTAAACTCCATGGTCGCGACGCGGATTCCTGGGGACACGCGTTGCTGGTTCGACTCGGAGGTATCTGGCATGAACTATGACAAGGAACTCGATGCGCGCGGTCTCGCGTGCCCGCTGCCGATCGTCAAGACGCGCAAGGCGCTGAACGATCTCTCATCGGGCCAGGTGTTGCGCGTGGTTGCGACGGACTCGGGGTCGGTCGCCGACATGAAAGCCTTTGCCGAGCAGACCGGCAACGAGCTGCTGTCCTCCTCGCAGGAGGGCAACACCTACCTCTTCTACCTGAAGCGGCGCTAGCTGGAATCGAAACGCGCGGAGCGCCGGGTGCGCGTCGTGCGCAGTCTTGGTGGCGGCCGGAAAGGCCGCCGTGTCTTCCATCGCTTATCGAGGCCTGAATGACGCAAAAGAGAATGGCATTGATTGCCACCAAGGGGACGCTTGACTGGGCCTATCCGCCCTTCATCCTGGCTTCGACGGCGGCGTCTCTGGGCTACGAAGTGCAGATCTTCTTCACCTTCTATGGTCTGCAACTCCTGCGCCACGACATATCGAGCATAAAGATCAGTCCGCTCGCCAATCCGGCCATGCCGATGCCGGTGCCGATGCCGGTGCTGGTGCAGGCGCTGCCCGGCATGGAATCGATGGCCACGATGATGATGAAGAACAAGATGAAGTCGAAGGGCGTGGCATCGCTGCAGGATCTGCGCGACCTGTGCATCGAGACCGAGGTCAAGTTCATCGGCTGCCAGATGACGGTGGACCTGTTCGGATTCCAGAAGAGCGACTTCATCCCGCAGACGGAGTTCGGCGGCGCTGCAACGTTCCTCGGTTTCGCCGGCGACTCGGACATCAGCTTGTTCATCTGAGGCCGGATCGCGTTCGCGATTCGCGCGAGGGCGCGTGATTCTCCTTAAGGGAATCACGGGCCGTCATATAACCCTTCCGGAGGAGTGCCCTCCCGCTTAGGGCATGCGTAACATGCGCCGACCGCAGGCGGGCCAAGGCGAAATCAAGGAGACGGACCAATGCGCGAAACCAGACGGGATTTCATCAGGCTGACCGGGATCTTCGGCGGGCTGGTCGCGATCGGCGCGCTGAGCGTGGAAGAAGCGCTCGCGCAGCAGGCCGCCTGGAACAAGGCCGCGTTCGAGACCAAGAACGTGAACGACACGGTCAAGGCGCTCGGTGGCGCAGGTGTTACTCAAAGCGCGGACATTGTGATGAACGCGCCCGACATCGCGGAGAACGGCGCGGTGGTTCCGATCGGCGTGTCGAGCAAGATCCCGAACACGCAGGCCATCTACATCATGGTCGACAAGAACCCCAACACGCTGGCGGCTGGCTTCCACATTCCGGCCGGCACCGAAGCCAACGTGACGACGCGCATCAAGATGGGCCAGACCTCCAACGTGCACGCCGTGGTCAAGGCGGGCGACAAGTTCTACGTCGCCACCAAGGAAGTCAAGGTCACCATCGGCGGCTGCGGCGGCTGACGCCGCGCGGTTCCGCGAACACTGAGGAGACAGACAGATGCCTGATCCGATGCGAATTCGCGCCACCGCTCAGCCGGATGGCGTGGAAGTGCGCGTGCTGATGAGCCACGAGATGGAGACCGGACAGCGCCGCGACTCGAACGGTAAGGTTGTGCCGGCGCATTTCATCCAGAACGTGACCGTCACCTGCGCGGGCAAGACGGTGCTGGCGGCCGAATGGGGACCGGCCGTGGCGAAGAATCCGTACATGCAGTTCAAGTTTCAAGGCGGCAAGAAGGGTGACGAGGTCACTGTCACCTGGGTCGACAACAAGGGAGAAAGTCGCACTGACAAGGCGATCGTCAATTAGTCCGGGGGCTGCGCCAATCTTTCACGCGGAGACACGAGCATGAGGAGACGGGTTTCTTGTGCAGCGCCGGGCTCGAAAGTCATGAGGCGGCACGCCGGGATCACATCGGCGTCCACGTCGCGGATCGATTCCGGAATCAACTTTCTGCATCTCGGCTGCATCCGGCGGCCGGCAGTGCAGGCACGGGGCGAAATCATCGGCCCGCGTCGCTGACGCGGCCGGCGGTTCTATTCCCACCTTTTCGTCGATACGGAGTTCACATGGCCGGGAAACGGTTCGCATTAGCGACACGGCGACTTGCGTTGGCCTTGGTGAGCGGCGGACTTGCCGTCGCTGCGACCATCGCGGGTGCCCAGCAGGACAAGACGATCCAGGAGATCGAGCGCTATCGCGCGATGCTGCAGGATGGAAATCCGGCGGAACTCGTGGTCGCGCGCGGTGAGGAACTGTGGAAGGAGAAGCGGGGCCCGAAGAAGGCTTCGCTCGAGCAGTGCGACCTCGGCCTCGGACCCGGCGTGGTCAAAGGGGCCTACGCCCGCATGCCGCGCTACTTCCAGGACACCGACTCGGTGATGGATTTCGAGGCTCGCCTGGTCCACTGCATGGTGACGCTACAGGGTTTCGACCGCGCGGCGGTGACCAAGCATCCGTTCTCCGGCGCCGGCGAAAGGCAGACAGACATCGAGGCGCTCACCGCCTACGTCGTCGACCAGTCGCGCGGCATGCCGATCGCGGTGCCGCAGGAAAATCCGAAGGAGAGGGCCGCCTACGAGCGCGGCAAGACGATCTTCTACATGCGTGCCGGGCCGTACGACTTCGCGTGTTCGACCTGCCACGGCGTCGACAACCAGCGCATCCGCCTGCAGGACCTGCCGAACTTCGAGAAGGCCGAGCCGGCGCAGCGCGCGTTCGCCACCTGGCCCGCGTATCGCGTCTCGCAGGGCGCGCTGCGCACGATGCAATGGCGACTGAACGACTGCTTCCGGCAGGCGCGCTGGCCCGAGCCTATCTTCATCTCGCAGGGGACGGTCGACCTGATCACGTTCCTCGGCGTCAAGGCCAACGGCGGCAAGATGGATTCGCCCGCGATCAAGCGCTAGGAGGGAATCGAGATGAAAGCCAGATTCGTGACGATTGCCGCCGGCGCCCTCGCGCTGGCGGGATGCGCATCGCTGTTCTATACGCCGCCGAGCAAGGAGGAGACGCTGGCGGTGATCAAGTCGAGCTTCCACGACCGCGGCATCGCCAAGGTCGACCGGTTGAACCAGAGCCAGATGCAGGCGATCTGCTCCGACACGCACAACAATCCGTCGGCCGAGCAGCGGGCCCAGATCGAAAGGGCGGCGCAGGTCTCGGTCAAGTATCCGAGCGACGGCAATTGGCTCGGCGATTACAAACACGGTGAGCGCATCGCGCAGACCGGCGTGGGGCTGCAGTGGAGCGACAAGCCCGGCAAGCCGGCGGGCGGCAACTGCTATGCCTGCCACCAATTGTCGAAGGCGGAGATCTCGTACGGCAACATCGGCCCGTCGCTGTACCACTACGGCAAGCTGCGCGGCGACACGGAGCAGACGCGTCGCTACACCTGGGCCAAGATCTGGAACACGCACGCCTTCAACGCCTGTTCGCCGATGCCGCGCTTCGGCGACGCGGGAATCCTGACCGAAGCCCAGATCAAGGACGTGATGGCCTTGCTGCTCGATCCGGCGTCCCCGGTAAACCAGTAGTCGCTGATGGAACCGCGAACGGGGCGGCGTTTCTCAGCGCCGCCCTTTCTTTTCTGACGATGCTGCAGTCGACCGCCCGACGATGGACCGCCGGCCTGCTGATGGCAGTCGTGCTGCTGTCGCCCGCGGCCCAGGCGGCGGAGATCGGCGATCACGTGAACTGGTCCGACGTCACGCTGGTCGACGGCCGCGTGATGCGGGCAGCAGACCTGCGCGGCAGGGCCGTCGTGGTCGAGTTCTGGGCTACCTGGTGCCCATTCTGTGCGCGCCAGAACCCATATATCCAGAAACTGCACGCACAGGCGGACGGCAAGGGGCTCGCCGTCCTCACCTTCTCGATCGACCAGGATGCCGGCCTGGTGCGCAAGTACATGAGCGAGCGCAAGTACACGTTCGGCGCAGCGATGGCGAATCCGCAGTCCGATGCCTGGTTCGGCCGGCGCAAGGCGCTGCCCGAGCTGTACGTGGTCGACGAGGCGGGAAGGATCGTGTTCAAGGAGCTGGGCGAGATGTTCGAAGAGGACGTCGCCGGGCTGGCGCGATTCGCGGTGGGGCAATGAGGAGCGCACCCGGATGTCGATGAACCGCCGCGAATTCATGCAGGTGCTGGCTGTCGCCGCGGCAGCAGGGTTGCCGCTCGCCGCACGCGACGTGCTCGCGCAGCAGCCAGGCGCCGCGGAGCGGATGTATGAGCTGCCGCGCTTCGGCAACGTGCACCTGCTGCACTTCACCGACTGCCATGCGCAGCTGAAGCCGATCTACTTTCGCGAACCGAGCGTGAACCTCGGCGTGGCCGACGCGCGCGGCAAGGCGCCGCACCTGGTCGGCGAGTACCTGTTGAAGCAGTTCGGCATCGCGCCGAACACGCCGGACGCGTATGCATTCACCTTCCTCGACTTCGAAGCCGCTGCGCGCACCTATGGCAAGGTGGGCGGATTCGCGCACCTGGCGACGCTGATCCGGCGCCTGAAGGCTGGACGGCCGGGCGCGCTGCTGCTCGACGGCGGCGACACCTGGCAGGGCTCGGGCACCTCGCTGTGGACGAATGCGCAGG
>JBLMYK010000242.1:0-6143 GCA_050258235.1 Gemmatimonadota bacterium | reverse complement strand
ACGACCCACACGATGTTTTGCGTCGGGTCCTTGATGTCGCAGGTCTTGCAGTGCACGCAGTTCTGGAAATTGATCTGCAGCTTGTCATTGCCGTCGACCTTGACGAACTCGTACACGCCTGCAGGGCAGTAGCGCTGCTCAGGTCCGGCAAATATCGCAAGATTCAACGCCACCGGGACCGTCGCATCTTTCAGCGTCAGGTGCGCGGGTTGGTTCTCCTCGTGATTCGTGTTCGAAAGGAAGACCGACGACAGCTTGTCGAACGTGATCACGTTGTCCGGCTTCGGGTACGCGATCGGCGCGCACTCGGCGGCCGGCCGCAGCTTCTCGTGGTCGGCCTGCCGGCGATGCAGTGTCCACGGCGCCTTGCCGCGGAACACGATCTGATCGATTCCCCACAGCACGGCGCCGGTGACAAGGCCCTTGTCGAGATATGGCTTGAAATTGCGCGCGCGGTACAGCTCGTCGAACAGCCACGATGAGTTGAATGCCTCCGGATATGCGGCCAATTCGTCGCGCGCGCGGCCCGCAGCGAGCGCGTCGAATGCGGCATCACCCGCCATCATCCCGGTCTTGATCGCCGCGTGCGAACCCTTGATGCGCGGCGCGTTCAGAAAGCCGGCATCACAGCCCAGCAGCGCGCCGCCGGGGAAGACCAGCTTCGGCAGCGACTGAATCCCGCTCGCGTTGATCGCGCGCGCGCCGTAGGCAACGCGCTTGCCGCCCTCGAGGACCGCGCGGATCGTCGGGTGCGTCTTGTAGCGCTGGAACTCCTGGAACGGCTCCAGGTACGGATTCGTGTAGCCGAGCCCGACGACCAGACCGAGCGACACCTGGTTGTTCTCGAAGTGGTACATGAAGCCGCCGCCGTAGGTCGCGTTGTCCAGCGGCCAGCCGGCGCTGTGCAGCACCAGCCCGGGCACGTGTTTCTTCGGGTCGAGCTCCCATACCTCCTTGATGCCGATGCCCCAGGTCTGCGGGTCGCGTCCCCTGGCGAGTTCGTACCTCGCGATCACTTGCTTGCCGAGATGCCCGCGCGCGCCTTCGGCGAACAGCGTGTACTTGCCGATCAGCTCGACCCCGGGCTGGAAGTTCGCGGTCGGTTGCCCGTCCTTGCCGACTCCCATGTTTCCGGTCGCCACGCCGCGCACCGCGCCATTCTCGTCGTACAGCACTTCGGCGGCGGCAAATCCGGGAAAGATCTCCACTCCAAGCGCCTCTGCCTGCTGGCCTAGCCAGCGCACCACGTTGGCCAGGCTGACGATGTAGTAGCCGTCGTTGATGAAGCAGTCGGGCAGCAGCCAGTGCGGGTTGTACAGCGCGCTCTTCTCGGTGAGGATGTAGAAGCGGTCCTCCGTGACCGGTGTGGTGAGCGGCGCACCCCGTTCCTTCCAGTCCGGGAAGAGCTCGCCGATCGCGATCGGATCCATCACGGCGCCGGACAGGATGTGCGCGCCGATTTCCGATCCCTTCTCGAGCACGCATACGCCGATGTCCCTGCCGGCCTCGGCCGCGCGCTGCTTGATGCGGATCGCGGCCGAGAGGCCCGCCGGCCCGCCGCCGACGACAACCACGTCGTACTCCATCGATTCGCGTTGGATGTCCTGCATGCGGCCTCCGGATGTCTCTGTGCGCGCGGGATTCTCTCGCGCAACGCGTAGAGCGCGGATTCTAGAGGTGCCCGGTATGCGATCATCCGCAGGCTCGCACGAGGAAGAACATGAGAACCAACCTGAAGGAAAAGATCGCCCTGGTGACCGGGGCCAGCAGCGGGCTCGGAGCGCGCTTCGCGCGCGTGCTCGCGGCCAATGGTGCGCTCGTCGTGCTGGCGGCGCGGCGAGAAGAGCGACTGAAGGACCTGCGCGCCGAGATCGAGGCCGCCGGTGGCGAGGCGGACGTGGTGCCGATGGACGTGACCGATGTCGAATCGATCAACGCCGCGGTCGAGAAGATCGAATCGGAAAACGGCCCGATCGACATCCTGGTCAACAACTCGGGCGTGTCGACCACGCAGCGCCTGACCGAGGTCGAGCCGACCGACTTCGATTACGTGTTCAGCACCAACGTCAAGGGCGCATTCTTCGTCGCGCAGGCGGTGGCCCGGCGCATGATCGCGCGCAGCAAGCAGCAGCCCGACTTTCGCGGCCGGATCGTCAACATTGCTTCCGTCGCGGGCCTGCGCGTGGTGCCGCAGATCGGCGTGTACGCAATGAGCAAGGCGGCAGTGGTGCAGATGACCCGCGCGCAGGCGCTCGAATGGGGCCGCTACGGCATCAACGTCAACGCGATCTGTCCCGGCTACATCCGCACCGAGATCAACGAGGAGCACTGGGACACCGAGGCCGGCCGCAAACTGATGCAGATGCTGCCGCGCAAGCGCGTCGGCAATCCGGAGGATCTCGATGGCGTGCTGCTGCTGGTGGTGGCGGATGAGTCGCAGTTCATCAACGGCGCGATCATCGCGGCCGATGACGGCCTGTCGGTCGGATAGCGCACAGGCAACGCGATGAAGGAGTTCCTCGTCGAGATTCCGCTGCGCTGGGGTGACATGGACGCCATGAGTCACCTGAACAACGTGCAGTACTTCCGGCTGATGGAAGAAGCGCGCATCCAGTGGTTTGCGGAGTTCGGGTTTCCGACCCTGCCGACCGGGGAGGCACCGATCCTCGCGCACGCGGCGTGCGACTTCGTCAAGGCGATGACCTATCCCGGCATCGCCGTGGTCAAGCAGATCGTCACGCGCGTCGGCCGGTCGAGCGTGGAGATGTCGATCGTGATCGAGCGCGCCGACGAGCCCGGAGTGCCGTACGCGACCGGGCGCACCGTGATCGTCTGGTACGACTACACGAAGGGCCAGTCCGCGCCGTGGCCGGAACATGTCCGCGCCGCGCTCGAATGAAGTAGATTCGCCTTTTCGCGCGGGTGCCGCGCGGGTCATCGACGGCAACAGAGGAGAGTGATCATGCGTTTGCTTCGTTTGCTGGGGGTCGGGCTGGCCGGCGCATTGGCGTTGGGTGCGGCGGCGGCGCAGGACATCAAGTTCTTTCGCATCGGCACGGGGGGCACCGCCGGCACCTACTACCCGGTCGGCGGACTGATCGCCAACGCGATCTCCAATCCGCCCGGTTCGCGCCCATGCAACGAAGGCGGCAGTTGCGGCGTGCCGGGACTGGTTGCCACCGCGGTGGCATCCAACGGCTCAGTGGCGAACATCAACGGGATCCAGGGCGGTTCGCTGGAGTCGGGTTTCTCGCAATCGGACGTCGCCTACTGGGCCTACACGGGCACCGGCGTCTATGAAGGCAAGCCGAAGGTGGCGGGCCTGCGCCTGATCGCGAACCTCTATCCGGAGAGCATCCATATCGTGGCGCGCAAGGGCGCGAACATCCGCTCGGTCGCCGACCTGCGCGGCAAGCGCGTATCGCTGGATGAGCCGGGTTCGGGCACGCTGGTCGATGCGCGCATCATCCTCGGCGCGTATGGAATCACCGAGAAGGACATCAAGGCCGAGTACCTGAAGCCGAATCAGTCCGGCGACAAGCTGCGCGACGGTTCGCTGGACGCGTTCTTCTTCGTCGGCGGTTACCCGACCGGCGCAATCTCCGAGCTGGCCGCAGCGGGAACCGGAATCGAGCTGGTACCGATCGCCGGGCCGGAGATCGACAAGATGCGCGCGCAATATCCGTTCTTCGCCCCGGACACGATCCCGGCGAACACCTACAAGGGCGTGGGCGAGGTCAAGACACTGGCGGTCGGGGCGCAGTGGGTCACTTCGGACAGGCAGGATGCGAACCTGATCTACGAGATCACGAAGGCACTGTGGAACGCCAATTCGCGCAAGCTGCTCGACGCGGGCCACGCCAAGGGCAAGGTGATCACGCGCGAGAACGCCGTCCAGGGTGCCGGCATCCCGTTCCATCCGGGTGCCGAGCGCTTCTACAAGGAAGCCGGTCTGCTGAAGTAGCCGCCGATCCGGGAAGGTTGACGACCGGGCCGGGATATCCCGGCCCGTTTTCTTGGCGGATCAGCTGAGGATCAAGATGGTTGCCGTGCCCGCGCCCGTCGACGAACGGAAACTCCAGCAACTCGAGGAGAAGTTCGATCCGGAAATGCGCTTCCGGCCGGCGGTGCCGCCCGCCTCGCACGTGGTCAAGTGGCTGCTGGTCGCGCTGTCCTGCTTTCACTATTACACGGCAGGCTTCGGCCTGCTGCGTGAAACGACCCATCGTGGGGTGCACCTGGCATTCGTGCTGGGGCTGATCTTTCTTGTCTTCGCCTTCAGCAAGAAGGGGCAGGGCACGCAGCGCCGGTCGTCCTGGGCGGCCCCCGGCGGCGTTCCGCTGGCCGACTGGGGGCTCGGCATCGCAGTGGCGCTGTCGGTGCTCTACGTGCCGTACGTCTTCGACGAGCTTGCTTTCCGCGTCGGCAATCCGAACACGCTCGACGTCGTGATGGGATCGGTGCTGATCCTCGCGCTGCTCGAAGCCACGAGGCGCTCGATGGGCTGGCCGCTGCCGGTGATCGCCATTGTCTTCATGCTGTATTCGCTGTTCGGCGCTTCATTCCCCGGCCTGCTCAGGCACGCCGGCAACACGTGGAGCCAGCTCGTCAATCATCAGTACCTGACGAGCCAGGGCATCTACGGCATCGCGGTCGGAGTGGTCGCCACCTACGTGTTCCACTTCGTGCTGTTCGGCGTGCTGGCCACCCGCATCGGACTGGGGCGATTGTTCCTCGATATTGCGTCGGCGATCGCGGGGCGCTACGCGGGTGGCCCGGCCAAGGTGTCGGTGTTCGGATCGGCGATGTTCGGCATGCTGTCAGGCTCGTCGGTAGCCAATGCCGTGACCGTCGGATCACTGACGATCCCGGCGATGATCCGCGTCGGCTATCCGCGCCATTTCGCCGCCGCCGTCGAGGCAGCGGCGTCGACCGGGGGCCAGATCACGCCGCCTGTAATGGGCGCGGCCGCCTTCCTGATGATCGAGTTCCTGGGCCTGCCGTACCAGACGATCATCCTGGCCGCGATCGTGCCTGCATTCATGCACTTCTTCGGCGTCTTCATGCAGGTGCATTTCGAGGCGAAGCGCACCGGACTGCGCGGCTTGACCGCCGATGAACTGCCGAGCCTGCGCGACAGCTTCCGTCGCCGCTGGCCGACGCTGATCCCGCTCGCACTGCTGATCAGCATCATCGTCAGCGGGTACACGCCGTATCTCGCCGCGTTCGCCGGAATCTCGTCCGCGATCATCGTCGGACTGACGACGGCCGAGGAGCACAACACGGTGCGCGGATTCGTGGCGCTCGCGATCCTGCATGCGATCCTGCTGACCCTCATGTTCGGGGACCTCGGCCATGCGGGAATCGCGCTCTTCGTCGCCACCATCCTCGCCACGCCGTTCGCGCTCGGGCGCGCCGGCGTCCGCGGCCGCATCGATCCGAAGTCGCTGGTCGAGACGTTCGAGACCGGGGCCAAGTACGCGCTGGCCGTCGGCGCGGCGGCGGCCACGGTCGGCATCGTGATCGGCGTGGTCACTCTGACCGGCGTCGGCTTCAAGGTCAGCTTCATCGTGACCTCCGCCGCGCAATCGATCGCCGCCTTCGTCAACCCGTTGCTGCCTGCGGGACTGCTCGGGACAAACAGCGTGATGCTGTTTGCTGCGCTGCTAATGACGGGACTGGTGTGCATCCTGATGGGCTGCGGGATCCCGACGACGGCCAACTACCTGATCATGGTCACCGTGTCGGCGCCGACCCTGGTGCAGCTGGGCGTGGAGCCGATCGTCGCGCACTTCTTCGTCTTCTACTACGGCGTGCTGGCCGACATCACGCCGCCCGTCGCGCTCGCCGCGTACGCGGCAGCCGGGATGGCGGGGTCGGATCCCTTCAGGACCGGCAACACGGCGTTCCGGCTCGGACTCGGCAAGGCGCTGGTGCCGTTCGTGTTCACGTTCTCGCCGGCGCTGCTGCTGGTGACGAAGAACTTCACCTGGAGCGAGTTCGCCGTCACCTTCGCCGGCTGCGCGCTGGGGATCGTCGCGCTGGGCGCGGCGCTGTCGCGATTCTTACTCGTGGAGATGAAGGCGTGGGAGCGCGCGCTGGCGGTGTGTGCCGCCGTGCTGCTGATCGCGCCAGGGCTGACG
>JBLMYK010000241.1:0-12738 GCA_050258235.1 Gemmatimonadota bacterium | reverse complement strand
TGACGGCGATGCGTGACGCGCGGATGATCGAAGCACGTACGCGCGCTCATTAAACTGCAAAAGTATATCGCGGCGCCCGATGCTCATCCTTCCCTACCAGACTCGCTTTGCGCTGCGCTCGGCGCCGTTTGTCACGCTGGCGCTGATCCTCGTCAACACGATCGTCTTCTTCTTCGCCCAGGCGCGCGACGAGCGTGCGTACGAGCACGCGCTCGACTATTACGAGCGCTCCGCGCTGCCGCGCATCGAGCTGCATCGTTACCGGCACTGGCTCGCGGGCCAGACGCCCAGCTCGTCCACACTCGAGCAGCTCGACGAGCTGCAGACCGCGCTGCGCGAGCAGGACATCGAATATGCACTGTCGCTGATGCAGGGCGACGACGACTTCATGCGCGAGCTGCATGAGTTCAAGATCGTCACGCCGAGCGACCCGGAGTTCCTGACCTGGCGCGACCAGCGCAACCGGTTCGATTCATTGCAGCAGGGGTCGACCACCGAACGGTTGCTGCTGCAGCGCGGGTCGACCCAGCCCTGGCGCTTCGTAACCTATCAGTTCGCGCACGGCGACCTCGGCCACTGGCTGGGCAACATGATCGTGCTGCTGCTCGCGGGCTCGTTCGCGGAGCCCGCCATGGGTCGCGTGCGCTTCCTGCTCGGGTACCTGCTGTCCGGTGCAGCGGCCGGGGCCCTGCATCTGGCGCTCTCCGACGCGCCGGTGATCGGCGCCTCGGGCGCGATCGCCGGGGCAATGGCGATGGTCGCCGTGCTGTACGGGCTGCGGCGGGTTCCGGTGTTCGTGTCGGTGCTGTTCTACTTCGATACGCTGCGCATGCCGGCGCTCTTGCTGCTGCCGATCTGGATCGCGAACGAGTTGTGGCAGTGGGCGACCGCAACGGAAGAAGCGATTGCCTATGCGGCGCATCTGGGCGGGTTCGTGTTCGGTGCGGCCTTCGCGTGGTTGTTCCGGCCCGCCGCCGTGAAGCGGGTGGAGCCGACACTGCCGGGGACCGAGGCCGACGCGGAGCATCGTGCGCGCCTGCGCCTGCAGCAGCGCGCCGAGCAGGCCGCGGCCGAGATCGACATTGCCCGCGCGACCCGGCTGTATGCGGAACTTGCCGCGCAGTATCCGATGCGCAGCGACTACGCCGTGGCAAGCTACAACGTCGCGTTGCTCGGCAACGACCGGAACGCGGTCCGCAATGCCGCCGAACAAGTGCTCGTCAATCGTGCCGGCCGGCCAAGTGCAGAGCTGCGCCGCGCGTACCTGCACATCGCCCAGTCGAAAACGCGCGATGCGCTGCCGCTGGACGCACAACTGCGCCTGGCGCGCCGTCTGGTGCGCGCTCGCGAAGACGCTGCGGCGCTGCAGCTGATCGACGCATTGCTGGTCGACGACAAGGTCCGTGCCGAGCGCGGGCGTGAACTGTCGGACTGCCTGCTCGGACTGTTCACCACTTACCTGCGATACGGGATGAGCCAGCAGGCGGACGAGATCCGCCGGCGCCTGGCACAATATTTCGCGCCACCGCCCTCAGAGACATCGGCGGAGTCGCAGAGCCGGACCATCGCGCAGGGTCCGTCGACGCTGAACTTCGACCTGCCCTGAACGGCGCAGTCTCAGCCGCCCGTCGACAGCGGCCGCGCGGCCGATGCGGCTTCGCTCGCCGGGAACCGCTCGGCCAGTTCGCGCAGCGCCCCCTGCGCTTCGTCCGGCTTGCCCTGGGCGGCCAGGGCCTCGGCCCGCATCAGCACGATCGTCGGCGTCGATTCGTCTTGCGGATGCCGCGCCTCGAAGTCCTGCGACAACGCGAGCACCAGGTCGTACTGCTGCGCATCGAGGGCAGCCCTCGACAGCCGCAGGACGAGATCGGTCGATTCCGGCTTCCACCCGGTTTCTCGCAGCAGGTCCAGCACAAACCCGGGATCACGCGGCAGCAGCAGTTCGACACAGGCCTGCAGGTGTGCATCGATGCGCGCCGCATCTGCGGCGATCACCAGCAGCCGGTGCAGGCGCCGATGCAGCGAAGGATCGTCGGGACTGTCGCGCAGCGCGCGCTCGAGAAAATCGATCGCACCGCGCACATCGCCGGCCGTGACCAGTCGCGCCAGCGCTGCATCGCGCGGTTCGATCCCGGCCTCTCCCCCGCCCGCGGCCGCATCGGTCACCGTTTCGCCCGGTCCGGTCACCGACAGACCCAGACCGGCGCTGTACTGGTAGAGCACGTAACCCATCAGAGCGCAGATGATGAAGAAGAAGTAGTTGCCGACGAAAGAGCTGGCGAAAGCGAGCAGCCAGACCGATTCCCCCAGCGCCGGCGCGACGAGTTCGAAGGCCTGCTGCGAACCGCCGACGAGCAGCAGCAGGAACAGGAACAGCACCAGGTACGGCGGCCCGATCCTTCTTGCCAATGCGTAGACGCGCCGGGGATTGATCGCCTGGCGCAGGCTGTTGGTCACCGCCAGCGTCATCACGCTGGCCGGAAAGAGCAGCGCGACCGCGGCATCCGCCAGCAGGGTCAGCACGCCGTCGCCGGTCACCGCCGAGACGACCGCGACGGCGAAGAAGGATGCCATCATGATCGCCGCAAGCTTCAGCGGCCGCCACAGGCTCGTCTTCGCAGCGGGAAAGTGATCCGGATTCAGATAACCCTGCGCGACGCGCTCGATGACCACGAAGCCGTAATGCGCCAGGTAAAGCGAAGCGGCCATCGCGATCACCGATGCAGCCGCGCGCGACTGCAGCGCGAGCGCGCCGGCGAAGGCAAGCGATAGCGTCAGGTTGCGCACCAGCAGCGCGCGATACGCGGGGAAGCGGAAGAACTGCGGCATGCGCCGCCAGAATGGCGTGACCGCTTCGTCCGTGACTGCCATCGGTAGATCGACTCGATAAGGGAGTTCTTCTGCGCCGGAGCGCGCCCTCAGAGCTTCTCGGTTTCGCCGGAACGCGGCTGCCATTTCATCAGACGACGTTCGCCGGCGCCGACCACCCAGTCGAGGACGAGCGCGAATCCGGTCAGCACCACGATGCCGGCCATCACGGTGTTGATGTCGAACGTTCCTTCGGCCTGCAGGATCAGATAGCCGACGCCCCGGGCCGACCCGAGGTACTCGCCCACCACCGCACCGACGAACGCCAGCCCGACCGACGTGTGCAGCGAGGAGAACACCCAGCTCATCGCGCTCGGAAGATAGACGTGCCGCAGCAGCTGGCGCCGGCCGGCACCGAGCATGCGCGCATTCGCCAGCACGGTCGGGCTGACCTCGCGCACGCCCTGGTAGACGTTGAAGAACACGATGAAGAACACCAGCGTGAATCCGAGCGCGACCTTCGACGCGATGCCGAGTCCGAACCAGACTGCGAAGATCGGCGCCAGGATCACGCGCGGCATCGAGTTCAGGCCCTTGATGTAGGGATCGACGATCGCGGCCGCCACCGGCGACAGCGCGAGCCACATGCCCGTGGCCAGGCCGACCGTCGTGCCGATCGCGAACGCGAGCACGGTCTCGACCAGCGTGACCCACAGGTGCTGGTAGATGTCGCGCGTCACGAAGAACCAGTTCCAGATCTGCACGGCGATCTTGATCGGCTCGCCGAAGAAGAACGCCGCCTGGCTGTCGTCGTCGAACATGAACGGCGGGATCAGGCCCGGCGCGGTCAGCACGTGCCACAAGGCAAACAGCGCCAGCAGCACGCCGATCTGCCAGATGCGGATGTTCTTCGGATTCGGCTTGATGGTGTTCCAGAGCTTCATGCCGCCCGCTTCTGCTGCTCGTAACCCTTCAGCACTTCCTCGCGCAGCACGTCCCAGATCGCCCGGTGCAGCTCGATGAAGCGCGGCGCGACACGCACCTCGGCCACGTCGCGCGGGCGCGGCAGGTCGATCGCGAACTCGCCGATCGGATGCGATGCCGGTCCGGCCGACATCACCACCACGCGGTCGCTCATCGCGATCGCCTCGTCGAGGTCGTGCGTGATGAACAGCACCGCCTTGCGCTTGGCGGCCCAAAGGTCAAGGACCTCGTTCTCCATCAGTTGGCGCGTCTGGATGTCGAGCGCGGAGAACGGCTCGTCCATCAGAATGATGTCGGGGTCGAGGACCAGCGTCTGCGCCAGCGCGGTGCGCTTGCGCATCCCGCCCGACAGTTGGTGCGGATAGCGGTCGCCGAATCCGCCGAGGCCGACGCGCTTCAGCCATTCATCGGCCATCCGGTCGACGTCCGCCTGCGGCATGCCACGGAACTCAAGGCCGGCGGCCACGTTGCGGCGCGCCGTCCTCCAGGGCATCAGCGCGTCGGACTGGAACATGTAGCCGGCGCGGCGGTTCAACCCGGCAAGGGATTCACCGAAGATCGTGACGCGGCCGCTGCTCGGCTCCAGCAACCCCGCGGCGACATTCAGCAGCGTGCTCTTGCCGCAGCCGGTCGGGCCGACCACGCTGACGAACTCGCCCGGCGCCACTGCCAGCGTGACGTCCCGGACCGCCGTATAGCGCTGTCCCGGCGCTTCGCGCGAGATGAAAGTACAGGTGACGCCGGCAAGGCCGAGCGCCGGATCGGGAGCCGCCATGGTTGCGGAGCATACTGCCCCGCGCTCTGCCGGATGCGTCAGGGAGCGCGCGCGGAGCGCCAGAGCCACGGACGCGATTCGCGGTCGCGCCGTTCGAAGCGTTCGATCTGCGCGCCGCAGCCAAGCGCAAGGCCGATCTCGTCCTGCCCCTGCATCAGCATGCGGCGCGCGATGGCGGGAATCTCGAAGTCTCCGACCGCCGCACCGTCCACCTCGATCGTCCGACCGGCGAGATCGACGCACACGGTCGCCGTCGCATGCGACCGCAGGTGTTCCGCGACCCGCTGCACCGTGGCGGCCGACGCCATCGCCGGCACCACGCCGTTGCGCAGGCAGTTGTCGCGGAAGATCTCGTTGAAGCTTTCGGCGATCACCGCACCGATACCGAAATCGCGCAGCGCCCAGACCGCGTGCTCGCGCGACGAGCCGCAACCGAAGTTGCGGCCGGCGACCAGAACGCGCGCGTGCCGCCACGGCTCGCGGTTGAGGACGAACCGCGGGTTCTCGTCGCGGCCTTCCGCTACGTAGCGCTCGGAGCCGAACAGCGCCGCTCCCGGATCCCCAGAAGCGAGGAAGCGCGCCGGAAAGAGCTGGTCGGTGTCGATGTCGTCGCGCGCGAACACGACCGCGATACCCGCCACGCGCGCGATCGGCGCCGCCGCGGTCATCGGAGAAACTCGCGCACGTCGGCGACTTCGCCTGCTATCGAGCAGGCGGCCGCGGTCGCCGGACTCGCCAGATGCGTGCGTGCGGCGCGGCCCTGGCGGTTGGGGAAATTGCGATTCGATGTCGACACGCAGCGCTCGCCTGCCCCGACGCGATCGTCGTTGGCCGCCACGCACATTGAGCATCCGGCGCGCCGCCACTCGAAGCCGGCGGCGCGGAACACCTCGTCCAGACCCTCTGCCTCGGCGGCGCGGCGCACCGCCTCCGAACCCGGCACGACCAGCGCGCGTACGTGCTTCGCGACGCGCCGTCCGCGCACGACGCGCGCTGCGGCTTGCAGGTCGGACAGGCGGCTGTTGGTGCAGGAGCCGATGAAGACCACGTCGATGCGTTCGCCCAGCAACCGACCGCCTTCCCGCAGCGCCATGTATTCGTACGCGGCGCGCCACTGCGCGAGCAAATCCGGCGTGGCATCCGCAAGGCGCGGCAGGTGTCCGTCGATCGCGATCGACTGCGCCGGCGTCGTGCCCCACGTGATGCGCGGCGCGATCGCGCCGGCGTCGATCGCCACGTCGCGCGCGAATTCGGCATCCGCATCCGATCGCAGTTCGAGCCACTGCGCGGCGGCTGCGGCCAACTCGCCGTCAGGCGGGGCGAGCGGCCGCGCGGCCACGTAGCGCAGTGTCGTCGCGTCGGGCGCCACGAGACCGATGCGCGATCCGAGTTCGGCGGTCAGATTGCACAGGGTCAGGCGCTCTTCGACCGAGAATTCCGCGACCGCCGCACCCGCGTATTCGATCGCCGCGCCTTCGCCCGCGCGCGTGCCGAGCGCGTGCAGCAGATGCAGCGCGACATCCTTGGCGAACACGCCTGGCGCGCGGCAGCCGTCGATCGCAATGCGCATCGCCGCGGGCTTCTTCAGGCGCACCGTCTGCGTCGCCAGCGCCTGCTCGAGATCGCTCGATCCGACGCCGATCGCCAGCGCGCCGAGCGCGCCCAGGGTGCAGGTGTGGCTGTCGCCGCAAACGACGCTGATGCCGGGCAGCACCCAGCCCGACTCGGGTGCAACCACGTGCACGATGCCCTGTCGCGGATCGTCGATGCCCAGGTGCGCGATGCCGGCCGCGCTTGCGTCGCGCGCCAGCGCGCGCAGGTGCTGCCCCATCGACGACACGCTGTCGATCGTGCGGTCCGCCAGAGTCGACACCGAGTGATCTGCGACGGCAAGCGCCGCATGCGGGTTGCGCACCGGCAGTCCGCGTCGCCGCAGACCCGCGAAGGCAGGTGGTGCGGTCAGCTCATACAGCAGCAACCGATCCACATACAGCAGCGCGGAGCCGTCGTCGAAGCGCTCGACGCTGTGCGCATCCCACAGCCTGTCGAGCAGCGTCGCGGGCACGCCAGTTCCGCGCGATGCGCGTCGCCGCAGCCGCGCCGCGGTCAGCCCTTCGGATACTTGGCGTTCGCCTTGCGCACGAAGTCGTTCGTATAGACCAACTTCAGGTCGAGTTTGGCGTGGGCCAGATTGGGATCGACGCTCGCCAGCGCGCGCAGCGCCGTTGCCGGACCCTTCTCGGGAAAGTAACCGTCCGGCGACGTGGCGCCCTTGGCCTTCAGGTAGGCATCTACATAGATCGCCCGGTCGCCGAGCAGATAGTTTTCCGGCGCGATGCGCAGGATGTCGGACGCGCCTGACTGATGGATCCACTTGTCCGCGCGCACCATCGCGTTGGCCAGGGCCTGGCACACATTCGGGTTCTTCTCCACGAACGAGGTCGGCGCATAAAGGCAGGCCGCCGGCATCGGTCCGCCGAAGATCTTGTCCGCCGCTTCGACATTGCGCGTGTCCGACACGACCGTGATCTCGCCGGCGCGCTCGAGAATGGTGATCACCGGATCGACGTTCGAGATCGCGTCGATCTTGCCCGAACGCAGCGCCGCGGCCGCGGTCGTGGTCGCACCGACGCCGACCACCGAGATGTCCGTCGGCTTCAGCCCCGCCTTGGCGATCACGAAATTGGTCAGGATGTGCGTGGACGAACCCGGCGCCGTGACTCCGACCGTCTTGCCCTTCAGATCGGCGATCGTCTTGTAGTTCGGCATCGTCTTGCGGCTGACACCGAGCGTGATCTGCGGCGCACGACCCGCCAGCACGAATGCCCGCATGTGCTGCCCCTTGGCCAGCATTGCGATCGTATGCTCGAAGGCGCCGGAGACCACGTCGGCGCTGCCACCGACCACCGCCTGCAATGCCTTGGCGCCGCCCGCGAAGTCGACGATGTTGACGTTCAGTCCTTCGGCTTCGAAGTACTTCATCCGGTCAGCGACCATCAGCGCCACGTAGTACAGGGCTGCCCGCCCGCCGACCGCGATCGTCACCTCCTTGCGCTCGAGTGCCTGCGCCCGGACGAAGGCGGGTGCTGCAATCGCGGCGCTGCCTGCGATCAGAAGATTGCGTCGAACCTGATTCATCGATTTCTCCCTTCTGGACTCAAATCACGCCGTCTTTTCTGAGCGTGGCGATATGCGCCCGATCATACCCAAGGGAGGCCAGCACTTCGTCCGTATGTTCCCCGAGGCCCGGGCCGAGCCAGCGCGTCCCGCCCGGCGTCGCGGACATCTTCGGTGTGACCGCCGGCACCGCGAGCATCGATCCGTCCGGCAGCGGCGCTCGCTCGATCATTCCGCGCGCCGCGTACTGCGCGTCGCGGAACATGTCGGCCACGCTGTAGATTTTCGACACCGGGACGTCGGCGGCGGCGAGCGCGGCCAGCGCAGCGTCGATCCGACGCCCCGAGCACCAGTCCTGGATCGCGTCATCGATCTCCTGCGTGCGCGGCACGCGGCCGTCATTGCGGGCCAGCGTCGGATCGTTCGCCAGGTCGGCGCGGCCGATCGCATTCATCAGTCGCTTGAAGATCGCGTCGCCGTTGCCGGCGATCACGATCGCCTCGCCGTCGGCGCAGGTGTAGGTGTTCGACGGCACGATGCCCGGCAGCGCACCCCCGGTGCGCGCCCGGATCACGCCGACGCGGTCGTACTCCGGCACCGTGCTCTCCATCATGTTGAACACGGCCTCGTACAGCGCGACATCGACCAGCTGGCCTTCTCCCTTGCCGCGGCCGCCGCTGACGTCGCGATGGCGCAACGCCATCAGTGCGCCGATGACTCCATGCAGCGCGGCGAGCGAATCGCCGATCGAGATCCCGATTCGCATCGGCGGTCGGTCCGGGAAACCGGACACGAAGCGGATCCCGCCCATCGATTCGCCGATCGCACCGAAACCCGGCCTGTCGCGCATCGGCCCGGTCTGGCCGTAACCGGACAGCCGCACCATGATCGTTGCCGGGTTCAACGTACGCAATTTCTCGTATCCGAGTCCCCACTTCTCCAGCACGCCGGGGCGGTAGTTCTCGATCACGATGTCGGCGTCGAGCGCGAGCCTGCGTGCGATTTCCTGCGCGCGAACGTCCTTCAGGTTCAGCGTGACCGATTTCTTGTTGCGCGCCTGCACGTACCACCACAGCGAAGTTCCTTCGTGCAGGTGGCGCCAGGTGCGGATCGGGTCGCCGCCTTCGGTCGATTCGATCTTGATGACTTCGGCGCCGAACTCCGCGCACATGCGCGCGGCGAACGGGCCCGCGATCAGCGTGCCGAGTTCAAGGACCTTGACGCCCGCCAGCGGTCCGCTCATTTCGCTGTCACCCCCGAAACGAAGATCGTGATGGTCGTGACCCAGCCGACGAGCCAGAGCGTCGACCGTGCCCAATGCAGATCGGCCAGGTAGCAGCCGAGATAGCCCAGCCGCACGGCGATGAAGATCGCGGCCAGCACATCGATGCGATCAGCCGGCGCGTGTGCCAGATACGCGACGATCACCGCGACGGCAAAGAACGGGAATGCCTCGAAGCTGTTCAACTGCGCCGCGTTCGCGCGCGCGCGAAATCCCTGCTGCCGGGCGAGCCATGCGCGCGGGTTGCGGTTGTCGAACCGCTCCGCGCCCGCCTTGGCGATCGTCGCCGCCAGGTAGGGCAGCAACCCGGCGATCAGCACGCACCATAGCGCGATCGTCATATGCGCACCTTCATGCCGCGCGGCGATCGAGCATCGCCTGCGCTAGCGTGTTGACGTCCGTGTATTCGAGTTCCGCGCCGGCGGGAACACCGCGCGCCAGACGCGTGATCTTCAGCTGCGGATCCCGCGCCCGCAGCAGCTCGGCCACGTAGTGCGCGGTGGCGTCGCCTTCGGGCGTGAAGGATGTGGCAACGATCACTTCGCGCACCAGGCCGTCGTCCGCGCGCGCCAGCAGCCGCTCCATCTGGATCTCGCGCGGCCCGACTCCGTCCAGCGGCGACAGCCGCCCGAGCAGCACGAAATACAGGCCCTTGTACGAAAGCGACTGTTCCAGCATCAGCTGGTCCGACGGCGACTCGACCACGCACAGCAGCCCGGCATCGCGTTTCGGATCCGCACATGTCTCGCAGATTTCCTGCTCGCTCAGGGTGTTGCAGCGGGCGCAGTGGCGCACGTTCGCATGCGCGGCCAGCAGCGCCTCGCCGAGCTGCAGCGCGGTGTTGCGATCGTGCTGCAGCAGATGAAACGCGATCCGCTGCGCCGAGCGCGGCCCGATGCCGGGCAGGCGCTTCAGTGAATCGACCAGCTTGTCGAGCGTGGGTCCGAGCTTCATACGTAGCAGTTGAGTTTGCGGCGGGCGCCCGGCCGCCCGAAGCCCGCCGCACTGACTCCACCGGCGAGGGTGCACGTGCGACGCGAAGCGTCGCGTACACCCGAACCGCCTTCAAAACGGCAATTTGAACCCCGGCGGCATCGGCATGCCCGCGGTGATCGACGCCATCTTCTGCTGCGTCGTCTCCTCCGCGCGCCGCACCGCGTCGTTGAACGCGGCGGCGACGAGATCCTCGAGCATGTCCTTGTCCGCATTTGGTCCGCCCTCGACCAGGCTCGGATCGATCGCCACCCGCCGCACCTGGAACTTGCAGGTCATCGTGACCTTGACCATGCCGGCGCCAGACTGCCCCTCGACCTCGATCGAGCCGAGTTCCTCCTGCATGCGCTTCATGTGGTCCTGCATCTTCTGCGCCTGCTGCATCAGCCCGGCAAGTTGGCCCTTCATCATCGATTGGTCCTTTCCAAGTTCAATTCGTGTCGGCCTGCGGCCGAAGCGCACCGGGCCAACTTGCCGGCGCCGCGCGTTGCGCGTCCCGGCATTATGAGGAACGAGGGGGCTCGGCTGGCCACCTCGTGCTCCCCTAGCCAGGGTTTGCTGTGGCGGATGTCTCGGCTCACGGCTCGTTCGGCTTGATCGACGTCGGGTCGACGGTGGCGCCGAAGTTCTCGATCAGTTCCTTCACGAACGGATCGGCGTAGATCGCCTCTTCCGCGCGTTTCTGTTTTTCGGCGCGCACCTGTTCGGCGATACCGGCGGCCGTCGGGCCGGCTGTCGCGCCGATCTCCGCGGTCACGCGGATCGGGTGGCCGAAGTGCTGTGCCAGCGCCGCCTTCAGTCGTTCGAGGTTGGCTGCCTCGGCGAGCGCCCTGATCGGCACGCGCAGCCTGAACTGATTCCCGTCCGCCGCGATCAGTTCACTGCGCGTCGCCAGCTCGCGCACCATGCCGCTGATCTTCAGCCGTTCGACCAGCGCCGGCCAGTTGCCGTCGAACGCCGATCCCTCCCCGGTTCTGCGCGCCGAGCCCGCCGAAGCGGGAGCCGCTGCAGCAGGAGCGGCTGCGACGGCCGCTGCAGCCCCGCGCGACCTGGTCGCCGCGGGCGGTGCAGAAACGGCCGGGGTCGGAACGTCCGTGGCCGTTTCGGCGGGCGCAAACGCGATCATGCGCAGCAGCGTCATCGTGAACCCGGCGTATTCGTCGGGCGCCAGGTGCAGGTCGTTGCGGCCGTGCAGCGCAATCTGATACAGAAGCTGGACTTCGTCCGGAGCAACGCTCTGCGCCAATCGCAGCACCTCGGTCGCGTTCTCCACTTCGTCGCCGATCGCGTCCGGCACCCGCTGCGCGAGCGCGATCCAGTGCAGCAGGGTCGCCAGGTCGCGCAGCGCCTGAGCGAACGAGAAGCTGCGCGCCGCCATCTCGTCGGCAACCGCCAGCGCTGCCTTCGCGTCCCGCGCCACTACTGAGTCGAGCACCCGCACCAGCGTCGTGGCATCGATCGCCCCCAGCATGTTGCGCACCGCTTCGAGCGTCACATTGCCCGCGCTGTAGGCGATCGCCTGATCGAGCAGCGACAGGCCATCGCGCATGCTGCCCCGCGCGGCGTGGCCGAGCATCTTGAGCGCCGCTGGCTCGGCAGCGATGCCCTCCTTCTGCAGGATGTCCGCCATCAGGGACGCGACCGCAGCGGGCGGCATCTGCTTCAGATTGAACTGGAGGCAGCGGCTGAGCACCGTCGCCGGCAGCTTCTGTGGATCGGTCGTCGCCAGGATGAATTTCACGTAGTCAGGCGGCTCTTCGAGCGTCTTCAGCATCGCGTTGAACGCGTGCGTGGTGAGCATGTGCACTTCATCGATCATGTAGACCTTGAAGCGCGCATTGCTCGGCGCGTAGACCGCTCGTTCGAGCAGCGTGGTCATCTCGTCGACGCCGCGGTTGCTGGCGGCGTCCATCTCGATGTAGTCGACGAAGCGGCCGGCGTCGATCGCCTCGCACGCCGGGCAGCGATTGCACGGCGTGGCGGTGATGCCGCCGCTGCCGTCCGGCCCGACGCAGTTCAGCGCCTTGGCGAGGATGCGCGACAGCGTCGTCTTGCCGACGCCGCGCGTGCCGGTGAACAGGTACGCGTGGTGAAGCCGCTTCTGTTCGAGCGCATGCGTGAGCGCCCGTACCACATGATCCTGCCCGACGAGCGAGGCGAAATCCCGCGGGCGCCACTTGCGTGCAAGAACCTGATACGACATGCGATTCATTCTACCCACGCGCAGGAGTACTTCCCGGCGACCCAATCAGGCGCGATGATCGCGCCTCGCCATCAGGCGCCTCATCATGGACAAGATCGGTGGTTCGGCGGTTCACTTGATCAAGCGTGCGATTCGTCTCACGGCGATCGTGTGCGCCTGTCTCGCGCTGCCGGCAGCGCGTGCCGACGACACGCTGCGCATCGGCTCCAAGCGGTTCACCGAGGCCTACATCCTGGCGCAGATCCTTGCGCAGACCGCGCAGACGGAAGGACATACCCGGACCGAGGTGAAGGCGGGCCTGGGCAATACCGCGATCGTCTACGAGGCGCTGCGGTCGGGCGCGATCGACCTGTATCCCGAGTACACGGGAACCATCGACCTCGAGATCCTGAAGAACCCGGCGCCGACGTCGATCGAGACGATGAATCGCCAGCTCGCACCGCTCGGGCTCGGGATTGCGGTGCCGCTGGGTTTCAACAACGGTTACGCACTGGCGATGCGTGCGGCCGATGCGGCCCGGCTCGACATCAAGTCGCTCAGCGATCTGGCCCGCCATCCGGAACTGCGGCTTGGACT
>JBLMYK010000240.1:0-3298 GCA_050258235.1 Gemmatimonadota bacterium | reverse complement strand
GGCGCGCTCGCGCGCGTCAGCAAGCGCTGCGTGCTGCCGGTGTGGCCCTAGCCCGGATATTTCACGAGTAGGAGGTCGGCAGCCTCGTGCGTAAGCGCGTTGTCGGAGGTGTTCGAAGCCTTCAGACAACCGAGGACTGCCGATGCCAAAGTGTACCGAGGGGAAGATTGCGTTTGGGCGGGTCGGTCGCCGTGTCATTGAAGCCGACTTCAGCGGCGGCGATCTGAGTTCCGACGGCGGGCTGATGCTGCTGAAGCGCACGGATGAGCGCATCGGCCTGACGCGCGCCGTCGCCGCGGTGCTCAGCGACCGGCGCGATCCGGCACGCATCACGCACGAACTGCACACCCTGCTGGCGCAGCGGATCTATGCGCTGTGCTGCGGGTACGAGGATTTGAACGACCACACGCGTCTGCGAGAGGATCTGCTGCTGCAGACCGCGGTGGGCCACGCCGAGCCTCTGGCCAGTGCGCCCACGCTGTGCCGGCTGGAAAACGCCGCCACCGATGCGCAGGCCTGGGCGTTGCACGGTGTGCTGATCGAGCAGTTCATCGCCAGCCACGCCACCGCGCCCGAGGAACTGATCCTGGACATCGATGCGT
The DNA here is from genome assembly GCA_050258235.1 of Gemmatimonadota bacterium. Classification (GTDB taxonomy): domain Bacteria; phylum Pseudomonadota; class Gammaproteobacteria; order Burkholderiales; family Burkholderiaceae_F; genus JAKOQB01. The sequence continues at coordinate 2,696 of JBLMYK010000240.1, read as the reverse complement.
CGGACGTGCCGCTGCACGGCCAACAGGAGCAGCGCGAATTTCACGCCTACTACGATGCCCACTGCTATCTGCCACTGTACGTCTTCTGCGGCCAAGCGCTGCTCGCCTGCTATCTGCGGCGCAGCCGCATCGACGCGGCCAGGAACGCCGCCGCGCTGATCAAGCTGCTGGTGCGCCGGCTGCGGCAGGCGTGGCCGCAGGTACGCCTCGTCGTGCGCGGCGACTCCGGGTTCTGTCGGCAGCGACTGCTGCGCTTCTGCGAGCGCGCCGGCGTGGGCTACGTCATCGGGCTGGCGCGCAATGCGCGGCTGCACGCGCGCGTGGCGCTGGTGGAACTGGCCTTGGCCGAGCAGTATCAGACGAGCGGCGACAAGCAGCGCGAGATCGGCGAGTTTGCCTACGCGGCCGACACCTGGGACCGCGAACGACGCGTCGTCACGCGGCTGGAGTACGGCGCGCAAGGCCCCAATCCGCGCTTCGTGGTGACCAATCTCTCCGAGGACGCCACCGACCTGTACGACCGCCTGTACTGCGCGCGCGGCGAGGCCGAGAACCGCATCAAGGAAGCGCAGCTCGATCTGTTCGGCACCCGTGCCAGCTGCCACAAGTTCCGCGCCAATCAGTTCCGCCTGCTGCTGGCCGCACTCGCCTACACCTTGATGCAGCGGCTGCGCACGCTCGCCCTGGCGGGCACTGAGCTGGCCTGCGCCGCGGCGCACACGATCCGCGTGAAGCTGCTGAAGATGGGAGCGGCCATCGTGCGCAACACGCGCCGCGTGCGCGTGTTGCTGGCCTCACATCATCCGCTGCGCGCGCTGTTCATCCAAGCCGCTCGCGCGCTGGCTCCCTGAACCGCACCGAGTGCTGCCCCGGCACGCTGACAAACAATGGGGGAAGGGAGACGTGCGCCCGCAGCGCAAACATCGTGCTCGAAAACCCGCTCCAACACGACCTTTGCAGCCAACCCACTGCCGCGCCGTCGTGATCAACCCATATCGCGTCAGAATCGGGGCACTCGTGAAATGTCCGGGTTAGGCGGACGACCGCTTACTGGGGTGCGCCGGTCGCCCGATCGGCAACTCACTCCGCGGTCGGCACGGCGCGATAGATAGCGTCGCGCAGCGCCTTCTCGCGCGGATCGTCCTGCAGGTAAAAATCCAGGTTGTTCATCACGTAGGCATAGCCCAGGCGCGCGTCGGGATCGGCAAAGGCGAACGAGCCGCCAGCACCGGGTGCACCAAACGCCCGGGAACTCGAACCGAACCAGACCTCAGGCCCCGGCCGCAGGAAGCCAAGCGAGAAGTAGCTCGGCACGCCCAACACTTCATCCCGGGGACGAGCGACCTCGGGCGGGGCCACGACACGACCGAACGTCGCCGGCGTGACCCCGAGTTCGGCGCCACCCTCGGCGAACGCGGAATAGACGCGCGCGATCGCGCGCGCAGTCCCAACGCCGTTACCCGCCGGCAGTTCGACGTCGAGGTACTGACGATCGTTCGGGTCGACATCCAGCCCGAGGAATGACCTGCGCAGCAGCGAGCGTGGCGAAATCATCTTCAGGGTCACGGCAGCCGGCGTGTACCGAAGCGCCTTGAGGCCGCGCCAGGAAGACAAAGTCTTGAGCTTTGCGAGGCGGGTATCAGGGATCTCGCGCGGCAGACCGATATAGAACTCCGCGTCCAGCGGCACGGCGATCTCTTCGTGGAAGAAGCGACCGAGCGTGCGCCGCGCCGGATCCACACGCCGGATCAGCTCCTGCATGTACAGCCCGAGCGTCATCGTGTGGTAGCCGTGACGCGTGCCCGGTGGCCACGCCGGCGTCTGCCGCGCCAGGATCCGCGCCAAGCCATCGAAGTCGCGCAGCTTCTCGAGCGTCAGCTTCTCGTCGAGCACCACGAGTCCGGCTTCGTGCCCGAGAAGCTGGCGCACGGTGATCCCGGCTTTGCCGTTCTGAGCGAACTCGGGCCAGTAGTGCGCGACGGATGCGTCGTAGTCGAGCCAGCCGCGGGAGTTGGCGATCGCCAGCGTGATCGCTGCCAGTCCCTTGGTGGTGGACTGGACAACGACCATCGTGTCCTCGCACCAGGGCGCGTCGGACACCGGGGTGCGGCGGCCACCCCACAGGTCGACGACCTTCTCTCCGCGCCAGTACGCCGCCACCGCCGCGCCGATCTCACCGCGCTCGGCAAAATTGCGTTCGAACTCCGTGCGCACCATTTCGAAGCCTGGCGCCACGACGCCTTCGATCTGCGTTCTTTTGATCATGGCGACGACCCTGACCTGTCCCGTCCGTTTCGAGTCGGCCGCTCCCGTCGAGTGGTCCGCCTACGGATCGATCGCGCGAATGCACTAGCTGCGACCTGGCGCCGGCCTCACCGAGCAGCAGTCCTCGGCAGCCGAAAGCGCACGGTGAACGACGCTCCTCTATTTTTGGGCGGCTCGACCATCACCTGGTCGCCGGGAAGCAGGGCCTGCCGCATCACGTCGCAGCACACCGGCATCCGATGGTCGGTGCCGGGGTATCCCCCGAGCAGCCGGTGCAGGTAGCCCGCGTTCACGTCGACGGTCGCGAGCCCCGTGGCCTCAGCGTTGGCCAGCACTTCGTCCAACTTCGCGCGGAAGGCTTCGGCGCTCAGATCCATGGACAATCTCTCTCCGGGCAAGGTGTTCTCGACACCGGGAGTCTGGCGCACGCG
>JBLMYK010000239.1:0-6357 GCA_050258235.1 Gemmatimonadota bacterium | reverse complement strand
CTCGCGCGCGGAGCGGCGGAGAGCGCCACGGGCTCGCGGGGGCGGAACACCAGCATCTGTCCCGCCTCGTAGCGCGTGCCGCCGTGTTCGATCGCGCCTTCTGCCACATACGCCGCCCGTTCCTCGTAGCGAAAGTCCAGCGCAAGCTTCGCGTCGGACTCGAGCAGCGCGTCGGCGTAGAACATCGCGCTCAGCGTCGTGACCGGCGAGCGCTCGCCGTGCCATTCGCCCAGGATCAGGCGCATCCGCATGCGCTTGTCGTCCAGCAAGGGCAATGCCGGCCCGGGAAAGTGCGCGAACGCGGGCGCCGCTTCCTCGTGCGCGCGCGGCAGCGCCACCCAGGTCTGGATGCCGAAGAGACGGTTGCCGTTCTTGCGCAAGGCGCGCGGCGTGCGCTCCGAATGCACGATGCCGCGCCCGGCCGTCATCCAGTTCACGTCGCCAGCGGCGATGCGTTGCACGGTGCCGAGCGAGTCGCGGTGAATGAACTCGCCCTCGAAGAGATACGTGACAGTCGCCAGCCCGATGTGCGGATGCGGCCGCACATTCACGCCCTGTCCGGGCGCGAAGGTCGCCGGTCCCATGTGGTCGACGAAGATGAACGGGCCGACCATGCGCCGTGCCGCCGACGGCAGCACGCGGATCACCGTGAAGCCGCCGAGATCGGCCTGGCGACCCTTGATCAGGTGTTCGATCGCGCCCATTGGATCAGGCTAGCGCAGTGCGCCCGCCGGCGGCATGACCGGCTCACAGTACGCACAATCCGAAGACGCTCAGCGCCAGCATCACCCACAGGCTGCCGCGGGCCCCTGCTCCCGCGGCCGCGGTCCGCCTCGACTTGTTCGGCGACCTGGCGCCGCGCCGGCGTCCTTCCGCCAGCCCCAGTCCGCGCTGCATCTGCAGCGCCGCCAGCAGCCATTGCTCGATTCGCACCTCGCTCAACTCGTAGCCCGCGTGCATCCCCGCCCCCGTTTGCGCCGCCCCATCGCGACGGCAAGTGTGGGCGCAAACGCATTGCGCGTCTGTCGAAAATCCGACAGCGCGGCGCGTGAATCTTCACGCGCGGCCGCGCGCATTCAGCCGAGGAACAGCCGGTAGGCGGGGTTGCCGGTCTCTTCCCAGTGGCGGTAGCCGAGGTTTGCGAGGAACTCGCGGAACTCCTTGCGCTCGCCCTTCGGCACCTGAAGGCCCACCAGCACGCGCGAATAGTCGGCGCCCTGGTTGCGATAGTGAAACATCGAGATGTTCCACGAAGGCGCCATGCTGTTGAGGAACTTCATCAGCGCGCCCGGCCGCTCGGGGAATTCGAAGCGGTAGATCACCTCGCCCTCGGCCAGCGTGCTCTTGCCGCCGACCATGTAGCGGATGTGCTCCTCCGCCAGTTCGTCGTGCGTCAGGTCGACCGTGGCGTAGCCGTGGCTGCGAAACGTCTTCGCCAGCTTCTCGTTGTCGCCGGCGTTGGCGGTGCTGACGCCGACGAATACATGCGCGGTCGCCGCGTCCGAGATCCGGTAGTTGAACTCGGTCACGCTGCGGTTGCCGACCAGTTCGCAGAAGCGCCGGAAGCTGCCGCGTACCTCGGGAATCGTCACCGCGAACAGCGCTTCGCGCGCTTCGCCGACTTCGGTGCGCTCGGCGACGAAACGCAGGCGGTCGAAATTCATGTTGGCGCCGCTCTGGATCGCCACCAGCGTCCGACCGTGCAGTTTCTCGCGCGCCGCATACGCCTTCATGCCGGCGATCGCCAGCGCACCGGCCGGTTCGAGGATCGAGCGCGTGTCCTGGAACACGTCCTTGATCGCAGCGCAGATCGCGTCGGTATCGACCAGCACGATCTCGTCGACGAACTCCCGGCACAGCCGGAACGTCTCCTCGCCGACCTGGCGCACCGCCGTGCCGTCGGAGAACAGCCCCACGTCGTGCAGCGTGACGCGGCGGCCCGCCGCGAGCGAGCGCGCCATCGCGTCCGAATCCGTCGTCTGCACGCCGATCACCTTGACCTCGGGCGCAAGCGCCTTGATGTACGCGCCAACGCCCGCGATCAGTCCGCCGCCGCCGATCGCCACGAACACCGCCGCGAGCGGCCCCTGGTCGCCGGGGTGATGCTGGCGCAGGATCTCCATCGCCACGGTGCCCTGGCCCGCGATCACGTCGGGATCGTCGAACGGGTGGACGAACGTGAGCTTGTGCTTTGCCTGCAGTTCGAGCGCGTGCGCGGCCGCGTCCGAGTACGAATCGCCGTGCAGCACGACGTCGGCGCCGCGTGCGCGCACCGCGTCGACCTTGACCTGCGGCGTCGTGACCGGCATCACGATCACCGCGCGGCAGCCGAGCTTCTGCGCGGCCATCGCCACGCCCTGCGCGTGATTGCCGGCGCTGGCGGCAATCACGCCGCGCGCAAGCTCCGCGCGCGCGAGCCGCGCCATCTTGTTGTAGGCGCCTCTGAGCTTGAAGCTCTTGACCGGCTGCAGATCCTCTCGCTTCAGCAGCACGCGGTTGCCGAGCCGTTCCGAAAGCCTGGGTGCTTCTTCAAGCGGCGATTCGATCGCCACGTCGTAGACACGCGCCGTCAGGATCCGGCGCAGGTATTCCTGTGCGGGCATGAAACTGGTCCCCCTCGCTCGCGCGAAAGGTAACACGCGAGGGAAAGTGCGGCCTGATGGCGCGGCGCGGGAATCAGTGTGCGGCGCGCGCCAGCCAGTGCTGCGCGTCGGCGATCGCTTCTTCGAAGGTCATCGCCGCGCCCGCATCTTTGGCGGCCGCGAAGGCGGTCGTGCCCAGAGCAGTCTTAGTCCGCGCGATCAGCGCATCGATGAACACCTGATCGACGGGCTCGCGCAGCGTGCCGCTTTCGCGGCGGAAGGCATTCGCGGCACCGTAGTAACGCGCGGCCCTTTCGGAATCGCCGAGCGACTCGGCGAGTCCGGCGACGGGGTCGAGCGAGCACGCGCAGGTTGCCCTCTGCCCAGCCGCTTCAGCGACCTGCATGCACTCGAGCGCCGCAACGCGGGCCCGTTCGAGCTCGTCAAGGAGCACCAACGCCCGGGCCAGATTGCCGAGGCCATTCGCAATGCCGCGACTCGACTGCGCTGCACGGTCCAGCGCGAGCGATTCCTCGTAGCAGGCCACCGCTTGCGCGACGTTTCCCGTCGCGCGGTGAATCTCGCCGAGTCCGATCAAGGTCGCGCTCAACTCCGCATGCTTGCCCGCGGCGCGCGCGGTGTCGCGCACTTCCTCGAGATAGCGCCGCGCGCGCTCGTGGTCTCCCGTCGCATAAAAGGCGGTGGCCAGCCAACGCAACGCGGTCAAACTCAGGTCGGCGTCGCCGGCCAACCGGGCAAGCTTCAGCGCCTGCTCCGCGTAGCGCAATGCATCCGCGTACTTGCCGAGGAAGTACGCGAACTTGCTGACCGCGAGCAGCGTCTTCGCGCGCGGCGACTCGCCGACGCCCGCGCCATCGAGCGCCAGTGCGCTGCACGCCATCCGGTAGCCGCAGACGATTTGATCGGAGTTCGCCAAGTAATGCCGCAGCGAAGCGACGAGCCGCAGTGCCGACTCCGCGTCCGGTGCGTGTTCTGCCCACGCATACGCCGCCATCAGGTTTTCCTGCTCCAGTCGCAGCCGGGCCATCCAGGCCCCCTCGCCCGGACCCGTCATCTCACTCGCCGCCTGCTCGGCCAGCGCAACAAAGTAGTGCAGGTGCCGCGTGCGGACCACGTCGCTTTCGCCGGATTCGTTCAGCCGCTCCTGCGCGTACTGGCGCACCGTTTCCAGCATCCAGTAGCGCGGCTTCCCGGCCGCATCGCGGTCGACCTGCACCAGCGATTTGTCGTGCAGGCGCGTCAGCAGTTCCAGCACGTCGTACTCGTCGGCGACGTCCGCGATGCGCGCTGCGGCGGCGAGCGTCCAGCCCCCGGCGAACACCGCGAGCTGTCGGAACATCCTCTGCTCGGCCGGCGACAGCAGGTCGTGGCTCCACTGCATCGCCGCCCGCAGTGTCTGCTGGCGCGGCAGCGAGCGACTGCCGCCGGTGAGCAGGCGGAAGCGGTCGTCGAGGCGGGCGCGGATCTCGTCGAACGACAGCATCGACGCGCGCGCCGCTGCCAGCTCAAGCGCCAGCGCGATGCCGTCGAGCCGCCGGCAGATGTCGGCGATGGCCGCGGCGTTGCGCTCGTCCAGCACGAGGTCGGGTAGCGCCAGCCGCGCGCGGTCGACGAACAGGCGCACCGCCTCCGAGGCGTTCATCGCCGCCAGATCGTCCGTCGCCGGCAGCGACAGCGGCCGCACCGAGAAGATCTGTTCGCCCGCGAGGCCGAGGCCCTCGCGGCTGGTGACGAGAAAACTGAGTTCGCCGCAGCGCGCAAGCAGCGTTTCGGCAAGACCGGCGACGGCGTCGATCACGTGCTCGCAGTTGTCGAGCACGACCAGCACGCGCCGATCGGCGAGATGCTCGGCGAGCCTTGCGATCAGCGGCGTGCCGGCCACTTCCCGCACGCCCAGCGCCGTCGCCAGCGGCCCGGCGACCCGCTCCGCCTCCTGCAACGGCGCGAGATCGACGAACCACACGCCGTCCGAGAATGCCTCGAGCTGCTGCTGCGCAAGCTGCAGCGCGAGCCGCGTCTTGCCGCTGCCGCCGATGCCGGTGAGCGTCAGCAGCCGCGTATCGCGCAGCAGCTGCGAGCAGCGCGCCAGCTCGGCCGCGCGGCCGATGAACGGGGTGCGCTGCTGCGGCAGGTTGTGCGGCGTCGCGCGTGCCGCCGATGCCGGTCCCGCTTCGGTCTCGAGCGGCGACACGAACTGGTAGCCGCGGCCGGGAACGGTGGCGATCACGTTGGGGCCAAACAGCTTGCGCAGGCTGCTCACCTGCACCTGCAGGTTGTTCTCCTCGACGACGAGGCCCGGCCAGACGATGTCGAACAGTTCGTCCTTGCTCACGACGCGGTCGCGGCGATCGATCAGCGCCATCAGCACGTCGAAGGCGCGCGCGCCGAGCTTGACCGGTTTTCCGGCTTGCATGACCGCGCGCTCCAGCGGCTTCAGTTCGAAGCCGGCAAAGCCGTACGCGGCCGGGTTCGGCGCGATCGTGCCAACGGTACCGATCAGGTTGGAAGCGCTCATGGCCAGTCTCCTGGACGCAGCGAGGTTGTCCGGATGCGCACCAGATTACGCGGGCAGCTCGGCCGCCGCCATCGCCCCGAGCCCCCGGAAACGCAGATTTAAGAACGTTTAAGACCGGTGGCGATTCCGGCCCGATTGAACATAATGGCGACACGGGAAAAGGAGCCTGACGATGCTGGCTTCCGAACTGCGCACCGGGACGGTGCTTCGTTTCGAAGGGGATTTCTATCGCGTGATCGAAGCCTCCGGTCATGCGGGCGGCGGCCAGCTCGGTGGCGTCATGCACGCCAAGCTGCTGAACCTGCGCTCGCGCCATACCGTTGAGCGCCGCTTCCGGCCGGAGGAGCGCCTCGAATCGGTGGATGTCGACCGCGCGCGCTGGCAGTTCATCTACGCCGACGGTGACGACTACTACTTCATGAATCCGCAGACCTTCGAGCAGCTGCCCGTGAACGCGGCCGCGCTCGGCAGCGCCAAGGCGTTCGTTCATCCGGGGCTGGAGGCGACCGTCGAGAGCGTCGAGGGCCGTCCGCTGCACGTGGTGCTGCCCGAGGCCGTCGAACTGCAGGTGGCCGAAACCGCCGAGCCGACGCACCAGCGCGACACGAGCGCGATGAAAACGGCGACGCTCGACAACGGCGTGGAAGTGCTGGTGCCGCTGTTCATCAAGACGGGCGACCGGGTGCGCATCGACACCGCGAGCGGCAAGTACCTGGAGCGGGCAAAGCCGAAAGCCGGGTGAGCGGCCACGCGCCGCGCCGGCGAGTCGCATCCCCGATACCATCGGGGCATGCAGGAATCACCCGACAAACCGGTCCCGCGGCCGGCCGCACCGCCGTTTGCCGACCTGACGCCCGACGCAATCCTCGACGCGATCGATTCGGCCGGCCTGGCCAGCAGCGGCACGCTGCTTGCGCTGAACAGCTACGAAAATCGCGTGTTCCAGATCGGCGTGGAGGATGGCGCGCAGCGCTTCGTGGTCGCGAAGTTCTATCGCCCCGGCCGCTGGAGCGACGCGCAGATCCTGGAGGAGCACGCGTTCACGCAGGAGCTCGCCGATGCGGAGGTGCCGGCGGTGCCGCCGCTGACGCTCGACGGCCGCACGCTGCATCGGCATGGCGGCTTCCGCTTCGCGCTGTATCCGCGCCGCGGCGGGCGCGCGCCGGAGATCGAAGACCGCGACGTGCGCATCTGGCTGGGCCGCTTCATCGGCCGCATCCATGCGGTCGGCGGCCGGAA
>JBLMYK010000238.1:0-3825 GCA_050258235.1 Gemmatimonadota bacterium | reverse complement strand
GGCGCTGGCCGCCGGCGAGCTTTCCGCGGAGCAGGAAGCGGAACTGCTCGAACTGCGCGCCGAGAGCCTGTATGTGCGTGGCGAGAACGACCGTTGCGCGGAAGATGCACGGGCGCTGGCCGACCTCGCCAGGCGCGAGCACAGCCCTTCGATCGAGGCGATCGCGCGTCGGCGCGAAGCATTGCTTCATCTGCGGCGTGGCGACGGTCCGGCGGCCGTCAAGGCCGCTCGAGCTGCGTTGAAGGCAGCACGACGCGGGGCCCGCGAGGACATCGAGGGGCTGTGCCTGTCGGCGCTGGGCTGGCTGATGTCGATGGTTCGCATCGACGCTGCCAAAGGCCCCGCGTTGGCACAGCGGGCAGTGTCGATCTTCGAGCGCATCGGCCCTCCGGTTTATCTGGCGCGTGCGTGGCTCTACCTGGGCAACACCCATGTCAGTCTGGAACGGCCGCGCGAAGCCAACGAGGCCAGTGCGCGCGCGTTGGCGCTGGCGCGCCAATGCGGAGATCTGTCGAGCCAGGGCACAGCCCTGAACCTGCTCGGCTGGTTCGAGCCGAATCAGGCCGAAGTGCTGAGGCTGCGGCAGCAGGCGCTGGCGGCCTACACCGAGGCGGGCAACCTGTACGGGCGCGCGATCATCATCGGCAACCTCGGCTCGGAGTTCGTGGGCATGGGCCTGTACCGGCGCGCCCGTCGGTTGCTTCTGGAGGCCGATCGGATGCACGCGGCCATGGGCAGCCTGGCCCCGCGCGCTGTCAATTTCGGCAACCTGTTCGAGGCGGAGCTGACCATGGGCCGGCTCGACGCAGCCCGCGCGGCGGGCAGAGAAGCCAGCAGGTTGGTCCGCTCGTTGGGCTTGCGGCGATTTTCCGGTTATCCGGCTTGGGCACAAGGGCGTCTTGCGCTCGAGGAGGGACGCGCTGCCGAGGCGGCGCGTCTGTTCGAGCGCGCGGCGAAGGAGCAGGGCGCGCACGGCGACGGCCCGCTGATGACGATGCTGTCGGACGCCGCGCGCGCCTACGTGGCGGCCGGTCAGCCGGCAAAGGCGCTTGCGGCTTCGCGACGCGCGATCGCCCTGCACCGGGCCAAGGGACTTTCCTGGATCGACGGCATGGAGCCGCCGTACCTCTGGTGGTGGCACTCGCGGGCGTTGCGCGCCAGCGGCCTGCGCGATGAAGCCGACAAGGCGCTGGCCCGGGCGTACCGATTCGTGGTCGAGCGCAACGCGCAGGTCGGCGATGAAGGACTGCGCCGCAATGCGCTGAACAAGAAAGAAGCGGTACGCGAGCTGATCGCCGCGTGGGTCGCGCATGCGCGCGACAGGCGGCTGCCGAAATCCGAGCGCGAGACGCATCTGGCGGTGCAGGCGAATCTCAGCGAGCCATTCGAGCGTCTCGTCGACACCGGCCTGCGGCTGAACGAGATCCGCACCGAAGCCGAGCTTTGCGAGTTCCTGGTCGACGAAGTCACCGAGCTGTCCGGCGCCGAGCGCGTACTTCTGGTGCTCGAGCGCGGTGGCGAACTGCAGGTCGCCGGCTCGCTGCTGCCCAAGGGAGAAAGCGAGGCGGCGCTGATGCAGGCCGTCACGCCGTGGCTGCTGGAGGCGCGCCGCACGCGCGCTGCTTCGCTGCGCCATGGGCCCGACGGCGTGGACACGATCGACCAGCGCTCGTGCCTGGTCGTGCCGCTCGTCGCACAGCGCGAACTGCTGGGCTATCTGTACGCCGACATCGAGGGCCTGTTCGGCCGCTTCCACGACGGCGACACGCAACTGCTCGGCATGCTCGCCGCGCAGGCGGCGCTGACGCTCGCCAATGTGCGCGCGGCCGCGGGACTGGAGCGCAAGGTCGAGGAGCGCACCGAGCAGCTCAATGACCGCGTGCGCGAGCTGGAGGTCATCAACGCGATCCAGCGCGGCGTGGCGGCCGAGCTGAACTTCCAGGCGATCGTCGACCTGGTCGGCGACAAGCTGCGCGAGGTGCTGGGGCTGCGGGACATCGGCATCTCATGGTACGAGCCGAACACGCGGCGCGTGCACGCGCTGTACATCTACGAACGCGGCCGACGTCTGTCGGTCGAGCCATACATGATGCGCGTCGGCGGTCCCGGTGAGCAGATGATCGCCACCCGGCGGCCGGTGATCTACAACACGCTGGCCGAACTGACTGCCGCCGGCATCTACCCGATGCCGGGCACCGAGCCTAGCAAATCGGTCCTGTTCATGCCCATCGTCGGCAGCGACCGCGTGATTGGCGACATCACGCTCGAGAACTACGAGCGCGAAAACGCCTTCGGCGACGCCGAGGTGCGTCTGCTGCAGACGGTCACCGCCTCACTCGGCGTGGCGCTGGAGAACGCACGCCTCTTCGACGAGACGCAGCGGCTGCTGAAGGAAACCGAACAGCGCAACGCGGAGCTCGCCGTCATCAACAGCGTGCAGCAGGGCATCGCCGGCTCACTCAACTTCCAGGGCATCGTCGATCTGGTCGGCGACAAGCTGCGTCAGGTCTTCAACACGGGCGACATCAGCATCCGCTGGTTCGATCAGGACGCGGACCAGGCGCACCTGGTCTACACCTATGAGCACGGCGTGCACCTGCCGGCCACTTCCTATCCGTTGTCGAAAGCCAGCGCGGCGACCCAACGTCTGATCGAAACGCGCCGGCCGAACGTCTTCAATTCGATCGCCGAGCAGCTCGCCGCCGACGTGACCGCGCGCCCCGGCACGGATCAGGCCCGCTCGATGGCATATGTGCCGATCATCGGGCGCGATCGCGTGATCGGTGCGGTGGGGCTGGAAAACCACGAGCGCGACAACGCGTTCGGCGAGTCCGAGCTGCGTCTGCTGCAGACGGTCGCCTCGTCGATGGGTGTGGCGCTCGAGAGCGCGCGCCTGTTCGACGAGACACAGCGGCTCCTGAAGGAGACCGAGCAGCGCGCGGCCGAGCTGGCGGTCATCAACACGATCCAGCAGGGCCTGGCGTCGAGCCTGGAGTTGCAGGCGGTCATCGATCTCGTCGGCGAGCGGCTGATGGCCCTGTTTTCTGCCGATGTAGCGCGCATCGATCTCTTCGACCGCGAGCGCAACGTCATCAGCTTCCCGTTTGTGATGGACCACGGCGAACGGTTCCGGCCCGAGCCGTTCGAAGTCGGAAATGCTCCCAGCCTCAGTGCTCACGCGATGCGGGAGGGAAAGACGCTCGTATTCCACACGATTGGAGAACTCGAGTCGTTCCAGCGTGTGCAGCACATACCAGGCGTCGAACTGGGCGGCGGGACCGTCGACAATTCGTTCGTCTACTGCCCGCTCTTGATCGATCGCCAACCGATTGGCCTGATCGTCATCGGCAAGCAAAGCGAGCACGCGTTTTCCGCAAGCGACGTCAAACTGATCGAGACCGTCGCGGCGAGCCTGAGTCTGGCGCTGCAAAACGCGCGCAGCTTCGAAGCGGAGCGGCGCCGCGTCGCGGAGCTGGCCGTTATCAACAGCATCCAGCAGGGCATCGCCGGCTCGCTCGACTTCCAGGGCATCGTCGACCTGGTCGGCGACCGGCTGCGCGAGGTGCTCGGTGTGCAGGACCTCGGCATCGAGTGGTTCGACCACGAGGCGCACAAGATCCATCCGCTGTACGTCGTCGAGCACGGCCGCCGCCTGGAGCAGCCGCCGCGACAGATGAAGCCGGGCGGTCCGACCGAGCGCCTGCTCACGACGCGCGAGCCGGAGATCCTGAACACGGTCGCCGAGGGCTTGGCGCAGGGCGGCCCGGCGCCGGGCACCGACCAGTCGAAGTCGTCGGTTGGAGTGCCGATCATCGGCAACCGCGT
>JBLMYK010000237.1:0-12668 GCA_050258235.1 Gemmatimonadota bacterium | reverse complement strand
GATCGGCAGGCCGGTGTGCGACTTTGGTCACGGCGCGCCCGGCAACCGGGCTGCGCTTCGACAGCCCGGTGCCGCGCGGGGCCTCGCCTTCGCTCAGGCGCGCTTCGTTGAAGGCCGAAGTGCCGCTGGCGAATTCGAGCCCTTCAGTGCTAGCGGTCTTTCTCGACTTTCAGGCTGCTGTTGACCGACTTCACGCCCTCGGTGTTGCGGGCGATCGTGATCGCCTGATCCAGTTCTTCCTGGTTGTTCGTCGTACCCGACAGCCAGACGATTCCGTTCCGGTCCGTCTCGACCTTGATGTGCTTCGCGCTTCCCAGATGCTCAGACGCGAGCTTCGCTTTGATCTTGGCCGTGATGACCGAGTCCTTGACGAACGTTGCCGGGTGGGAGCGATCCGAGTCCGAGTCCATCGCGAACGATGCCACGGGCACCAGGATCGAACCGATCATCAAGCAGGTTGCTGCAAGTTTGGTCTTCATTGCCGACTCCTATGTGTGTCAAAGAAACCAGTTGCGGTTTCGGGCGGTTGAGCAGCCATCGTCGGCCCCACCGCCCACGGGACCGGGCTGAATGCCTGTTTCGTGTCTTTCCTCGTTCTCGCAGTCAACTAACCGCTGCGATGTAAGAAGCGTAGGAATCGCCGAGGTCGATCGCCATGGGACAGCCGGCCTACGCGATGTCGGTGCAGCGGTGGCGAGCGTGTAGGACGAGGCCGACACACGACGCGCGAGCGAACGATCACAGGCGCGGCCGCTGGCCGGAACGGGTCAGTCCGGCCGGGGCGACCGTGCGGCCCCACCGGTCGTGACCCAGCGGTCGTCGGCGACGAGCCGAGCGACCGTGCTGCGCGCGTGGTTCATCTCGCGCCGCCGATGGGAGGCGCTCTCAAATGCGACCCTCTCAACGCTGATTGCCGGCGACTGCATCCTTCCGCGTTGGGTCTGTCAAGCGCTACCCCAAAGGCGTACCTGATGCCACGAGCACGGGCAGATGCACGTCTGCGGCGGTGCGAAACGCACTAAACACATGCGCCGGAGAAACTTTTCTCCTATGATCGATTCGCAGTCGATGGGCCGAAAGAATTATTTGGCGGCCCTCGCTTCCGAAACACTCGAAGGAATGGGTGGACATGAGCCGGCGCATCAGCATCGTGGTTGTTTCCGGAACGCACGAACGGCTGCAGATGGCGGCCATGCTGGCGTCGGTTGGCGCGGTCACCGGCAACGATGTTCGCGTCTTCCTGTCGATGAATGCGCTGCCGCCGTTCCGCAAGGGCGCCGCGTCGGTCGCGCCGGCCGAGGGAGAGGTCGGCGAGCTGATGGCGCGCAAGAATGTTCCGCCGTTCAAGCAGCTGTTCGAAAACGCGGTCGATCTGGGGTCCGCGCAGTTGCTTCCGTGCTCGATGGCGATGGATCTGCTCGGCTATGAGCCTGCCGATCTGGAGCCATACATCGGCGCGCCGACCGGGCTCACCAAATTCCTCAACGACGCCGAAGAAGGACAGATCCTGTCCTTCTGACGAGTCAAAGCATCCACTACTTAAGGGAGCGTTCAGCGTGGCCAGGAAAGTCATCGACGCGCGGGGCAGCTTCTGCCCCGGCCCACTGATGGAGCTGATCGCCGCCATGAAGATGGTCGAGGTCGGCGACGAGATCGAGATCCTGTCGAGCGACAAGGGGTCGGCGACCGAAATTCCGGACTGGATCGCGAAGGTCAAGCACGCCCATCTCGGCACCGAACAGCAAGAAGGCGTCTGGCACGTCCTCGTCAAGAAGACACACTGACTTAATCGCGCAAACGCGCGCACCAAGGGAGGGAGACATGCGAATCTTGATCATCGGTGGCGGGATGGGAGGGACGATCCTTGCCAACAACCTGGCTCGCCGCCTCACGGACGAGTTGCGCAACGGCAAGGTGCGCCTGACGATGCTCACTGCGTCGGAGCGACACATGTATCAGCCGGGCCTGTTGTATCTGGCGATCGGCCGCATGACTCCGGCGGAGCTTTATCGGGACCAGGCCAGCCTGCTCGAGCCCGGCATCGAACTGCATGTCGACCCGGCGGAGGAATTCCGCCTCGACAAGAACGAGGTCAAGACGAAGAGCGGCAAGGTCCATGGCTACGACGTGCTTGCCATCGCCACCGGCTCGCGGCCCACGCCGGAGGAGATCCCCGGGCTGGCGGAGAACGCCGAGCAGTTCTACACGGAAGAGACCGCGGTCAAGATGTTCAAGCGCCTGCGCGAGTTCCAGGGCGGCAAGGTGGTCGTCGCGATGGGCGTGCCGCACAAGTGCCCGATGGCGCCGCTCGAGATCACGTTCATGCTGTACGACTACTTCAAGGACCGCGGCATGGTGGACAAGGTGAAGCTGCACTACACCTATCCGATCGGCCGCGTTCACACGCTGGAGAACGTCGCCAAGTGGGCGGCCCCCGAGATGGACCGGCTCGGCATTTCCTATGAGACGCTGTTCAACCTGAAGGAAGTCGACGGCGCCAAGAAGGTCGTGCGTAGCGAGGAAGGCAGCGAGACCGACTATGACCTGCTGATCTCGATTCCCGCGCATCGCGGCATGCAGGTGATCGAAGCCAACGGGCTCGGCCAGCGCGGCTGGATTCCAACGCATCGCAACCGGCTGAACATGGAAGGGCGCGACAACGTGTTCGTCCTCGGCGACACCACCAACCTGCCGATCAGCAAGGCGGGCTCGACGGCGCACTTCGAGGCCGAGACGCTGGGCGAGAACATTGCCGCGATGGCGCGGCTCGGCGCGCCGGTGCGCGAATACGACGGCAAGGTGTTCTGCTTCATCGAGGCCGGCAAGGACCGCGCGACCTACGCGATGTTCGACTACCAGAATCCGCCGCAGCCGCGTCCGCCGAGCAAGGCGGTGCACTGGTTCAAGCTCGCCTACAACAAGCTGTACTGGGCGTCGGCCCGCGGGCTTCTCTAGGAGGAGGCGCCATGGCCGATTCGCCAGAGAAGGAGATGCTGACGCGCGAAGCCGAGCACCTGGTGGCGGCGGCACGCGATTCGCTCAGCGACGAGATGGTCACGCGCATGGCCGGCACGGCCACCGACGCGATGGACCTGATCGACCGCATCAACACCAGCGGCCTGTACCGCGCGATTCCCGCCATCGCCGAGATGGTCAACAGCGGCGACCTCGACCGCGTCGCGCGACTGGCACGCCTGTACAACTCTGCGGAAGACGCGCTGACCGACGACATGGTCACGCGGCTGGCCGGCACGGCCACCGACGCGATGGACCTGCTCGACCGCGTCAATACGAGTGGCCTGTACCGCGCCATTCCCGCCATCGCGGAGATGGTCAACAGCGGCGACCTTGACCGCATCGCCCGACTCGCTCGCCTGTACAACTCGGCGGAGGACGCGCTCACCGACGACATGGTCAACCGGATTGCCGAAACGGCGACCGAAGGCCTGTCGCTGCTGGATCGGCTGAGCCGCGGCGGTGCCGGCCGCATGGTCGAGATGCTGGCGCGGATGGAGGCATCGGGCAGCCTGAAGCGCATTGCCGACACGCTTCCCAAGCTGCTCGAACGGCTGGAGATGCTCGACGCCGTGCTGCATGCGGTCGAAAAAGCCAGTGCGGAGTCCGCGCAGGAGCCGAAGTCGGCAGGCGGGCTGGGCGGGCTGTGGAGCCTGATGCGCGAGCCGGACTCGCAGGACACGCTGCGCTACCTGATGGACGTCGGCAAGGCGGTGCGGTCGGCGACGACCCCGCGCTGAATCACAGGCGGCTGGCTGTCCACACTCCAAGTGCGGGGCGTAACGCGGGCTAAGCGTTGCGCCCCGCGTCGCGGGCGTCGAGCACCCGCGCGACGAACCCGCCGATCGCATCGATCACCGCCGCCGGCTGGTCCTTGTGCGGCGAGTGGCGGCAGTCGGCCAGCTTGACGACGTCCACATCGCGCGCCTGGCGCGCAATGCGCTCGACCTGTTCCATCGTGCCGTATTCGTCGTCCTCGCCCTGGATCGCGAGGACCGGGCAACGGATGCCGGGCAGGTATTCCTCGATGTTCCAGGCGCGAAACGCCGGATCGAGCCAGATGTCGTTCCAGCCCCAGAACGCGGAGTCGACGTTCGCGTGGTACTTGCCGAGCTTCTCGCGCAGGTTGGTCGTCTGGTAGGCGACCTTCGCCTGCGCGATGCTGGCGACCGAGATGTCCTCGACCATCACGTGGGGTGCCATCAGGATCAGCGCCGTCACATCGCGGCGCATGCCGCCCGCGTGGATCAGTGCGATCGATGCGCCATCGCTGTGGCCGAGCAGGATCGGCGCCGTCGCGCCGAGCGCATCGAGCAGACGTGGCAGCGCGTGCAGCGCCTCGTCGTGCATGTAGCGCACGTTGCGCTTCTCGGTGATCGGGTCGGAACGGCCATAGCCGATGCGCGAATACACGATCGCCTCGCAGCCGGTCGCATCCGCGACGCGCTGCGGGAAATCGCGCCACATCGCGACCGACCCGAGTCCCTCGTGCAGCAGCACGATCGGCGGCGCGCCGGCGCGCGGGTGCGCGGACGCGAGCCGCACGTATTCGATCCGGTGACCGCCGATCGCGACGAAACTCATACGCCAAGATGCTGCTGGATCAGGTCACTGCGCGCGCGCAGTTCGCTGCTGGCGCCGTCGTAAACGACCTGTCCCTTCACCAGGATCATCGAGCGCGACGTGGTCGCGGTCACCGCCGCGTGATTCTTGTCGACGATCACCGTGGCGATGCCCGAACCGGCAATCTCGCGCACGATGCGCCAGATCTCGCGCGCGATCAGCGGCGCCAGGCCCTCGGTCGCCTCGTCGAGGATCAGCAGGCTGGGGTTGGTCATCAGCGCGCGGCCGATCGTCAGCATCTGCTGCTCGCCGCCCGACAGTTGTCCGCCACCGTGGTTGATCCGCTCCGCCAGGCGCGGAAACGTCGTCAGCACGCGCTCCAGCGTCCAGTCCTCGCGGCCGGCGGTCGTCCGTGCTGCCATCAACAGGTTCTCGCGCACCGACAGCGTCGGGAAGATGCCGCGCCCTTCCGGCACGTACGCGATCCCCTGCTGCGCGATGCGGAACGTCGGTGCGCGGGTCATGTCCGTGCCGCGCACGCTCACCCGGCCGGCGCGCGACTTCACAAGTCCGATCAGCGTCTTCAGCAGCGTGGTCTTGCCCATCCCATTGCGCCCCATCAGGCCAAGCGCCTCGCCGCTGCGAATCGCGAAGTCGACGCCGTGCAGCACATGGCTGACGCCGTAGTAGGTGTGCAGGCCGCGGCCCTCGAGCAAGACTTCGCCGTCGCCGCTTGCCGGGACGCCGATGTTGGGGGAGCCCCGAGGGGGCGAAGCCCCTTCGGCCGATAACCGTTCAGCCATGCGGCAGGGCCTCGTCGTGCCCAAGGTACGCGCGCTGCACCTCGGCATTGGCACGGATCGTTTCCGGCGCGCCGGTGGCGAGCACCTGGCCGTTCACGAGCACGGTGATCAGGTCGGCCACCGCGAACACCGCGTCCATGTCGTGCTCGACCAGCAGGATCGCATGCTCGGCACGCAGTGCGCGCAGCAGCTCGACCATCTGTCCCGATTCCTCGGCCCCCATGCCGGCGAGCGGCTCGTCGAGCAGCAGCACGTTCGCCTGTGCAGCGAGCACCATCGCGATCTCGAGCTGGCGCTGCTCGCCGTGGCTGAGCGTGCCCGCGACGATGTCCCCGCGCCCTGCCAGGCCGGCCCGCTGCAAGGCTGCAGCCGCCTGTTCGCGCGCGTCGACGAACTTCATCGCGTCGGTGAGCAGATGCCAGGCGCGCTGGCGACGCGACTGCGCGGCCAGCCGGCAGTTCTCGAACACGGTGAATTTCGGAAAGATGTTGGTGCGCTGGAAGCTGCGGCCGATGCCGATCATCGAGCGCTGGTACGGCGCCATATGCGTGATGTCGCGCCCGTCCAGAAGCACGCGCCCTGAAGTCGGCGCCAGGTCGCCCGACAGCATGTTGATGCAGGTCGACTTGCCGGCGCCGTTCGGGCCGAGCAGCGCGTGCAGTTCGCCGCGCCGGAGCGACAGGCTCACGTCCTGGTTGGCCGCCAGCCCGCCGAAGCGGCGCGTCAGCTTCTCGGCGACAAGGGCGTCAGCCATCCGCGCCTCCCCGCTGCAGCGCGCGGCGGATCCGGTCCGGCACCGCGGCGAGGCCGCCGGGCAGGAACAGCACCGTGAGCACGATCGCCGTTCCCATCAGCAGCAGCCAGTGCTTGGTGAGCTGGGAGAAGAATTCCTGCATCGCGACGAACGCAAAGGCGCCGGCGATCGCGCCTCCCAGGCTGCCCATGCCGCCGAGGATCACCATCAGGATCGCATCTCCCGACCTGTGCCACGACAGCAGCTCCGGGTTGACGAAAGCGAACAGCACTGCGTGGCAGAATCCCGCGACGCCGGCAAGCGCCCCGGCGAGCGTGAATGCGCCGAGCTTGTACAGGTAGGTGGCGTAGCCGAGCGAACGCATCCGGTGCTCGTTGCTCTTGATGCCCACCAGCACGCGTCCGAATGGCGAGCGCAGCACCTGCTGCAGCAGCAGGAAGGTCAGCACCAGCATCGCCACCACGAAATAGTAGGCGTGCACGCCGTTGGTGAGGTCGAACGGCGTGAAGCCGAACAGCGTCGCGTCCGGCCGCGACCCGAGGAAGACGCCGTCCGAACCGCCGCCGATCTTGGTGTCCTGGAACAGCGAGAAAACCATCTGCGCGAACGCGAGGGTGACCATGATGAAGTACACGCCGCGGGTGCGCAGCACGAAGATCCCGATCACGAAGGCGCCGATCGCGGCGGCGATCACGGCGACCGGCAGCACGAGCCACAGGCTGACCGCTTCCGCCTGCGGTGTCAGCAGCGCCAGCGCGTAGGCGGCGATGCCGAAGAATGCCGCGTGTCCGAAGCTCACCAGACCGGTGAAACCGATCAGCAGGTCGAGGCTCATCGCGAAGATCGCGAACACGAGGATCTTCGCGATCAGCTCGACGTAATACGGCGGCGCGAAGAAGGGCAGCGCGATCAGCAGCGCGAGCAGCGCCGCGTTCACGATCGGAATGATGGTCCGTCTCATCGGCCGCCCTTGCGCAGGATGCCTTCGGGCCGCCACAGCAGCACGGCCGCCATCACGAGATAGACGAGGATGCCGGCCGCTTCCGGGAACACGACCTTGCCGAACGTGTCGGCGAAACCGATGATCAGCGCCGCCACCAGCGCGCCCCACACGGAGCCGATGCCGCCGATCACCACGATCACGAACGACACGATCAGCACGTTGGCGCCCATGCCCGGATACACGGTCGACACCGGGGCCGCGATCATCCCGGCAAAGGCGGCAAGCGTGACGCCGAGAGCGAACACGATGCGGTAGACCAGATTGATGTTGATGCCGAGCGCGGCGACCATGTCGCGGTCGTGGCTGCCGGCGCGGATCATCATGCCGAGCTTCGTGCGCTGGATCAGGAAGTACAACCCGATCGCAAGCAGGATGCACACGAGCGAGATGAACAGGCGATAGACGGGATAGCTGAGGGTCTCGGTCAGCGCGATCGACGCTCTCATCAGCTGCGGGATCGCCACGCTGTGCACGTCATCGTCGACGAGGATGCTGCGCGCCTCCTCGAAGAACAGGATCAGTCCGTAGGTGAGCAGCACCTGTTCCAGGTGGTCGCGCTTGTACAGGTGCGTGAAGACCAGCCACTCGAGCAGCCAACCGAACACGAGCGCGAGCGGCACGCCAATCGCGATCGACAGGGCGAAACTGCCCGTCGCGCTCGCCAGCACGAACGCCATGTAGGCGCCGAGCATGTAGAAGCTGCCGTGCGCCAGGTTGATGATGCCCATGATCCCGAAGATCAGCGTCAGTCCGCTCGCGACGAGAAACAGCAGCAGACCGTACTGAACCGAGTTCAGGACCTGGATCAGGAGCGAAGGTAGATCCATCAACAAAAACTCCCGGCGCCTTGCGGGAACGCCGGGAGTCTATGCGCCAGATTGCGGCGAATCTACGCCTTGCAGCCGCGCGCCGGATCGTCGAGTGACTTGACCGCGATGCCGGTCACTACGTTGTCGCGTCCCTTCAGTTCGCGGATGTACATGTCCTGCACGGGGTTGTGCGCCTTGGAAAGCTTGAACGGCCCGCGCGGGCTGTCGATCTTCGCGATTTCCATCGCCTTGTACATCTCGGCCTTCTTCGCAAAGTCGCCCTTGACTGCGCGCAGGCCGGCGCCGAGCAGCTGCGCCGCGTCGTAGCCCTGCACGGCGTACACGTCCGGCTGCAGCTTGTAGTTGCTGGCGTAGTGGGTGCGGAATGCGACGTTCTTCGGATTGTTGATGCCGTCGCCGTAGTGAAGCACCGTGGTCAGGCCCTGGGCGACGTCCTGGATCGCCTCCCCGATGCCATCGGTGAGGAATCCCGAGCCATACAGCGTGATGTTCTTCAGACCCGCCGCCATGTAGTCCTTGACGAACTTGGCCGCGCCGGCGCCGGCGAAGAAGACGTACACGGCGTCGGGCTTCAGGGCGGCGATCTCGGTCAGGAACGGCTGGAACTCGACGTTCGGGAACGGCAGGAACATTTCCTTGATGATCTTGCCGCCGCCGGCGGTGAACGCCTCCTTGAAGCCGTTGACCGACTCTTCGCCGGCCGCGTACTTCCACGTCAGCGTGACCGCGTTCTTGATCTTGCGGTCCGCCATCATCTTGCCCGTGCCGTAGCCGGGCTGCCAGTTGCTGAACGACGTGCGGAAGATGTTCGGTGCGCACAGCTTGCCGGTGATGTCATCGGCGCCGGCATTCGGAATGATCAGCGTCGTGTTGGTCTGGCGCGCGACGTTGGCCATCGCCAGCGCCACGCCCGAGTGCACGGTGCCGACCACGACGTCGACGTTGTCGCGACGGACGAGCCGGTTCATGTTCTCCACCGCCTTCGGCGGCGCTGATTCGTCGTCGACAACCACGTAATCGACGTCCAGGCCGCCCAGCTTGCCGCCGGTTTCGGCCACGTAAAGCTTGAACCCGTTGGTGATCGCCTCGCCCAACTGCGCGTAGGTGCCGGTGTACGGGAGCATCAGGCCGATCTTGAGCTTGCGGCCTTGCGCGAGCGCAGGCAGTGAAAGTGCGGCCAGTCCGGTGGCGCCGGCGATGGCGCCGACCGTGGCACGACGGGTCTTGTTGATGGTCATGGGGTCTCCTCTCGTGAAAGCCTCGGGCGCAGTTTACTTTCGATCGGCGGCGCGGCGAAGGGCGATCAGCCGCTGGCGGCCTGTGCCCGCAGCTTGAAGCGCTGGATCTTGCCGGTTGCGGTCTTCGGCAGTTCATCGACGAACGAAACCCAGCGCGGGTACTTGTAGGGCGCGAGCTGCGACTTGACGAACTGCGCCAGTTCCTCGGCCAACGCGTCCGAGCGCGCGTGACCGGGCTTGAGAACCACGTACGCGGCGGGCTTGGTCAGCTTGTCGTCGTCCTCGCGGCCGATCACGGCGGCTTCGAGCACGGCGGGGTGGCTGATCAGTGCGCTCTCGACCTCGATCGGCGACACGTAGATGCCGCTGACCTTCAGCATGTCGTCGCTGCGGCCGCTGTAGACATAGTAGCCATCCTCGTCGACGCGGTACTTGTCGCCGCTGCGCGTCCATTCGCCGACGAAGGTCGTGCGGGTTTTCCCGCGGTTGTTCCAGTACATCGCGGCTGCGGTCGGCCCCTTGATCTGCAGCTCGCCGAGCTCGCCGCGCGCGACCGGCCTGCCTTCGTCGTCGACGATGCGCAGTTCGTAGCCGGGGATCGGCTTGCCGGTCGTGCCGTAGCGGACGTCGCCCGGGCGGTTGGTCAGGAACACATGCAGCATTTCTGTCGAGCCGATGCCGTCGAGGATGTCGACGCCGAATTTCTCGCTCCAGCGCTTGCCGATCTCCTGCGGCAGCGCTTCACCGGCCGAGGTGCAGCGCCGCATATGCAGCACGCTGCGCGCCGGCGCGTCGGGCGCGGCCAGCAGTGCGGCGAACAGCGTGGGCACCCCATAGAAGACCGTGACCTTGTGGTCGACGATGCGCTTGAAGACGGCTGCCGGTGTAGGCCGTTCCGCCATCAGCACCGTCGTTGCGCCGACCGACATCGGAAACGTCAGTCCGTTGCCGAGCCCGTAGGCGAAGAACAGCTTCGCTGCCGAGAAGACGGTGTCGTTGTCGGTCAATCCGAGGATCGGCCGCGCGAAGAGCTCCGCCGTGTAGATCGGGCTCGACTGGATGTGCACGGTGCCCTTCGGCGCGCCGGTGGAACCCGACGAATAAAGCCAGAAGCACGGGTCGTCGCAGGTCGTTGCCACCGTCCGGTGTTCGGTCGACGCCTTTTCCATCAGCTGCGCCAGCGACGAATGGCCTTCGACCTCGCCGTCCGAGATCACGATGCGCTTCAGCGTCGGGATGCCCGCCACGATCGGCGCCAGCGTCGGCCACAGCGCCGCGGAAACCATGAGCAGCCGCGCGCGGCTGTCGCGCAGCATGTAGTCGTAGTCGCGCGCGGTGAGCAGCGTGTTGGCGGCGACCGGCACCACGCCCGCCTTGATCGCACCGAGGAAGCAGGTGGGGAAGTCGATCGTGTCGAGCAGGCACAGGAACACGCGTTCCTCCTGGCGCACATCGAGCAGAGCCAGCAGGTTGGCAAAGCGGCTGACCCGGCGCGCGAGCTCGCCGTACGTGTATCTGCCCTTGTCGTCGATGAACGCGACCTTGTCGGCGCGGCCGGCCACCAGGTTGCGCTCGATCAGGTCCTCGGCCGCGTTGTATTCGCGCGGGATGTCGATGTGCGGCGGGCTCATCGAATGATCGGCACGGCTGACGACCGGCATGGCAGGCCTCCTGGCAGTTTTGAACGTCCGGGCGCGCAAACGCGCGGCACGCGTCGCTACGCGTCGTGCCGCACGTATTCGACGACGTTGATCCTACGCCCGCACCGGCGGGCATCGCCCGGCTCGGTTCGCCTTTGTAGCGTCGGTAGTCCCCGAGGCTCTTTGACCTTGCTCAAACGACAGGGCGCAAGCCGTCTGCCGCGGCCTCTATAGCAGGCGCACGAATGCAGTCGGAACGTTCAGTGGCGGGCAGGGATCGTTTGGCACCGACGAGCTGCAGGAGATCATCGTGACGACTCCACTGCTTGGGGAAGAGAAGTTGATCGACATAAGGCCCGCTTTGCCAACGGCGGAGAGGCTGAGGTTTGCCGAGCTGCCCGAGATGGATCCGATGCCAGTCGCGCCCCAGTTTCCCTGGTACTTTCCGGAGTTGTCCTGCGACAGGACCGTCATGATGATGGTGCCGCCGAAGTGATAGATGAAGTAGTACATGTCCGGTGTGTCTCCGGCCGGTCGCCAGACGCCGTCGTATTCGCCCGCCAGCGACGCCAGCGGCGCCCATAGCAGAGCCAGCAGAAGCTTCTGCAGCTTTCTCACTCTTGTTCTCCTCGGTTGATCGTTCTGATTTGCCAGCGCGCCGGCTCAAGGCAGGAACTGGCATCCCCGGCGATGTGTCGCATTCGCCGCCGGCAATTTAACAAGGCGCACATCGCGTGAGCAACTCCTCGCGCTTTGTCCGCGTAAACTGACCCGGTCGTGCCGCATGATCGGACGAGGCCGGCGCGAGCTTGAGTGGATCCGCGATGGACCTGAACTTCACCCCCGAGGAAGAGGCATTCCGTGCCGAGGTGCGCGAATTCGCGCGCACCGCCATGCCGGCCGATGTGCGCACGGCCGTCGAGCAGGGCGAACACGTCGACCGCGAACAGACGATCCGCTGGCAGAAGATCCTGCATGCGAAGGGCTGGGGCGCGCCGTCGTGGCCGCGCGAATGGGGCGGGCCGGGCTGGGACGTCGTGCGCCAGCACATCTTCGACGAGGAAATGGCGCTGGCGAGCGCGCCGCGCCAGTTGCCGTTCGGGCTGCGCATGGTCGGCCCGGTGCTGATGAAGTTCGGCAACGAGGCGCAGAAGCGCCGCTTCCTGCCGCGCATCCCGACCATGGAAGACTGGTGGTGCCAGGGCTATTCGGAGCCGGGTGCCGGCAGCGATCTCGCGTCGCTCTCGACGCGCGCCGAGCGAAAGGGCGAACGCTACATCGTCAACGGCCAGAAGACCTGGACCACGCTGGCGCAGCATGCCGACTGGATCTTCAATCTCGTGCGCACCGACCCGTCGGTGAAGAAGCAGGAAGGCATCAGCTTCCTGCTGATCGACATGAAGAGCAGGGGCGTCACCGTGCGTCCGATCGAACTGCTCGACGGCTCGGTCGAGGTCAACGAAGTGTGGTTCGACAACGTCGAGGTGCCGATCGAGCAGCGCGTCGGCGAAGAGAACCAGGGCTGGACGATCGCCAAGTACCTGCTCGAGCACGAGCGCACCAACATCGCCAACGTCGGCATCAACAAGCGCGAGATGGAGCGCGCAAAGAGGCTGGCGCGGATGCTGAAACGCGACGGCCGGCCGTACGCGGAAGATCCGCTGTTCGCGGCGCGAATGGCCGAGGTCGAGATCGAACTCGCGGCGCTCGAGATCCTGAACCTGCGCGTGCTGTCCGAGGCGCGGACGCGCGGCGCGCCGGGGCCTATGTCGTCGATGCTGAAGATCAAGGGCGCGGAGATCATTCAGCGCATCGGCGAGCT
>JBLMYK010000236.1:0-11320 GCA_050258235.1 Gemmatimonadota bacterium | reverse complement strand
GCCGGTGCGTGGGCAGGGAGCGCAGCCGTTCCGCCAGCAGGCGCTCGACCCACCGCCAGTCCAGATAGGCGGCCACGACACCCATGGGTTGTCCGTTCGCAGCCGTCAGCGGAGCGGCGGCGTCGACGACGAGACTGGTTTCGGGACCGGCCGAATGCGGGGAAGACGTGCCCACGGCTGCCCGGTGCACGTCGCCGAGCATCGATCCGCGCTGCGCCGCCGGAAACCAGGGTTGCCGCGAGAGGTCGGTTCCCTCCAACGCGCCACCGGTACCCGCGACGACGTCCCCGGCTTCGTCCGTCACGCCAATCCAGGCAAATTCCGGAAAGCCTTTGCCGATCGCGTCGACATGCCGGCGCAGCGCGCCATGGCTGCGGTCACCGGACGCGGCAATCTGGGTTGCGGCGACCTGCAGGATCGCCAGTCGGGTCGACAGTTCGTCGCTGATCGCGCGCTGGACCTGCTCGGCAAACTGGGAAAGCAGCCGCTCGGTGTCGGCGCGCACGCGTTCCTCCGCTGCGCCCCCGGCGAGGCTGGCGGCAAGCAGTGCCGCCACGGCCACGACCGCAAACATCGCCCACCCAAGCGCGGCGGTGACATGCCGGCGCGGATCCATCCGTTGCGGAACAAGCGTCATGCGCAGGACCCGGCTTCTGGATCTTCCTTGAGCGGCCGTCGTGCCAGGCGGGGAGGCAATGATCGCGCCAATGCCCAAATAGTGCCGGTTGTCACTGACCGACGCCGCCCCGGCTCGGTTACGCTGTGGCAACGTAATGAAGCATCACTCACGGCGGGTCGGCGGAACGATGCCATCGTGACTGAAGCGAGAATGCCGATGAACGACGAGATGATCGAGTCCGTCGCGCGCGCGGCGAGGCTCACGCCGGAGCAGGCCGGTGCGGCGGTCGCAGCGGTGCTGCGCTTCCTCACGGCCAGACTGCCCTCCGCACTGGTCGGAGAGCTGCACGCCCGCCTCGGACTGCCGGCGCCGGTGGCCCGCCGCGATGGCTTGCCCGGAGCGGATTGACGCCCCGATGCAGCCAGGCAATACGGACGCGCGCCGGTTGCGGCTTCTGATCGCCGACGATCAGCCGGTGATCCGACGCGGCCTCGCGCTGATCCTGGGTGCCGCCCCCGACGTCGATGTGGTTGGACAGGCCGCCGACGGGCGCGAAGCGATCGAGCGCGCGCAGGAATTGGCACCCGACGTGGTGATCATGGATCTGCAGATGCCGCGGGTCAGCGGCGTCGTGGCCACGCGGGAGATCACCACGCAGCATCCGGAAATGCGCGTGGTGGTGCTGACGACCTACGACGATGATGAACTCGTCTTCGAGGCGATCCGCGCGGGCGCGCATGCATACCTGCTGAAGGACGCGAGCGAAGAAGAGGTGCTCGACACGGTCCGCGCCGTGCGCCGCGGCGAATCGCGCCTGTCGCCGGCGATCGCGCGCAAGGTGATGGACCAGTTCCGCCGCCTGCCCGCCGCGCCGGAACCGGCGCCCCCGGGTTCGCCGTCGCCGGCTGCGACCGTTGCCTACGAGGAGCCGCTGACCGACAAGGAGACGCGCATCCTCGAACTGATCGCGCAGGGGAAGAGCAACAAGCAGATCGCCGCAGTCATCTTCCTTGCCGAAGGAACGGTGAAGAACTACGTGAGCCGCATCATGGACAAGCTGCACGCGCGCACCCGCACGGAGCTTGCGGTGCGCGCGGTGAATCGCCGCCCGTCCTGAAATCCGGCAGCTCGAAGCCGGGCCGCCATCGGCCGCGTTGATGCCGCGGCCAGCGGCCGGTCGTTCAGAGCTTTCGCACCGGCCGCGGAGGTTGCTGAACATCCTTTTCGTCAAGGTGAAAGCGGTGCAGCGCACGGTGCACCAGCGGCGATACGAGGATGCCGATCGACACCAGGAAGACCACGCCGGCGAAGAGCGCGTATCCCGATGCGAACAGCTTGGCTGCGTCGTTCGGCAGCGGATCGACCGGTCCCATGCCGCCGAGAATCATCGAGGCGTTCAGCAGCGCGTCGACCCAGCGCAGGTGCGCGATGAAACGGTAGCCGAGCACGCCGATCAGTAGCGCGACCCCGAGCACGAGGAAGGCGAGCAGCGCCATCTTCGCGACACGGCGCGCAAACACCGCGCGTGAAGCCAGCGGCTGGCGATGACGCTCGTAGTCCATCGGTGCGCTCCAAAAGGAAAGGGGCGCTCACGGCGCCCCTTTGTTCAATCGATCACGGCCGTCACAGCGGCTACTGGATCTTCGCCTTGCTGCGCAGCCCGGCGAGGAAGCTCTGGATGCGCTGCTGCTGCAGCGACTCGCGCACCTGCTGCTGCACCTGCGCCAGCGGCGGGAACTGCGTGTCGCGCACGTCGTCGAGACGGATTACGTGCCAGCCGAACTGCGTCTGCACCGGCGTCTCCGTGTACTTGCCCTTTTCGAGCTTTGTCATCGCCGCGGAAAACGCGGGTACGAACGCTTCGGGTCCGGCCCAGTCGAGGTCGCCGCCACGCGCCGCGGAGGCGGTGTCCTTGGATTTCTTGGCCAGGTCCTCGAACTTCGCGCCCTTGTCGAGCTGGGCAATGATGTCCTTCGCTTCGTCTTCCTTGTCCACCAGGATGTGGCGCGCGCGGTATTCCTTCCCGCCCTGCGCCGCCTTCTGCTTGTCGTACTCGGCCTGGACCTGCGCGTCGGTGATCGGGTTCTTGGCCAGTTCGTCGCGCAGCAGTGCCTGTGCGATGACGTTCTGGCGCTGCAATTCAAGCTGGAACTTGACGTCGGCGCGCTCGGGGATGCCGCGCTTGGCCGCCTCCTGCAGCACCACCTCGCGCTGGATCAACTCGTCCTTGATGCGCTGACGCAGTTCCGGAGAGTCCTTCTGGCCCTGCTGGACGAACTGCTGCACCCAGGCATCTTCGCGCGACTTTGGAATCGGCTTGTTGTTGACGACGGCAATGTTCTGCGCAAGCGCCACGGTGCTCGTCAGCGCCGCAGCCGTGAAGGCAAGGATTCGCAACATGTTGGAAATTCCGGAAGGTTGAAAAGGGTGGCGCGCGATCACTCGTCCGGCGCCAGCAGGGTCATCGACAGCGCGTGGATCTCGCGCTGCATCAGGTCGTGCAAAAGATCATACACGAGGCGGTGTCGCTTCATGCGCGGCAATCCGCTGAAACGTTCGCTCACCAGGCGCATTCGATAATGTCCGCCTCCGCTCTTCGCGCCCTCGTGGCCCGCGTGCAGCGCGCTCTCGTCGTCGATCACGAGTTCCTGCGGGGCGAGCGCAGCCAGCCGGGCGCGCATTGTCTGGACGACGGCCTCAGGCATCCGAGGCCTCCTTGATGTGACGCGACAGCCAGACGCCGACACCCAGCGTGAACACGAGCGTGATGCCCATCAGGCCGAACAGCTTGAAGTTGACCCAGGTATCGGTCGGAAAGTTGAACGCGACCCACAGGTTCAGCGCGCCGGCGAAGCCGAGAAACACGACCCATGCCCACAGCAGGCGCTCCCACTGCGGCGCCGGCAGATCGATCTGCTCGCGCAGCAGCGCCTGGATGAAGTTGCGCTTCCAACCGATCCGGCCGCCGACCAGGATCAGCGCGAACAGCGCATACAGGATGGTCGGCTTCCACTTGATGAACGTTTCGTCGTGCAGCCAGATCGTGGCGCCGCCGAAGACGACGATCACGCCGAGGCTGAGCCAGAGCATTGCATCGACCTTGCGCCCGCGCGCGAGCAGCCAGCCCACCTGCACCAGCGACGCGACGATCGCCAGCGCGGTGGCGAGCAGGATCGGCGCCTGGTCGGGCGGGATCCGGCCGTCGGCGACGAAGACGCCGAGGTAGCTGGTCGCCAGCGCTGTGGCCTGGGTCGGGAACGATGTGCCGAGCTTGTAGGCGACGAAGAACAGGATGACCGGGAACAGATCGAACAGGAATTTCACGCGGTGCCTCTCAGCGGGACCCTCAGGACGAGCACGACAGATGCAGGTTGCCGGCCCAGTCGGGCGGCGCGGCGGCGTATGACTCGAACTCCGGCTGCTCATCGAAGGGCTGCTGCAGCAGCCGCAGCAGGCGCTCGACCTCGCTGAAGTCGCGCGAGGCGGCACGTCCTTCGACGTCTCCGCCTGCACGACGGATGGCGATCTCGGCCAGGTAGTTGCGCAGCACGTACTTCGGATTGACGCGGTTCATGCGCGCCGCCCGCTCGACATCGGTGCTGCCCTCGCGCCGCATCCGGGCGCGGTAGTCCAGCACCCAGGCGTCGAACGCAGCGCGATCGACGAACAGGTCCCGCACCGGCGCGTCGTCGGTCACGGACGACCGATCAACACGCAGTCGCGACAACGCACGCCAGAAGATCGTCCAGTCGACGCGATCCCGGTCCAGCAGCAGGACGAGGCGCTCGGTCAGGTCGGCGTCGCCATCGTCGGCGGTCGCCAGGCCCAGCTTGGCGCGGAAGAGTTCTTCCATCGCCTGCGCGAACTCGTCCCTGTAGCCGTCGAGCACCGCCTGGGTCGCCGTCACGTCCTCGATCAGGGGGATCAGCGCCTGGCCCAGGCAGTACAGGTTCCAGTGGCCGATCTGCGGCTGCATGTCGTACGCGTAGCGGCCGTGCTCGTCCGAATGGTTGCAGACGTGCGCAGCGCTGAAGCCATCGATGAACTGGAACGGCCCGTAGTCGATGGTCAGGCCGAGGATCGACATGTTGTCGCTGTTCAGCACGCCGTGGCAGAAGCCGACGCCCTGCCACTGGGCGACGAGGCGGGCGGTGCGGCGCGTGACCTCCGCCAGCAGCGCAAGACAGGGTTGGGCAGCGTCGCGGCAGTCCGGATAGAACGAGTCGATCACGTAGTCGGCCAGCAGGCGCAGATCGTCGTGCTGGCCGGCCCAGTAGAAGTATTCGAACGTGCCGAAGCGAACGAAACTCGGGGACATCCGAGTCACCACGGCAGCGGTTTCGACCGTCTCTCGGAACACCGGTTCGTCGGCGCCGACCACCGCGAGCGCGCGCGTGGTCGGGATGCCCAGCCCGTGCATCGCCTCCGAGCACAGGAACTCGCGGATCGACGAGCGCAGCACCGCACGGCCATCGCCCATGCGCGAGTAGGGCGTCCTGCCGCAGCCCTTCAGCTGCAGCTCCCACACGCGTCCGTCGGCGCCGGGGACGCCGCCGAGCAGGATTGCCCTCCCGTCGCCGAGTTGCGGCACATACACGCCGAACTGGTGGCCGGCATAGACCGCTGCCAGGGGCTCGGCGCCGGTCGGTACCCGGTTGCCCGCGAGGACCGCGACCACGTCCGGCCGCTTCGCCTGCGCCGGATCCAGGCCGATCAGCCCCGCCGCAGCCGAGGAAAACCCGACCAGATACGGTTCAGCCAGCGCAGTCGGCGCGAGCCGGGTGTAGAAAGGCGGGGGCAGGCGGCCAAAACCGGCCACCCACGGCAGCTCATCCAGCGTCTGCGCGGTATGGGCGGACGCGAGCGGCGGCGGGGGCAGGGGACTGTTCAACGGGCGCTCCAACGGGAACGCGATTCTAGCCATCAGCGCTTGTACACTCGTCGCACAAAACGACTGCGCGCAAAAGGAGACCAGAAATGCTGAAGGGCCTGATGATGGGCACGCCGCTGGCGATCTCGTCGCTGATCCGGCACGCCGACCGGCATCACGGGGACGGGCAAATCGTGTCGCGCCGGGTCGAGGGCGACATCCACCGCTACACCTACCGCGACCTTCATCGGCGCGCGCGCCAGATGGCCAACGCGCTCGGCAGCCTGGGCGTGCAGATGGGCGATCGCGTCGCCACGCTGGCGTGGAACGGCTACCGGCACATGGAGTTGTACTTCGCGGTGTCGGGCGCCGGCGCGGTGCTGCACACGATCAATCCGCGCCTGCACCCGGAGCAGATCGCCTGGATCGCGAATCATGCGGAGGACAAGGTCCTTTTCTTCGACATCACGTTCCTGCCGATCATCGAGGCGATCGCCGCGCATTGCCGCACCATCCGCGCCTACGTGGCGATGATCGACAAGGACCGGATGCCGGCATCGAAGATCGACCTGATCTGTTACGAGGATCTGATCAATGCGAACTCAGACCATTTCGAGTGGCCGGAGTTCGATGAAAACCTCGCATCGTCGCTCTGTTACACGTCGGGCACGACCGGCAATCCGAAGGGCGTCCTGTACAGCCACCGCTCGACGCTGCTGCACACGTACGCTGCCGCGCTGCCCGATGCGCTGAACATGTCGGCGCGCGACGCGATCCTGCCGGTGGTGCCGATGTTCCACGTCAACGCCTGGGGCCTGCCGTACGTGGCAGCGATGACCGGCGCCAAGGTCGTGTTCCCGGGCGGGGCGCTCGACGGCAAATCCCTGTTCGAACTGTTCGAGACCGAGGAGGTCACTGTCTCGGCCGGCGTGCCGACGGTGTGGCAGGGTCTGCTCGCGTATACCGAAGCGAACAATCTGCGCTTCTCCACCATGAACCGCACGGTGATCGGGGGCTCGGCGTGCCCGCCGGCGATGCTGCGGATGTTCCAGGAGAAGTACGGCGTGCAGGTGCTGCACGCCTGGGGCATGACCGAGATGAGCCCGCTCGGGACGTCCTGCACGCTGAAGGAAAAGCACCGGCGCAGTACGCCGGAGGAGCGGCTGCAGGTGCAGTACAAGCAGGGGCGCGTGATCTTCGGCGTCGACATGAAGATCGTCGGCGACGACGGCGGCGACCTGCCGTGGGACGGGAAGGCGTTCGGCGACCTGCTGGTGCGCGGCCCGTGGGTGCTGAACCGGTACTTCAAGGAAGAGGATCGCGACCCGCTGAAGAACGGATGGTTTCCGACCGGCGACGTGTCGACGATCGATGCGGATGGCTACATGCAGATCACCGATCGCAGCAAGGACGTGATCAAGTCTGGCGGCGAATGGATCAGTTCGATCGACATCGAGAACGTCGCGGTGTCGCATCCGGCCGTCGCGATGGCGGCCTGCATCGCGGCGAAGCACCCGAAATGGGACGAGCGGCCGCTGCTGGTGGTGGTGAAGAAACCCAACGCGCAGGTGACGAAGGAGGATCTGCTCGCACACTACGAAGGCAAGATCGCCAAGTGGCAGATCCCGGACGACGTGGTGTTCGTCGAAAGCATTCCGCTTGGCGCGACCGGCAAGATGCTGAAGAACCGGCTGCGCGAGCAGTTCAAGGACTACCGGCTGGCGGGCGCGTGACGCCCGCGGCGGCTTTCAACGCATCCCAAACGCACAACAGGAGGCGCTCACATGAAATCGATAGCGAAGCTTGCGCTCGCCACCGGCGTTGCGCTTTTCGTCAGCGCCGGCGCGCTCGCGCAGGCCAAGAGCGGGGGAGGCGAGCAGACGGTGAAGCTTGCCTTCGTGGATCCGCTGTCGGGCCTGATGGGGCCGGTCGGCAGCAACATCCTGCGCAGCTACCAGTTTGTCGCCGAGATGGCGAACAGGGAGCAGTGGGCCAAGGGGTACAAGTTCGAGTTCGTTGCGTTCGACAACAAGCTCAGCCCGCAGGAAAGCCTGAACGCGCTGAAGCTGGCGATCGACCAGGACATCCGCTACATCGTGCAGGGCAACGGATCGAGCGTCGCTCTGGCGCTGTCGGATGCGGTCACCAAGAACAACGAGCGCAATCCGGGCAAGGAAGTGCTGTTCCTGAACTACGCGGCGGTCGATCCTGACCTGACCAACAGCAAGTGCAGCTTCTGGCACTTCCGCTTCGACGCCAACTCAGACATGAAGATGGAAGCGCTGACGTCGTACATGTCGAAGCAGAAGGACATCAAGAACGTGTACCTGATCAACCAGGACTACGCGTTCGGCCACCAGGTGCGGCGCGCCGCACGCGAGTACCTCGCGCGCAAGCGACCCGACGTCAAGATCGTCGGCGACGACCTGCACCCGCTCGCGCGCGTGACCGATTTTTCGCCCTACGTGGCGAAGATGAAGGCGGCCAATGCCGACACAATCATCACCGGCAACTGGGGCTCCGACCTGGCGCTGCTGATCAAGGCGGCGAGGGACGCCGGGCTGAATGCCAACTTCTACACCTATTACGCGACGACGACGGGGGTGCCGACCGCGATGGGGTCGAGCGGCATCGGCCGGGTTCACTACGTCGGTTACTGGAACCTGAACGGCGATCCTTACGACAAGGGCGGGCTGGGAGAAAAGATCTTCGTCGACTTCAAGAAGCGCTTCAACGAGGATTACAGCGTGCTGGCGACGTACAACGTGCTGCGCGCGCTGGCGGCGGCGATCAACAAGGCGAAGTCGGCGGACCCGGTGAAAGTCGCGTTCGCGCTCGAAGGGTTGAAGTTCCAGAGCATCAATGGCGAACTGGAGATGCGTGCGGCCGACCACCAGATGCAGCAGCCGCTGTGGATCACCAGCTGGCAGAAGGCGGGAAGCCAGGGCGTGAAGTACGACTCCGAGAACACCGGCAACGGCTGGCGCACGGAGGAACTGCTGCCGGCATACGTCGCCTCGCAGCCGACCAGCTGCCAGATGAAGCGCCCGGCGAAGGCCGGCTAGAGGCCGTCAAGGATCGGCGACCGGCCCGCGCGGCCGGTCTTTTTTTGCCGTGACCGTCGAACTCGCACTGATCTCGCTGCTGAACGGACTCAGCTACGGGCTGCTGCTGTTCATGCTGGCGTCGGGGCTGACGCTGATCTTCTCGATGATGGGCGTGCTGAACTTCGCCCACGCGAGCTTCTACATGCTGGGGGCCTACTTCGGCTACCAGCTATCGCGGTGGATCGGCTTCTGGCCCGGCCTCGTCCTCGCGCCCATCCTCGTCGGCGTGCTCGGCGCGCTGGTGGAGCGCTGGGGGCTGCGGCGCGTGCACAAGTGGGGGCACGTGCCGGAACTGCTGTTCACCTTCGGCCTGTCGTACATCATCGTCGAGATGGTGCAGGTGATCTGGGGGCGCCCGCCGGTGCCGAACGCCCTGCCGCCCTCACTGCAGGGCACCCTGTTCACGATCTTCTCCACCAATTTCCCGCTTTCGCGCGGCTTCATCATGCTGGTCGCGGTGCTGATGCTCGTCGCGCTCTGGCTGGTGGTGACGCGGTCGCGCATCGGGCTGGTGATCCAGGCGGCGCTGACGAACCCGCAGCAGGTCGAGGCTCTCGGCCACAACGTGCCGCGTGTGTTCATGCTCGTGTTCGGCGCCGGATCCGCGCTGGCGGGACTGGCGGGCGTGATCGGCGGCGCCGTCTATGTGACCGAGCCGGCGATGGCGTCGACGGCGGGCGCGATCATCTTCGTCGTGATCGTCGTCGGTGGCATGGGATCGTTGACCGGCGCGTTCCTGGCTTCGCTGCTGATCGGGCTGATCGACTCGTTCGCCAAGGTCATCGACGATTCGCTGCTCGACGGTCTGTCCGCGCTCGGTCTGACCATCACCCCGGATACGCCGCTGTACAGCCTGTGGACGCTGAAGCTGTCGCAGGTCGCGCCGGTGCTGCCGTTCCTGCTGCTGGTGCTGGTCCTGATCGTCCGACCCAAGGGCCTGCTCGGCACGCGCGAGGACTGATGACAGCCGACCGGCAACGCCAGGCACCGACGCAGCACTTCGCGGGTGCGGTGCTGCGCTACCGGCCGATGAACCTCGGCCGCTGGGTCGTCTGGGGCCTGGCAGCGCTGCTGTTCGCACTGATGCCGCTGATCTTCCAGTCGGGGTACGGCCGCACGCTGCTGTCGCAGATGGGCATCCTGATCATCTTCGCGCTTTCGTACAACATGCTGCTTGGGCAGGGCGGCATGCTCAGCTTCGGCCATGCGGTGTATTCGGGGCTGGGGGCGTACTTCGCAATCCATGCGATGAACCTGATCGGCGACGGCCGCCTGAGCCTGCCGGTGTCGCTGCTGCCGCTGATCGGCGGATTGGCCGGCGCATTCTTCGGCATCGTCTTCGGCTATGTGACGACGAAGAAGGCCGGCACGCCGTTCGCGATGATCACGCTCGGCCTCGGCGAACTGGTCTTTTCCTGCTCGCTGATGTTTCCGGCGTTCTTCGGCGGCGAAGGCGGGATCAGCGGCAACCGCACGGTCGGTGCGCCGCTCCTCGGGGTCGCCGGCTGGACGCTCGGGCCGCAGGTCCACGTCTACTACCTGATCGCGGTCTGGTGCTTCGCCTGCATGGTGGCGATGTTCGCGTACACGCATACGCCGCTCGGACGGATCGCCAATGCGGTGCGCGACAACCCGGAGCGCGCCGAATTCATCGGGTACAACACGCAGCGCGTGCGCTGGTTCGTGCTGATCCTGTCGGCGTTCTTCGCGGGGATCGCCGGCGGCCTGTCGGCGATCAACTTCGAGATCGTCACCGCCGAGAACGTCAGCGCCATCCGCTCCGGCGGCGTGCTGCTGGCGACCTTCATCGGCGGCGTCGCCTTCTTCTTCGGGCCGATCCTCGGCGCCGTCGTCTTCACCGTGTTCGCGGTCGCGCTGTCGGAGTTCACCAAGGCGTGGCAACTCTATCTCGGCGTCTTCTTCGTGCTGCTCGTGATGTTCGCTCCGGGCGGGCTGTCGAGCCTGATCCTGATGAACCTGCGCGTGCTGAAGTTCCGCAAGTTCAGCCGGCTGCGCGATCCGTACGTCGGCGTGATCCTGACCGCGACTGCGCTGACGCTCGGCTGCGTGCTGCTGATCGAGATGATCTACCACCGCACCCTCGACTTCTCACTCGGCCCGCGCATCCACCTGTTCGGATTTCCCGTCTACACCGATCGCGCCGAGAGCTGGGTCTTCGCCGTGGGCGTACTGATCGGCGGCGCGCTCGGGTTCGAGTACGCAAGGCGCCGCTTCAAGGCGGTGTGGGACCAGATCCAGGTCGAAATCGAGGACTGGATCCGCGACAACCCGGAGGACGTGTGACCGCGGCGGTCGAACTCGTCGATCTGCGCAAGAGCTTCGGCCGAACGGAGATCATCCGCGGAGTGAACCTGGCGGTTGCGGCCGGCGAACGGCACGCGATCATCGGACCGAACGGTGCGGGCAAGTCCACGCTGTTCAACCTGATCAGCGGCCGCTTTCCGGTCAGCGGCGGCACGGTGCGGCTGAACGGAACGGACATCACCGGGCGCAAGCCGTACGAGATCAACCGGCTCGGACTGTCGCGCAGTTTCCAGATCACGAACATCTTCCATCGGCTGTCGGTGTTCGAGAACCTGCGCTGCGCGGTGCTGTGGTCGCTCGGCTACCGCTACTCGTTCTGGCACAACCTGAACAAGCTCGACGATGCGGAGGATCGCGCCGAGACGATCCTGGCCCGGATCGGCCTGCGACGGCGGCGCA
>JBLMYK010000235.1:0-10529 GCA_050258235.1 Gemmatimonadota bacterium | reverse complement strand
GCCGGCTGCGGTCTCGACCACGTGCCCGGCCGCCCGCAGGCTCGTCTCGATGAAGCGGCGGATGTCGGGCTCGTCCTCGACGACGAGGATTGCCGGCGCGTTTTCCGAGGCTGCGCTCATGCGGTCGCCGGCCCTTCCGGTTCTTCCGGAACGCGAGGCGCGCTCGCAACCAGCGGCAGCGTGAAACGGAACACGGCGCCGCCGCCCGGCCGACCCGCGGCCGAGATGCTCCCGCCGTGCGCTTCGATGGCGGCTTTGCAGATCGGCAGCCCCAGCCCGGCGCCGCGCGCGCCCGGCGCGCGGTCGCCAGGGCGCGGACGGCACACGAACAGCGCCGCCGGATCGAGCGCGCCGAGCCCCGGTCCCCGATCGCTGACCGCCACCTCGATTTCATCGCCGCGCCGCTGGGCTTCCACTTCCACGGCGGCGCCCGGCGCGTGAACGATCGCGTTCTCGATCAGATTGGTCAGCACCTGCGCCAGCAGAACCGCGTCGACATGGACCAGCGGCAGCCCGGTTGCCAGTCGCGCGGTGATCGCACGCGACGGATTGCGCTGGCGCAGGCGCGCGACGACGGAGCCGACGATCTCCTCCAGCGATTCCCAGTCGCGCCGCAACGCGAGCGGCCCCGCCGACAGGCGCGCGAGCTGCAGCACGTTCTCCGCCACGTCGGTCATGTGCGCGGCTTCGGACTCGATCGTCCGCAGCAGCGCGGCGCAACGCTCCGCGTCGAGCTGCCCGGCCTGCTCGCGCAGCGTGCTCGCCGACCCGACGATCACCGCCAGCGGCGTGCGCAGGTCGTGTGAGATCGACGCCAGCAACGCGCTGCGCACGCTTTCCATGTGTGCCTCGGCCGCCGCCGCGCTCGCACGCTCCCCCAGCCGCACGCGCTGCAGCGCGGTCGCGATCAGCCGCGCGAGCGCCTCGAGCTGGAGCTGGTCGTCGGGATCCCATGGACGCGAGAAGCCGCGCAGATCGACCGCGAGAACGCCGATGCAGGTCGAATCGGCGGCCAGCGGGACCGCGCAGGCCTCCAGCGTGGGCCAGTTGCGCGTGCCCGGCCCCAGCGCATCGGTGTGTTCCACGACCCAGCGCAGCGCCTCCTCGTCGGCCTCGATCGAGCCGACACCGGGCGCCGTGGCGCGGATCGCCGCCTGCAGATCGGCGCCGACGACGCGGATCTCGCTCGCGCATCCGAGCGATCGGGACACGATCTCCGCTGCCCGGTTGGCGATGTCTTCTTCCCGCTGCGCGGCGGCCAGCGCCTGTCCCAGTTCGTGCAGCGCCGCCATCCGCATTTCACCGAGGCGGGCGGCGGCCGCTTCGCGCTTCAGTTTGGTCACCAGCGCGCTGACGACGAGCGACACGCCGAGCAGCGCGGCGAGCGAGATCAGGTACTCGGGACCTTCGACCAGGAACGTGTAGCGCGGCGGGATGAAAAGGAAGTTCAGCAACACCGAACCGGCGACCGCGGTTACCACCGCGTCGCCGCCGCGCAGATATACGGCGGTGAGCACGACCGGCAGCAGATAGATCAGCGCCTGGCTCGCGAGGCTGACCTGCCCATCGACCGCCCACGCAAGCGCGGTCGCGATGGCAAGCAGCGCGATGCACGCCGCGAGCCGGCCGGCGCGCGATGAGAGCAGCGACGCAAGACTGGCCGGCCTCGAGGGACTCGCGAGCTCGGTCCGCATCACCACGGGCGGCGGGTCAGGCCACCGCGCTGACGGCGACCGCCACGCCGCTCAGCACCGCATTGCCGGACAGTGGATCGCGCGCGCCGTCGTCGAGCAGGGCGTTGAGATTCGCCCCGGGTTGCGCCGCGGCCACGCCGAGCCGCGCGCCAGGCAGATCGTGTCCCCAGCCGTGCGGCAGCGAAATCACGCCCGGCATCATCTCGTCGCTGACCGCCACCTGCGCCTCGACCGCGCGAGCGCCGCGCGAGATGCGTGCGCGTCCGCCGTCGCGCAATCCGAGCCGCACGGCGTCGGCGGCGTTGACCAGCACGGTGCAGCGGTCGCGCCCCTTCGCCAGCGTCGGCAGGTTGTGCATCCAGCTGTTGTTCGACCGTACCTGCCGGCGCCCGACGATCACGATGTCAGGTGCGGGATCGTCCAGGCTGCGCGCGGCGCGCTCCAGATCGGCCAGCAGCAGCGCCGGCGCCAGCTCGATGCGGCCGGATGCGGTGCGCAGAAGCTCAGGCACGCGCGGCGCAAGCGGGCCGAGGTCGATGCCGCCGGGCGCGGCGAGCACCTTCTGCAGACTCAATCCGTCCGGCTTCAGGCCGAACCGATCACCGTACGGCCCCGCTCGCAGCGCCAGGTCGATCAGGCGCTCCGGGCCGCGCCAATTCGATACGACCCTGAGCACCGCGTCGGCGTGCTCTTTGGCCACGCGGCGCACGTCGGCCGCGGTGAGCTCGTCGTCGAACTGCGCGAGGTCCGCGTCCGCGCCGCGGCCACCGGCGATCGCCGCCAGCCGCAGCAGGATTTCCCATTCGGCCGGCCGTTCGACGTGGCGCGGCAACACGGCAGCGCTGGCGCGCGCGCAGTTGCGATGGGCGAGCTGCGGGAACGCGACGTCGTAATGCACGTCCTCCAGCGGCGAGGTGCCGGGCAGGATCACGTCGGCATGACGCGTCGTTTCGTTCAGGTACACGTCGACGCTGACCATGAAGTCGAGGCGATCGAGTGCGGCGGCGACGCGCGGCCCGTTCGGCGCGGACAACACCGGATTGCCCGCAATCGTGACCAGCGCGCGAATCTGCCCGTCGCCCGGGATTTCGATTTCCTCCGCCAGGCAGGCGAGCGGCAGCTCACCGAACACCTCGGGCGCGCACGACACGCGACTCGCATGCCGGCCGGTGATCACGCCGCGGCCCTTGCCCGCTGCGCCGCGCGTATTGCCGGCGAACGCGGCCGCCTTCGGAAACATCGCGCCGCCGGGCTCGTCGAGGTGGGCCGTCAAGACATTGACCGCGTCGACCAGCCAGCTCGCCAGCGTGCCGAATTCCTGCGTGCAGGTGCCGATGCGGCCGTACAGCGCGGCGCGCTCGGTCTGCGCCAGCCGGCGCGCGAGGTCGCGCATCGTGTCGGCGCCGATGCCGCAGCGCGCGGCGACGCGCTCCGGCGCGAATGGCTGCACCGCGGCGGCCAGTTCGTCGACACCGGCAATGTGGTCGGCCAGCCGGCCGAGCCGCGCGAGGTTCTCCGCGAACAGCGTGTGCACGACGCCGAGCAGCAAGAACACGTCGGCGCCCGGGCGGATGAAGTGATGCTCGTCCGCCAAAGCCGCGGTCTCGCTGCGGCGCGGATCGATCACGATCAGCCGGCCGCCGCGCGCGCGCAACGCTTTGGCCTTGCCGCGAAAATCGGGCACGGTCCACATGCTGCCGTTGGAAACCGCGGGATTGGCGCCGAGGACCACGAGCAGATCCGTGCGTTCGATGTCGGGCACCGCGATCGACAGCGAGTCGCCGAACATCAGGCCGCTCGCGAGCTGCTTCGGCATCTGGTCGAGCGTGGAGGCGGAGAACACGTTGCGCGTGCCGAGCGCGCGCGCCAGCCTGGGTGCGTACAGGATCAGGCCGGCTTTGTGCACGACCGGATTGCCGAGCACCAGGCCCGCCGCGTCGCGTCCGTGCTGCGCCAGGATCGCCGGCAGCCGGCGCGCGATTTCCGCGAACGCCTCGTCCCAGCCGACCTCGACGAAGCGGCCGGCGCGCTTCACCAGCGGCACGCGCAGGCGATCCGGATCCTCGTGCAGGTCCCGCAGCGCGACCGCCTTCGGGCACACGTAGCCGCCGCTGAACACATCGTCATCGTGACCGCGGATCGACGTCACGCGGCCGTCGCTGACCTTCAGTTCGAGCCCGCAGCAGGCCTCGCACAGCGGGCAGATGCGGTGGTGGATCGTTTCGGTCGTCATCGGGCCGCCGCGTTCGTTCGATGAATTCTTGTCTGCGCACGATAGCGCAGTGGTCATGCCGCGCGCGCCATGCAAGCAACGATCGCCTTCGGCGTCCCCTCGATGTCACTTGGAGATTTCTGGCGCCAACCGGTGCTGCGCCCGCCGCCCGCACCGCCTCGCTCATTTGCGTACGCCATTGAACTTCCAGGGCACGTAAGTAGCCAACTATCACCACGTCCCGATCGACGAATGCAATACTGGGTCGAGACGCCCGTCAGAGCGGGCGCTTCTGTCAAGGGAGGCAGAACCATGATCGTCATTCCCATCGTCGGCGTTGCGCCGAGGGGCCCGGCTCCCTGCGACGAGCCCGGTGCCATTCAGAAAACCGTCCTGCCGCTGACACGGCGCGAGTTCCTGCAGGGCTCCGGGATCCTGACCGGAACGCTGGCAGCCGGCAGCGCACTGGCCTTACTGGCGCCTTCGCGCTCGTGGGCCGTCGAACTGAAGACACTGAGTTCGGCCGAAGGCGATGCGCTGATGAAAATGGGTCGTGTGCTGTACCCGCACCCCAAGCTGCCCGACGCCGTCTACGCGCTGCTGGCGAAGGATCTCGATGCAAAGGCGGGGAGCAGCGCCGACACGTTGAAGCTGCTGCGCGGCGGCGTCGCCGCACTCGACAAGGCGGCGGGCGGCAACTTTGCGGCCGCGAACCCTGCCAAGCAACTCGAGGTCGTCAAAGCCATTGAGGGACAGCCGTTCTTCAACACGGTGCGCGGCCAGTGCATCACCTCCCTGTACGACAACGACATGGCGTGGGCGACCTTCGGATACGAAGGGTCGTCGTGGGAAAAGGGAGGCTATATCCACCGCGGATTCCAGGACCTGAAGTGGTTGCCCGATCCCCCGCCCGCGGCGAGCCCGCCGCTCGCCACGTAGTCCGCCGACCGAACTGGACACCAATAGGGGACGCAGATGGCCAACTACGATTTCAACGACGACTCGGTGGTCGTGATCATCGGTTCTGGCGCTGGCGGCGGCACGCTCGCCAACGAACTGTGTCAGAAAGGCGTGAAGGTTGTCGTCCTCGAGGCTGGCTCGCGCCAATCGCCGGCGACCTTCATCAATAACGAGTGGAAGTCGTTCTCGCAGCTCGCCTG
This sequence comes from Gemmatimonadota bacterium, assembly GCA_050258235.1. GTDB lineage: Bacteria > Pseudomonadota > Gammaproteobacteria > Burkholderiales > Burkholderiaceae_F > JAKOQB01. Next base: position 5,463 of record JBLMYK010000235.1, on the reverse strand, counting down.
GCTGGACCCGCGCACAACCTCGGGCAATTGGCGCGTCGCAAAGGACTTTCCCGGATTGCCGGCCTGGATCTGCAAGACGGTCGGCGGCACGACCACGCACTGGGCAGGCGCGTCGCTGCGCTTCCAGCCGCACGAGTTCAAAGCGCGTTCGACGTACGGAGACATCAAGGGCGCGAGCCTGCTCGACTGGCCGCTGACGCTGAAGGAAATGGCGCCGTACTACACGCGCGCGGAAGACAAGATGGGGGTGACGCGCACCCACGGCATCCCCGGCTTGCCGGGCAACAACAACTTCAAGGTGATGTACGCCGGCGCGACCAAGCTCGGGTACAAGGAGTGTCATACCGGGCGCATGGCAATCAACAGCCGGCCGCGCCACGGCCGCGGCAGTTGCCTTCAGATCGGCTTCTGCTTCCAGGGCTGCAAGTCCGGCGCCAAGTGGTCGACGCTGTACACCGAGATTCCGAGCGCCGAGGCCACCGGCAAGCTTGACTTGCGGACCGAGTCGCACGTGGTACGCATCGAGCACAACGACGCCGGCAAGGTGACCGGCGTGGTCTACCACGACGGCGCCGGCAAGCAGCAGCGCCAGAAGGCGCGCGTGGTGTGCGTTGCAGGCAATTCGATCGAGACGCCGCGGCTGCTTCTGCTTTCGGCATCGTCGAAGTTCCCCGACGGGCTGGCAAACTCGTCGGGCCAGGTCGGCAAGAACTACATGCGCCACATGACCGGATCCGTCTACGCCGCGTTCAAGGACGAAGTCCACATGTACCGCGGCACGACGATGGCCGGAGTCGTCCTCGACGAGGCGCCGAACAATCCGAAGCGCGGCTTCGTCGGCGGCTACGAGATGGAGACGCTGTCGCTCGGCGTACCGTTCATGGCTGCGTTCCTGAATCCCGGAGGCTGGGGCGCCGATTTCGCCTGGTGGCTGGACAACTACGCGCGCATGGCGGGGATGTGGTTGGTCGGCGAGGACATGCCGAGGGAATCCAATCGTGTGACGCTCAACAGCAATGTGAAGGACAAGTGGGGCAACGCGGTGCCGAACGTCCATTACGACGATCATGACAACGACGATCGCATGCGCGATCACGCGTACGCGCAGGGCGAGGCGCTGTACAAGGCCGCCGGCGCGGTTAAAACTTTCCGCACGCCGCCTTACCCGTCGACGCACAACCTCGGCACCTGCCGCATGAGCGCCAAACCGCGCGACGGCGTGTGCAACAAGTGGGGACAGACCCACGACATCAAGAACCTGTTCATTTCCGACGGCAGCCAGTTCACCACCGGCGGGGCGGAGAATCCGACCCTGACGATCGTCACGCTGGCGATCCGGCAGGCCGAGCACATCGCCCGGCAGATGAAACAGCGAGCAATCTGATGCTTTTGTAGGAGGTACCGCTATGTCAGCCAAGAAGATCCTGCAACTGGTCGGCGACTACGCCGAGGACTACGAGGTGATGGCCCCGTTCCAGATGCTCACCATGGTCGGCCACACCGTTCATTCGGTGTGCCCGGACAAGAAGTCGGGCGAATACATCCAGACTGCGATCCACGACTTCGACGGCGCGCAGACTTACAGCGAGAAACCCGGCCATCGGTTCACGCTGAACGCCACCTTCGCCGAGGTGAATCCCGCCAGTTACGACGCTCTGATGATCGCCGGAGGCCGCGCGCCGGAGTACATCCGGATGAATCCGAAGGTCATCGAGTTCACCAGGCACTTCGTCACCGCCGGCAAGCCGATCGCGGCCGTCTGTCACGGCGTGCAGGTGCTGGCGGCCGCGGATGCGCTGCGCGGCAAGACCGCAACCGGCTATTACGCGTGCCGGGCCGAGATGGAACTCGCCGGCGCGAAGTTCCAGGATCCGGGCGTCGCGGGCGCGGTGACCGACGGCAAGCTCGTCACGGCGGTCGCCTGGCCGGGCCATGCCGCGTGGATGGCGCAGTTCCTGAAGGTCCTCGGGACGCGCATCGAACCATGAACTGAGCACCGCCCCGTTTCAGGAGAGTGCGATGTGCGAATTCTTCGTCAAGGCCGATCCAATCCTGTACGAATCGCGCACGCGCACACTGCGCATCCACGGCGTGCTGACCAGCATTCGCCTGGAAAACCTCGCGTGGGACGTGCTCGCCGAAATGGCCGCAACCGAAGGCTGCCCGACGAACACGCTGATCACCAAGTTCCACGACGAGATCCTGCAGCATCGGGGCGAAGTGCCGAACTTCGCCTCGTTCCTGCGCGTGACCTGCATGCGCTACTTGCTGCGCAAGCTCGACGCCGGCGCACAGGCGGCGGCGCCGCGCCCTCCTAAGGTGGTGCCGCTCGCTGCACGCGCTTGACAGCGATCGGCCACCCGACAGTCCACGCAATCACGATGGCCAAGATCATTCACAGCATGATCCGCGTGCTGGACCTGGACAGGTCGCTGAAGTTCTATGCGGACGTGCTCGGCCTCACCGAGTCGAATCGCCTCGACTTTCCGGACTTCGCGCTCGTGTATCTGCGCAACGACGAGAACGACGTGGAGATCGAGCTGACGCTGAACAAGGGACGCACCGAGGCGTACACGCACGGCACCGGGTACGGCCATGTCGGCGTGGTGGTCGACGATCTTGCTTCGAAGCACAGAGAGCTGACCGCAGCGGGTTACCAGCCGGCGCCGATCAAGGAGTTCAAACGCGGCAACGAACTGCTCGCGCGCTTCTTCTTCATCCAGGACCCGGACGGCTACAAGATCGAGATGCTGGAGCGGCACGGCCACTACCTGTAGCGCGCCGCGCACCGGCCGCCTGCGGGCACTCGTTCAGTCGCCGATCACGTGCAGCACGACCTCGCGCTGGTGCCCGCGCGTGCGGTGCTCGTACAGGTAGAGGCCCTGCCAGGTGCCGAGCGCCAGCGCACCGTCGATCAGCGGCACTGAAATCTGCGTCTGCGTCACCGCGCTCCGTATGTGCGCGGGCATGTCGTCGGCGCCCTCGGTGCGGTGCTCGAACAGCGGATCGCCGTCGGGCACGAGGCGCGCAAAGAAGCGCTCCAGGTCACGCCGCACCTCGGGATCGGCGTTCTCCTGGACGAGCAGGCTGGCCGAGGTATGGCGCACGAATGCCGTCAGCAGTCCGTTGCGCAGGCCGCGGGCGGCGACCCAGTGCGCGACGCGGTCCGTGATCTCGATCAGCCCGCGGCTGGGCGTCTGGATCTGCAGGATCGTGTTCGCCTGCCGCATGTCGGCGGACGGTTATATGTGAATCGCGTGGCCAAGCGCGCGCAGCGCGGCTTCCTGCACGGCTTCGCCGAGCGTCGGATGCGCATGGATCGTGCCGCCGACGTCTTCGAGCCGCGCGCCCATCTCGAGCGACTGCGAGAACGCGGTCGCGAGCTCCGACACACCCTTGCCGACCGCCTGCCAGCCCACGACCAGATGGTTGTCGCGGCGCGCGACCACGCGCACGAAGCCTTCGCGCGATTCGAGCGTCAGCGAACGGCCATTGCCGGCGAACGGGAACTGCGCGTGGATGCAGTCGAGGCCGCGCGCCTTCGCCTCGTCGGGGGACAGGCCCGACACCACGACCTCGGGATCGGTGAAGCAGATCGCGGGGACCGATGCCGGTGCGAAGCGGCGCTTCTGCCCGGCGATGATCTCGGCCACCATCTCGCCCTGCGCCATCGAGCGATGCGCCAGCATCGGCTCGCCGGTCAGGTCGCCGACCGCCCACACGTTGCGCATCGACGTGCGGCACTAATCGTCGATCTTCACGAACGCACCGTTCATGTCGAGCGGCAGCTTCTCCAGGCCCCAGCCCTTCGTGCGCGGACGGCGGCCGACGGCGACCAGCACCTGATCGGCCGCGATCTCGCTCATCTGGCCCTGCGCATCCTGCATGCGTACCGCATCGCCGGCCGCGTTCATGCCCAGCACCTTGCAGTTCAGGTGCAGCGCGACGCCGAGCTTCTTCAGCGATGCCTCGACCGGCTTCGTCAGTTCCGCGTCGTACTGCGGCAGCGCGCGCGACAGCGCCTCGATCACCGTCACCTCGGCACCGAGCTTGCGATAGGCGATGCCGAGCTCCAGCCCGATGTAGCCGGCGCCGACGACCACCAGCCGCTTAGGAACGGATGTCGGCGACAGCGCCTCGGTCGACGAGATCACGCGCCCGTCGAACGGCAGCGACGGCAACGGCGTCGGCTCGGAACCCGTCGCGAGCAGCAGGTGCTCGCAGCTGATGCGCACCGCGGTGTCGCCGTCGCCGACGTCGACCGTCTTGCCGTCGACGATCGTGGCCCAGCCGTTCACGATCTGCGCGCCATACTTCTTCAGAAGCCCGGCCACGCCGTGCGTGAGTCGCTGCACGACGCCGTCCTTCCACGCAACCGCCTGCCCGATGTCGAGCGCGGGCTTCTGCACGCGGATGCCGAGCGGGCTCGCGGCCGCGTAGTGGTTCGCCTTGTCGAACTCCTCGGCAACGTGGATCAGCGCCTTCGACGGAATGCAGCCGATGTTCAGGCAGGTGCCGCCGATGCGGTCGCCTTCGACGAGCGTGGTCTTCACGCCAAGCTGTGCGGCGCGGATCGCTGCGACATAGCCGCCGGTGCCGCCGCCGATCACCAGTAGCTGGGTCGATTGGGTCTGCATATCTCACTCCGTCGCTCTCGTGCCATGCCTGCCCCGGCAGGCTTCAGACCGGGGCGTGCATCCAGTCAACCGCCGCCGCGCTGGATTCCCGCCTGCGCGGGAATGACACAGGCCATCGTCATTCCACAAACAACGTCGCCGGTGCTTCGAGATAACCGCGCACCGCCTGCACGAACTGGGCGCCGTGGGCGCCGTCGACCACGCGGTGGTCGAACGACGACGACAGATTCATCACCTTGCGCGCGACGATGCTGCCCGCGCGGATCACCGGCCGCTCGACGATGCGGCCGACGCCGACGATCGCCACCTCGGGATAGTTGATCACCGGTGTGGTGACGATGCCGCCGAGCGCGCCGAGGCTGGTGATCGTGATGGTCGAGCCGGTCAGTTCGTCGCGCGTCGCCTTGGCTTTGCGTGCCGCCTCAGCCAGCCGGGTGATCTCGGCGGCGCTCGACCACAGGTCGCGCGCCTCGGCGTGATGCACGACCGGCACCATCAGGCCCGCGTCGGTCTGCGTCGCGATGCCCAGGTGCACAGCGCCGTGGCGTGTCACCACGCCTGCCTCATCGTCGTAGCGCGCGTTGACCATCGGATACGCGCGCACCGCGAGCACGATCGCGCGCATCAGGAACGGCAGCAACGTCAGCTTGCCGCGCTCCTCGGCGTAGCTGTCGTTCAGCTTGCCGCGCAGGTCTTCGAGCTCGGTGACGTCGATCTCCTCGACGTAGGTGAAGTGCGGGATGTGGCGCTTGGCCTCCTGCATCTTCTCGGCGATCTTGCGCCGCAGCCCGATCACCGGGATCTGCTGCTCGTCGTTCCGTTCGAC